>JAZUEB010000022.1:0-25480 GCA_045639965.1 Vescimonas sp. | reverse complement strand
CCGAGCCAGTGTGCACACTGGCGTGGGAATCCGTAATACCCCGTAGGGGCGGATGCCCACATCCGCCCGCATATACCAAAACTGAAAGGATTGAACTATATGGGATTTTTAGATTTGGCGATAGCTTCTAAGATGATTGATGAGGCGCAGAACCCCATGAACCCCTATCTTGACGTCGCCCCCGAAGTACAGAAGGCGCTGAAATCCGGCAAACCCGTGGTTGCCCTGGAGAGCACCATCATCTCCCACGGAATGCCCTATCCCCAGAATGTGGAGACCGCTCTCAACGTGGAGAACATCATCCGCGAGAACGGTGCCGTTCCCGCCACCATTGCCGTCATCAAGGGCCGCCTCAAGGCGGGACTCTCTGCCGACGAGATCGACTATCTGGGCAAGACCGGCACCGCCGTCACCAAGGCCAGCCGCCGCGACCTGCCCGTGCTGATCGCCAAGGGTATGGACGGCGCCACCACCGTCACCACCACCATGATGATCGCCCACATGGCGGGTATCTCCGTGTTTGCTACCGGCGGCATCGGCGGTGTCCACCGGGGTGCCGAGACCACAATGGATATCTCCGCCGATCTGGAGGAGCTGTCCCAGACCCCCGTCATGGTCATCTGCGCCGGCGCCAAGTCCATTCTGGATCTGGGATTGACTCTGGAATATCTGGAGACCAAGGGCGTCCCCGTTATCGGCTACGGCACCTCGGAGCTCCCCGCGTTCTATACCCGCAAGTCCGGCTTCGGCGTGGATTATCGGCTGGACACGCCTGCGGAGCTTGCCAAGGCGTTCCATGCCCAGCGTGCCATGGGTCTCAAGGGCGGTATGCTGGTCACCAATCCCATCCCCGAGGAATATAGCATGGACGCCGCCGTGATCAACGCCGCCATCGACAAGGCAGTGGCAGAAGCCAAGGCATTGGGCATCCACGGCAAGGAGACCACGCCCTTCCTTCTGGCGAAGATCAAGGACATCACGGGGGGCGACAGCCTCAGCAGCAATATCCAGTTGGTCTACAACAACGCCCGCCTTGCCGCCCAAACGGCAAGTGAATTATGTAAACTGATATGAAACTACTGTACATCTACCTGATTCTGATCAATATAGCGGCGTTTGTTCTATACGGCGCCGATAAATACAAGGCGAAAAAGGGCGCGTGGCGCATTCCGGAAAAGGTACTTTTGGGCGTCGCCGCCATCGGCGGCAGCGTGGGTGCCATTGCCGGCATGAATTATTTTCACCATAAGACCAGACACGGGTATTTCAAGTACGGTCTGCCCGTCATCCTTTTGGCGCAGCTGTGTATTGCCGCCTGTTTCGGCTTGATCCGCTAAAGAAAGGAGCCGTCTATGCTGATCCGTAAAGCCACCGCCGCCGATACCGCGGCAGTCGTCGCGCTGTTCGACGCCATCCATACCGAGGAGGAGGCCGGGCGTACCACCACCGGCTGGCTGCGTGATGTCTACCCCACGGTCAAGGTCGTGGAAACAGGTCTGTCCCGTGGCGACCTCTATGTCATGGAGGAAAGCGGTGCCGTTATCGCCGTGTGCCGCATCAATGCCGAGCAGGTGGACTGTTACTTCGGCGCCCCCTGGCTCTATGCCGCGCCGCCTCAGCAGGTGCTTGTGCTCCATACTCTCGTGGTCGATCCCAAGTGTAAAGGCAGAGGATACGGTACCGCCTTTATCGCCTATTATGAGGAAGAAGCCCGCCGCCGTGGCTGTACCGTGGTCCGCATTGACACCAATGCCCGCAACGCCATTGCCCGTCGGCTCTACGCCAAGCTGGGCTACCGCGAAGCGGCCGTCGTCCCCACGGTGTTCAACGGTATTCCGGGGGTAGGTCTTGTCCTCCTGGAAAAGAAGTTATAAAAAATCCCACCCCAGAGGGTGCTATTTTTTTCGTAGGGGCGACCCTTGCGGTCGCCCGTCAAGGCCCCCTTGTGCAAAGGGGGCTGTCGCCGTTAGGCGACTGGGGGATTGCTTTACGCCAATATATCCTTCAGGTCGCTCAATTCCTGCTGCCTCGATACCACCACGACCCGGTCACCCGGGCAGATACAGGTGCTGCCGCCGGGAATGAGGATCTCCTCGTCCCGTGCGATGGCGGCGATCAGAATGCCGCTTTTTATCCGCAGGTCCTTCAGCGGCTTTCCCGTCAGCGGGCTCTGTGCCGCAGCCAGGAACTCCAGCGCCTCCACCTCGCCGCCGAACATCTTATACAGCCGCTCTACGCTGCTGCCCCGGGAGTTGGCAAGGGCCCGGACGTATCGGGTGATCTGGTTTGCCACAATGTCCTTGGGGGAGATGATGCTGTCTATGCCGATCTCCTTCACCAGCTCCATGTAGTTGGGGCGGCTCATCTTGGCCACCACCTTGGGCACGCCGCTGCGCAGGGCGGAGCCTGCGATCAGCAGGTTCTCCTCGTCCCGTCCGGTCAGCGAGATCAGCGCATCGGCGGCAAACAGGTTTTCCTCCTGTAAAAGCTGGTGATCGGCCCCGTTGCCCTGAAGGATCATCACCTGGGGCAGCCTGGCGGCCAGCCTTTCGCATTTCTCGCCGTCCTGCTCCACCAGATGCATCTCTATGCCGGTTTTTTTCAACTCCATAGCCAGATACTCGGCGATGCGGCTGCCGCCGATAACGGATACCGTCCGGATCCGCTGCCACTTTCGCCCGATGCTTCGCAGCATTTTTTGCAGCTCCGCGTTGGTACCTACCATGTAAATGCTGTCCCCCACCTGCGGCGCAAAATCTCCCCGGGGTATCAGAAATTTCCCCTCCCGTTCCGCCGCACAGATCAGCACCTCAGCGCGCCGTTCTCTGGTCAGCTCGCACAGCGGCACGCCGGCGATCTCGTCCCCGTCGATAACGGGGAACCCGATCATGTCCACGCGTCCCCGGGCAAAAGGCTCCACCCGGAACGCTGCGGGGAACGCGAGGATCCGGCTGATCTCCTGCGCGGCCGCCAGATCGGGATTGATCACCACGTCCAATCCGATCTCCCTGCGCAGCAGCTTGGCGTCGGCATAGTATTCCGGATTACGCACCCGTGCCACGGTATGCCGCGCTCCCAGCTTCTTGGCGATGAGACAGCACACCAGATTGGTCTCATCCGAATCCGTCACGGCGATCACCAGATCCGCATCCCGTACGCCGGCGTCCACCAGTACGCTGATGCTGGCGCCGTTGCCGGCAAGGGGCATCACGTCCAGCGCCGCGCCGATGCGCTCCAGAGCGGCAGAGCCGGTGTCCACCACGGTGATGTCGTGCGCCTCATCGGAAAGCTGCCTTGCGATGGCGCAGCCGACCTTCCCCATTCCCACGATAATGATCTTCATGCAGATACCTCCTGTCGTCTTGCGCTCAGGATCCCCGCCAGTTCAGCGCCCAAAATCAGCGACATGGCGGACATATATAGCCACAGCAGCACCACGATGGCGGTGGCGACGGAGCCATAGAGTACGGCGTAGTGCGCCACGTGCCCCACATAATAGGCAAAAGCCATGCTCAGTACCATCCACAGCACCAGCGAGGCGACCACGCCGGGTATGATCTCCCGCAGAGGCCGCCGCTCCCCCAAAGCCAACACATACAGCACGCCGATGGCAAGCGCCATGACCACGAACAGCAGCACAAAGCGCAGGTATGCCCATACGTTGATAAACAGGTCTGTCAGACGGAAGAAATGTGCCAGGAATTCCAGCGTGTGCCTGCCCACCACCGTCAAAACGATGGCAACGCTGATGGTAACGATCAGCAGCAGGGAGTACAGGCACACGAACAGCGTATTTTTCAGCTTGTTTTCCGGCGCCAGCCGGCCGAAGGCCTTGCGTACGGAGTGGGTCAGCGTATTGGTAGCCCGCATGGGAAACCAGATGGAAAAAATCAGACTGAACAGCAGCAGATAGCGGTTGTGATTGCCCACCGCGTACTCCAGATATCCGCCGATGACACCGGAAACATCTGTCGGCGTGAACTGTGCCAGATCATTGACGATGGAGCTGGCGTCTATTCTGAGTGCGCCGATGACCAGACTGGCCAGGATCAGCAGCGGGAAAAGGGCAAACAGCAGATAGTAGGCCAGCGCCGCACTGTCCCGTCCGATATCGTGGGAAAAAAAGCGCTGTGCCAGCTCCGAGCACACCTGCCCAAAGGCGGTGTGGGGATGCGGTTTTTTCCAATAGATCTTCAAGGGCATTCCCTCCAGTAGCGTCCATTCTACCATATCCCCCTCTAAAAGAAAAGCGTTTTTTGCAAGAAAGAGGCTTTGCCGCGATCCGCTCTTGCATATCCTGTAATAGGATGCTATAATAACTTGTCATGTCATGCGCAGAAAAGGAAGGAGGATCTTGGCTTTTTGCCAACAAAAAAGCGCCATGTGCCTGCCTGCGTTCCAAAGCGGACAGGATAACGAGGAGGAGAGCTTTCAGCGTATATGCGCTGTTGCACCGTGCCAAAGCGGTGTTATCGAAAGTTCGGCGGGTGCTCTCCCGTGGAGTCCGACCATGTGACATAGGCCTGTAAATATGCGGGTGACCGCAAAACAGAGGGGCTTATGATCGGACCGGGTCGATCGGCTGCTGCGCGGCCTGGTCTCCCATTTCCGAAAAAAGGAGAAACAGAAACATGAGTAAATATTTCGGCACAGACGGCTTTCGCGGCAAGGCAGGCGTTGACCTGACGGCGATGCACGCTTTCCGGACCGGCCGCTTTTTGGGCTGGTATTTTGCCGGCCGTCACACCTCGGATCGTGCCCGTATCGTTATCGGTAAGGATACGCGCCGTTCCTCCTACATGTACGAATCCGCCCTGGCGGCGGGTATCACCTCCGGCGGCGCGGACGCCTACCTTCTCCATGTCACTACCACTCCCTGCGTCAGTTATATCACCCGTACCGAGAATTTTGACTGCGGCGTGATGATCTCCGCCAGCCACAATCCGTTCTGCGATAACGGTATCAAGCTGATGAACGGCGTGGGCGAGAAGATGGACGATGCTTTCCTGGATGAGATCGAGCGCTATCTGGATGGCGAGATGGGCGAACTGCCCTGGGCAAGCGAGGCAGCCGTGGGCTGTACCGTGGACTTCTACTCCGGCAGAAACCGCTATATCGGTTATCTTACCAATCTGGCCACCCGCCCCTTTGATAACTGCAAGGTGGCGCTGGACTGCGCCAACGGCAGCTCCTGGATGATCGGCAGAGCGGTGTTCGATGCCCTGGGCGCCAAGACCCACGTCATCCATGCCGAGCCGGACGGCGTCAATATCAATAGGGACTGCGGCTCTACCCATATCGAGGATCTGCAGCGCTATGTGCGGGAGATCCATGCGGAGGTGGGCTTCGCCTTTGACGGTGATGCAGACCGCTGCCTTGCCGTGGATGAACGGGGCGAGGTCATCAACGGCGATAAGATCATGTACATCTGCGCCAAGTTCATGAAGGACAACGGACGCCTGCCCGATAATACGGTGGTCACCACCGTCATGTCCAACTTTGGGTTGTATAAGGCGCTGGATAAGATCGGCATCGGCTATGAAAAGACCGCTGTGGGCGATCGTTACGTCTATGAGAATATGAAGGCGGGCGGTCACCTCATCGGCGGCGAACAGTCCGGCCATATCATCTTCCGTAAATATGCCCATACCGGCGATGGCCTGATCAGCGCTATTATGCTGATGAGCGTGATGATCGAGACTCACCTGCCCCTGAGCGTACTGGCACAGGATGTCACCATGTATCCCCAGGTGCTGAAAAATGTCAGAGTAGATGACAAGGATGCCACCTTGAATGACCCCGCCGTCCAAAAGGCTGTGGAGGATTGCACCGCCCGTTTGGGCGACAGCGGCCGTGTCCTGCTCCGCAAGAGCGGCACGGTGCCGGTCCTGCGGGTCATGGCGGAAGCGGGCAGCGATGCGGAGTGTGAAAAGAACGTGGACACCATCATCGCCGCCATGGAGCAAAGCGGTCATCTCATCGAAATCAGATGATTTCGTAGGGCGCGACGACTCGGCGCGCCGCATTGTAGGGGCGACCCTTGCGGTCGCCCGCGATAATCCGCCCCTCCGTAGGGCGGGGTCCCCTGACCCCGCCGCCATTCCAAATCGTCGGCAAATTCCAATTTGCCGGCACCTTAATTTTCCATTTTCAACTTTCCATTTTTTTACTTTCCTCAAGAAAGGAAACAAACCATGTACAAAATCACTGATTTATTTGACCTGTCTCATACCAAGGCATCGGATTACCTGCAAGGCTTTACCTATCCCTGGGAAGCCCTTGCCGGCATCGGTGACCTGATCGTTTCCCTCGGTGAGACTTTGCCCGCCGACGAATACGACAATACCGCCGAAAACGTGTGGATCGCCAGAGACGCGGTCATCTACCCCAATAACTACATCAAAGGCCCCTGCATCGTCGGCCACCGCACCGAGGTACGCCCCGGCGCCTTTATCCGGGGCAATGCCCTGGTGGGGGACGACTGCGTGGTGGGCAACTCCACCGAGCTGAAAAACGTCATTCTTTTTGATAACGTACAGGTGCCCCACTATAACTATGTGGGTGACTCCATCCTGGGGTATAAGTCTCACATGGGCGCCGGCTCCATCACCAGTAACGTCAAGTCCGACAAATTGCTCGTGGAAGTAAAAGACGGCGAAGAAGTCATTGCCACCGGGCGCAAGAAGGTGGGCGCCATGCTGGGCGACCGGGTGGAGGTGGGCTGCAACAGCGTCCTCAACCCCGGCACCGTTGTCGGCAGGGACAGCAATATCTACCCCGTGTCCTGTGTCCGCGGCGTGATCCCCGCCAAGAGCATCTATAAGGACAAAGACCATATCGTCTTAAAAAAGTAATTTCGTAGGGGTCGTCGTCCTCGACGACCCGCCAACCCCCAACTGTAGGGGCGACCCTTGCGGCCGCCCCCAAAGACCACCCGTAGGGGCGGACGACTCTGTCCGCCCACGAAAAGGAGATTTATCATGAAAGTTATCATCGCCAAAGACTATGCCGAGGTCAGCCGCCTCGGCGCGGATATCATCGAGAAGATCGTCCGGGAAAAGCCGGACTGCACTCTGGGTCTTGCCACAGGCTCCAGTCCCGTGGGCATGTATCGGGAGCTCTCCCGCCGCTGCCATGAAGAGGGACTGGATTTCTCCCAAGTCCACAGCGTCAATCTGGACGAGTACGTGGGTCTTGCGCCCACCCACGACCAGAGTTACCGCTACTTTATGAATGACAACCTGTTCGACCATATCAATATCGACAAGAACAACACCTATGTGGCAAAGGGGATCGGCGACGTGGAAGCCAATCTCCGGGAGTTCAACGCCGTGCTGGATAAAACGGACATCGACGTCCAGGTATTGGGCGTGGGACCCGACGGCCACCTGGGCTTCAACGAGCCCGGTGCCGCCCTCTATGACGGCGCCCATCAGGAGACGCTGGACGAGAGCACCATCGACGCCAACCAGAGATTTTTCCAAAGCCGTGATGAGGTGCCCCGCTATGCCGTCACCATGGGCATGGGCAATATCATGCGGGCCGGGAAGCTGCTGATGATCGTATCGGGCAGCAAGCAGGACGCCATGCGTCAGCTGCTCTTAAACGACAAGATCGACCCCAAATGTCCGGCGACTTTCCTGCGTCTGCACCGTGACGCCGTGGTGATTTTGGAGCAGAAGCTGGCGGATGAGATCGGCTATCGGGGATAAACTTCCCATTTTACCCATTTTGATAGGACTTTTTTCCCTTTTTGTGGTTACTTTTTGGACATTTTGCAGGGGAAAAAGGGAGAAAAGGAACGAGGAACAGGCATGGACGGACTGAAATATGCAGTACGAAAAGAGGGACAGGAGACGACCTGTTTTACGGTGGGAAACCTCTGCGTTGGCAGGGATTTTCTGCTGATCGCAGGGCCCTGCAGCGTGGAGTCTGAAACCCAGATCATGGAGGCGGCAAAGTGGGTCAAAGCCTGTGGTGCCAACGTTTTGCGGGGCGGCACCTTCAAGCCCAGAATGTCCCCTTACTCCTTTCGGGGACTGGGCAGAGAGGGACTTTTGATGCTGGAAAAAGCCGGAAAAGAATACGACCTGCCGATCATTACAGAGGTAACAGATACCAGAGATGTGGAATTTGTGGCAAAACACGCCGATTTTATCCAGATTGGCGCCCGAAATATGCAGAATTTCAGCCTTTTGGAGGAAGTGGGAAAGACGAATAAACCCATCCTTCTCAAGCGCGGCATGACCGCCACCTTGGAGGAGTTTCTCAACTCTGCTGAGTACATTTTATCTTCCAATAATTCCCAGGTAATTTTGTGCGAAAGGGGGATACGAACCTTCGAGCCTTATACCCGGAATACCTTGGATTTAAGCGCTGTTCCGGCGTTGAAGACTCTGACACATTTACCAATAATTGTCGATCCCTCCCACGCAACGGGGCGCCGCGAATTGGTGCTGCCCATGAGCCTTGCGGCGGTGGCGGCAGGCTGCGACGGACTGGAGATCGAGATGCATCCCACACCGGAAAAAGCCCTTTCCGATGCGGAACAGCAGCTTACCGGTGAGGGAATGCTGCAGCTGGCGGAAAAGGTGAAAAAAGCGGTGGAATTCCGCGAAAATTTATGAAAAAAGTTCATGTAAATGGTTCTGCGCCTTATGACGTTTTCATCGGCGCGGGACTGATGCAGGAAGCGGGGAAACTGTTGAAACCCGTATGTAGATCCAATCGACTGGTTATCGTGACCGATGACCTCGTGGACGGACTTTATGGTGACGTTCTGAAAAACAGCTTAGAAACAGAGAACCTTTTTGCACTGAAATATGTAATTCCGCAAGGAGAAATCTATAAAAATATTAGTATTTTGGGAGAGCTGCTGAACTTTTTGGCGGAAAACAGAGTCCGAAGAAATGACACGCTTATTGCTCTCGGCGGCGGCGTAGTGGGCGATCTGGCGGGTTTTGCCGCGGCAATCTATCAGCGCGGTATTGACGTGGTACAGGTCCCTACGACCCTCCTTGCCATGGTGGACTCCGCCGTGGGCGGCAAGACGGGAATTGATTTGCCGACAGGGAAAAACCTGGTGGGTGCATTTCACCAGCCGAAGCTTGTTGTCGCGGATACCAAAACCCTGCAAACCCTGCCGCCGCAGCAGTTTGCTGCCGGAATGGGCGAGGTCATCAAGTACGGCATTATCGGCAGAAATTCGATTTTAGACCGTCTTGGACAGGACGATTTGGAAGAACAAATCGTTGCGTGTATCCAACTGAAAGCCCACATCGTTGCACAGGATGAATTTGACTGTCTCGGGATACGTGAAATTCTGAATGCCGGCCATACTGTGGGCCACGCCATCGAAAAGCTGAGCGGTTACACCGTGCCCCACGGAAAAGCCGTGGCGATGGGACTGGTGACGGAAGCCCGTATGGCTGTGGATCTGGGACTTGCCGAAATGTCGACCTGTGAGCGTATTTTTTCGACGGTGAAAAGCTGTGGATTGTGCGAAAAAATGCCGTATTCAGCGGCGGAACTGGCGTGGGTCATGCAAGGCGATAAGAAAAATCGTGAAAAGGGAATCACCTTTATCCTGCCGCAGGAGATCGGGAAATGTGTGAGGAAAGAGTTGACTGTGCAGCAAGTGACAGAACTTTTGGAAAAGCAATAAAAAAGAGAGCCGCGCGGCTCTCTTTTTTATTGCATACGGGCTTCTGCCCAGTCGCTGAGCTGTTCTAAAATAGGGAGCAGCCTGCGGCAGTTCTCCGTAGGACTGTACTCCACCCGAACGGGTACCTCCGGGTAGACAGTGCGGATCACCAGACCGTCCTGCTCCAGCTCTTTCAATGCGGCGGCGAGGACGGTATTGCTGACGCCGTCCAGTTTGGCGCGCAGGGCATTATAGCGCAGCGTATCGGCGTTGCACAGAGCGCAGATGATCTGTACCTTCCATTTGCCGCCGATGATATCCATGGCATGGTGCAGCGGACAGCGCTCCATACAGGGGCAGTCATAATGAGTGTTCGACATGGTAAGTTCCTCCTGACCTGATTAGAAGAATGTGCCTTCTTGCTTTTCCGACAGATTGTGCTATGATGAGTATACCAGATAAGAAAAGAGGAGTAAATAAAAAATGCCTACTTATTTTCAGGGACTTCTGCTGGGCATCAGCTACTGTGCCCCCATTGGTATGCAGAATCTGTTTGTTATTGATACGGCGCTGACCCAAAAGCGGAAACGGCTGTATCCCACCATTTTTATCGTCATTTTCTTTGATATTACCCTTGGTTTAGCCTGCTTTCTGGGAGCCGGTGCGCTGATGGAGGCGCTGCCCTGGCTGCAAAAGGTCATTTTGGGTATCGGCTCGCTGCTGGTGATCTACATCGGCATCGGACTGGTGCGGTCAAAAGCCAGCCTGGAGGGCGGCAAGGACGTGAACGTACCCCTTTGGAAGGCGGCGGCTACCGCCTGTGTGGTGACATGGTTCAACCCACAGGCCATTATCGACGGCACCATGATGCTGGGCGCCTACAGGGCGACTTTGCCGGAGGGCACGGACGGCTACTTTATCGCCGGATTCGCCAGCGCATCCCTGCTGTGGTTCAACTTCCTGGGTACGTTGATCTCACTGACAGGCAGCAAGATCAACGAGAAGGTACTGACCATTCTGAACAAGGTCTGCGGCGCGGTGATCGTCTTCTACGGGTTGAAGCTGGCGTATAATTTCTGCAAGCTGATGGGGTGGTTCTAAAGGGAAAAGGGTGCGGGCAGCGACCCGTACCCTTTTTTTGCCAGGATGGAAGTGCTTGCCATTATCAGTAAATTGTTGTATACTGAAGTTCGAAAAAAGGAGAGGAGGAGCGAACGATGTCCAAAAAACGCCTGATCAAGTCCATACTCTGTCTGCTCCTCTGTGCGGTGCTGCTGGTACCGCTGCTGCGCGATGTTTCTGCGGACAACACGAGGGAAATGCGGGAAACGCTGATCTATGAGTTTTTGCGGGACGAGATGGGGTTTGGCGCCAATGCCGAGGCCATTGCCTGCGGTATTCTGACGAACATCAACGCGGAGGTAGGCGCTCCATCTCACAACTACAATCCTGAACTATATGTCAATGACAGCAACGGGATCAAGAGCTATGGTATCTGTATGTGGAACGGGCGCCGCAGCGAGATCGAAAACTACATTTTGCAAAATGATACGCAGAAAAAGATTACCGCTTATTGCGCCCAAAAAGGATATACGCAGGACGATCAGTATCTGCTGGTGGGGCAACTCTATTTCCTGAAGCACGACCTGTATGACAGCGGAAACTATAATGACACCATGAGCCGCATTCGGGCGGTGGAGAACACGCCGGCGGGCACCTATTATGTAGGATATACGTTCTGCTTCTGGTATGAGCGTCCGGCGACCCAATCCGCCAGCGGCTACAAACGGGGCATCAATGCCAGAGACACATTCTGGCCCAAATACGTGGGGACGGCGGAAGCGATCACGACTGCCGACACCACGCTGACGATATCGGATGTTACCTGCCCCAGCGGTTTTTACGGATCTCTGCCGTCTTTCGTGCTGCGGGGAACGGTGAACTCCAACAAGCCCATTCTCAACGTGACAGCTGCGGCATATGATGCGGCGGGGAGTGCGGCAACAAGCTATGACCGGGACTGGTACTACGGCACCTACAACCTGAAATGGGACGGCGTGGACAGCAATATTAAGTTCGGAAAGCTGGAAAAGGGCAGCTACCGTTATGTGGTCACTGCCAAGGACTATGACGGCAAGATACATACCGTGGTAGATTCCGTGTTCCATATCGGCATCAGGACGACCTGCACCGTGACCTATGATACCGCCGGCGGGACGGCGGTTTCCCCGACCGGGGTAACCTTCGGTGAGAATCTGATGCTGGCGGCGGCGCCGAAGAAGACGGGGTACGTCTTTGCGGGATGGTCCGACGGGGCGGCTATCTATCCGGCGGGGGAGGCTTACCGCGTGCTGAACAGCCAGATCAAGCTGACGGCGCAATGGACGGCGTGTCAGCATGATTTCGGCGACGCATGGCAGTATGATGAGAACGGGCACTGGCAGGTATGCACCTGTGGCGTAAGCAGTACGCCCCAGAGCCACAGCTTTACCGAAACGGTGACGCCGGCAACGCGGGACGAGCCGGGTTATACCACCCACACCTGTACGGTCTGCGGATACAGCTATCGGGACTATGACATATTTGCGGTGGCGCTCTATGCACCGGGTGATGTCAACGGCGACGGATATCTGGACGATGCCGATCTTACCGCACTGTGCCGGCACGTTGCAGGGACAGAGGAGCTGACCGGCGACAGTCTGGATGCTGCCGATGTGGACGAGATCAAATCGGTGGATGCCGCGGATCTGACGGCATTGGCGCGGCGGCTGCTGCGCGGCGAAAACACGGAATAGACGCGAACAGAGGGAGGAGAGCAGGCAGAGATGCCGGCTCTCCTTTTTTTTGCGTGAAGAGGGTAAAAAACGGGCGAACCTTTGGCAATTCTGTAAAAACAGCGGCGGAGATATTCTATGGTTATGACAGTTGACGGGGATAAAAAGCGTGTGGTAAAATAAACTTGCGACACAAGGGAATAGTTTCTTTCGAAGGTGTGTATTTTTACATTTGTAAAAATACACGCTCAAATAAGCATACCTTCGTGGGAACTTATCCTTGTGTCGCAGCAATGGGAGCTGTGTATTTTTCGGTGCGCAGCGACTGCTGCGCACTTTTTTATTGCGGGAGGAGGAGCGGAATGAAAAAAAGATTAATATCCGCATTGCTGGTGCTGCTGCTGGTGGTGAGTTTAGCACCAGTTACTATGGCAGAGGATTCCTCTTACATAGAAATTCGGACAGTTGAGGATTTATACTGTGTTCGCAATAATCTGGCCGGTCATTATATCCTAATGAACGATATTGACTTGACAGAGGCTACTGCAAAGGATGGTGAGTGGGATTACAGTGGAAAAGGGTGGTGGCCCATTGGCTATGACAATCAATGGCAATCGTATTCTGATTTTACCGGTGTATTTGACGGAAACGGTTACTCAATTATCGGAATGCGAATAGATGCTGATGCGGCTCGTATGGGCTTGTTTGTTTCCGTAAAGGGCGTAGTGCGGGATTTGAACATACAGAGTGCAAATATCAAGAATTCTTGCAGTTCAACAAAAACCTCTGATTGCCCGTGTACCGGAACAATAGCAGCAGTGGCAACAGGTGTTATTGAAGGCTGCTCTGTGAGTGGAAGCATATGGCACAGAGAAATATATAGTTATGTTGGCGGTATTGTAGGCTATTCCAAGAACGCAACTATCAAGCACTGTTGTAATATGTCCACCATTCAGGGAAGCAACTATGTTGGGGGAATAGTGGGTTTTGCAGCAATGTCCACTATTCAAGAGTGCTACAATTTGGGGAGTATACAGGCCTGGTGGGACTTGCCCTGTGCCTTGAGCTATATCGGAGGTATTGCAGGTCTTTCGTCAGGAACGATTACCGATTGTTATAATGTAGCCGATGTTACAGAATACTGTTCCGGAGATATCAGTTTAGCCAAGGTCTTTGCCGGTGGAATAACCGGGACAGGTAATGCAACACATTGCTACAATATCGGCCATGTACGGGGCGGTACGCTTACATTAGAAAGGGTAAGTGGTTTTCATAAAGATGCTATTTCCAATTCCGGTACGCTAACACAGTGTTATTACTTAATGGGGAGCGCGGATTCACCCAAGGCTACACCGCTAAGTGAAACTCAGATAAAATTAAAATCTATGTATTTTGGCTTTGATTTCAATGAGGTATGGATGATAAATAACACATTATCATATCCTTATCCGCAATTACGGTTTCAACCACAGGTACCATGTGACCATGCAGCGGTAGAAAATATCTACGAGAAGACGCCGACCTGCACAGTAGATGGATATACGCAGGGAACACGGTGTAAATATTGCGGAGAGATACTCTCCGGACTAATCGTTCTTCCTGCCGCAGGACATCATTATAGCGAGAAATGGTCGTATAGTACTTTGTCTCATTGGCATGAATGTAATTGCGGCGACAGGCAGGATAAAAGTGACCATGTTTATCAATGGAAATATGACACAAAATTCCATTGGAAAGAATGCTTTTGCGGTTCAAAAACTGATAGCACTGTACATACATTTGAGAACTCAATAGTAAAAAAGGCAACTTGCGAGGAAAACGGTACGGAAATCCTAACTTGTTCTGACTGCGGTTATTCATACACAAGGACGATTTCCGCTGCAGGACATAATTATGGTGATTGGAAACCGGGAATTGTTGCGACACACGTACAAAAGGGTTTCAACTATAGAGTTTGCTCAAACTGTGGAAACATAGAGAGAGTAGATGTCCCAGCCATGGGACACGCCTATGATACCACCGTTTGGCGCACCGATGCCGCTTCCCACTGGCACACCTGCTCCTGCGGAGCGATCAGCAGCACAGCGGCGCATAGCTTTGGCAGCTGGGTCACTACCACGGCGGCAACTCATGCTGCAAGTGGCAGCCGCTACCGTATATGCAGTGAATGCGGCTACAAGCAAGAGGAAACTATTCCCGCTACCGGGCACAGTTACAGTTCGGCATGGAATTTCGATGCTACCTACCACTGGCATACCTGCGCCTGCGGAGCGATCAGCAGCACAGCGGCGCATAGCTTTGGCGATTGGCGGACGGTAACGGAAGCGACCCGTACAACGGAAGGATTGAGCAAGCGGGCCTGCGCTGTGTGCGGATGGGAAGAAACGAAAGTCATTCCTAGCGTAAAAATTGCCTGCGGTGATGTAAATGATGATGGGAGCGTTAATCAAACGGATCTTACTGTCCTGAGCCGTCATGTGGCAAATCTTCAAAGTATTACCGGCGCGGATAAGCAGAACGCGGCAGACTATAACGGCGACGGCACGGTGACCGCCGCGGATCTGACGGCATTGGCGCGGTACCTCATTACGGGAGCTCATTCCGCGGCGGGGGTGGAAGGACTTTCCGCAAAAACAGGCTGATAGCGGCTAAAAAATAACAAAAAGCACAAAAAAACTCTTTTCAAACGGGACGGACCGTGCTATAATTCACCATGTATAAGCATAATAGTACAACTATCTGCACGTAAGGTGCGAAGCTGTAAAGAGAGTTTATTTAACAAAGAGGAATATATTTTAGAGAGGAGCTATGCAATGAAGAAGAAAGTAATCGCATTGATCCTGGCACTGGCGCTGATGCTGACGCTGAACAGCGTTGCGTTTGCGGCCGATGCGGCAAGCAACCTGACGATGGAAACCTCCGAGACAACGGCGGTGGACGACGGCAGCAGCTTTACGGTCACTGTCAAGAACAAGGCGGCGACCCTCAATGTGCTGACGTTCCATGTGGAGTTTCCCGCGGAGGACCTGACGGTCAAGAGCGTGTCGTGGAAGTACGGCACCACGGATATCTCCGCAGAAAAGTTGGAGAAAGGAACGACTGTGGTCGGTCATGGGGCATCTACTGTATCGGAGGCCAATGGCAGCGGTAAGGTCGGCTTCTACTATATGGATGTGGCAGCATCCGGAAGCGGTAAGGCGTATGCCGCCGGCGCATTTCAGGCGGTCATTACGTTTGAAGTGAACAAGGTCCACGCAAGCGGACAGGCGCGTTACAGCGTCAACAGCGCTGCGATTTCGCTCCATGAGGACAGCGATGGCGCCGATGGGACCAATGGCTCGATTGACGGGCCAAAGTCTGCTGTGTCATTCTCCCATAAAGTCTATGCGCCGCTTTCCATCACGACGCAGCCTGCGAATGTGTCCGTAGCCAAGGACAGCACGGCGACATTCAAGGTAGCGGCAACGGGCGCCTCGAGCTATCAGTGGCAGTACCGCACATCCTCTACGGGAACGTGGAACAACTGCTCCAGCGCGACCAAGGGGTATAACGCGGCAACATTGCAGCCGGTAGGCACAAGCGGCAGAAACGGGTATCAGTACCGGTGCGTGGTAAAGGATGCAGCCGGGAACACGGTAACATCGAATGCGGCAACGCTGAAGGTGCTGTATATCACGACGCAGCCTGCGAATGTATCCGGGGCCAAGGTCAGCACGGCGACATTCAAGGTAGCGGCCAAGAACGCATCGAGCTATCAGTGGCAGTACCGCACGTCCTCTACGGGAACATGGAACAACTGCTCCAGCGCGACCAAGGGGTATAACACGGCGACATTGCAGCCGGTAGGCACAAGCGGCAGAAACGGGTATCAGTACCGGTGCGTGGTAAAGGATGCAGCCGGGAACACGGTGACGTCGAATGCGGCAACGCTGACGGTGAAGGTGGGTGCAGGAGGAATAAGTTCCTCAAAAACAGGCTGACAAATAGGAAATCAGCACAAAGACAGACTGACCGCAACAGAATTTCATGACGCGATCTGTCAAAATTGATACATCCGGTAAAGTGGCTCCGCCAATTTTGGCGGAGCCACTCCGCTTTTATGAAAGAACGGCGTTCCCTTTTAGTTGAAACGGAAGGAAGTTCGTGGTATGCTTAAGAAAACCGAAACATAGGAGGCAGAGCAATGAGCAAAGCAGCATTGGTGATTATGGCAGCCGGTTTAGGTTCCCGTTACGGCGGCAACAAGCAGCTGGACGGCGTGGGCCCCAACGGCGAATGTCTGATGCAGTATAGTGTTTACGACGCGGTGCGTGCCGGGTTTGACAAGGTAGTGTTTATCATCAAGCCGGAGATCCTGGACCTGGTCAAAACTGTGTGCGGCAACATGGTGGAGAAGCTGGAAACACCGGAAGGAAGACCGGTGGAGGTGGCGTATGTGTATCAGAATAACGACAATGTACCCTCGTTTTATACCGTACCGAAGGAGCGCACCAAGCCCTTTGGCACCTGCCACGCGGTGCTGTGCGCCCGCAATGCGGTGCATGAGCCGTTTTGCGTGATCAATGCGGACGACTACTATGGCGTGGACGCCTATCAGACGATTTTCCACGAGCTGATGCGCCTGCAGCCGAATGAGGCCACGATGGTGGGGTATCTGCTGCGCAACACCGTTACGGAGCACGGAACGGTTTCCCGGGGTATCTGCCGGATCGAGGAGGGAAAACTGCTGAGCGTGGAGGAAGCACTGAAGCTGCAGCTCTTCCCCGATGGCAGTATCGCCGACGTGGACGGCGAGAAACGTGAGGAGATGAGCGGCGAGACCATCGTTTCCATGAACTTCTGGGGCTTTTCCCCGGCGGCATTTGAACACATGGAGGAGTTTTTCCACGCATTTCTGCACGGCGCCGGCGACAACATCAAGGCGGAATGCTTTCTGCCCAACATGGTGGGCGAGATGATCCGCCAGGGGAAGATGTCGGTGTCCGTTTTACAGTCTCGGGACAGATGGTTCGGCATGACCTACCATGAGGACCGGGAGCTGGTGGCCCGGGAGCTGAAGAAGCTCCACGGCAACGGGACCTATCCGGAAAAGCTGGTGAGCGACTGACCATTGCAACAAGGGGGGAGCAGAGATGGAGCGGTACGGAATAGAAGTCTCCTTAAAGAACGTACCGGAGCTGGATGAGGAGTTTTTCCCGATGGGCCGGTATCATCGGGCCTTCCTTGCCGGGGCGAAACAGCCGATCTCTGTTGCGGTAGAACGTTCTGACGGACAGGTGGCCGCGGTGCATACATATATTTACGGTACGCCGGAGATGGCGGAAGCGGACCGATACTACATGGACCGTCTGGTCAAGACGCTGCTTTGGGTGAGGGGCGGCTTTCGGGTCTATGTGGACAACGCAGATATGGCGGCATTTTTGCGGGGCAATTATGCACCCGGCGGAAAGCGGGACTTTGACAGGGACTTTATGTCCCGCGTGTTTGAAAAGCCCTTTGAGGTGCTGTATACGGAGAAGGTACCCCGGAGTGTCGATGCACCAAAGGCTATGGGCGGCCACCTGGACGGCTGCCGTATCGGCTTTGACGCCGGCGGCAGCGACCGCAAGGTATCCGCCGTCCGGAACGGCGAGACAGTATACTCCGAGGAAGTGGTATGGTTCCCCAAGACCAATGCGGACCTGACCTATCACTATGACGGCATCGTGGCGGCGCTCCGGTCGGCGGCAGCGCATCTGCCCCGGGTGGATGCGGTAGGTGTCAGCGCTGCCGGTGTCCATATCAACAACCGAACGATGAGCAGCAGCCTGTTTTTGCAGATCCCGCAGAACTTGCAGGACACCAGAGGCAAGGATATTTTTATCCGCGCCATTACGGACACCTTCGGCCGGATCCCCTGCTGTGTGGTAAATGACGGCGATGTATCTGCCCTTGCCGGCGCTATGAGCCTGGAGGACACCGGCGTTTTGGGCATTGCCATGGGCACCAGTGAAGCCGCCGGCTTCGTAGACGAACAGGGCCGGGTGACCGGCTGGCTCAACGAGCTGGCGTTCGTGCCGATAGATGCATCTTCGGATGCCATGGCAGATGAGTGGTCCGGCGACATCGGCTGCGGTGTCAAGTATTTCTCTCAGGACGGTATCATCAAGCTTGCACCCCGCGCCGGTATTGTGCTGGATGGAGAGCTGTCGCCTGCCGGGAAACTGATGGTGGTGCAGGAACTGATGGAAAAGGACGATCCCCGGGCGGCAAAGGTGTACCGCTCCATCGGCGTCTATCTGGGCCATACGTTGGCGTATTATTATGACCTTTACGCCTGCCGCCATGTGCTGCTGCTGGGGCGCGTGATGTCCGGCAAGGGCGGCGATCTGATCTTGGAGACCTGCCGGGAGGTTTTGCGAAGCGAATATCCGGAGCTGGCGGGGAAGATTTCGCTGACCCTGCCCGATGAGAACTTTCGCCGCGTGGGGCAGTCTATGGCGGCTGCCGGTCTGCCGGAGATCGGATCATAAAAAACCCCACCGAAACGTTTCGGTGGGGTTTTACTGTGTATTTACTCTTCGTAGCCGTTGGGGTTCTTCCGCTGCCAGTTCCAGGAATCCCGACACATATCGTTCTGGTCCAGCTGCGCCTGCCAACCCAGAACCTCCCGACTCTTGGCGGGATCGGCATAGCAGGTGGCCAGGTCACCGGGACGGCGAGGGGCGATCACATAGGGAACAGGGATCTGATTGACCGACTCAAACGCCTTTACCATGTCCAAAACGCTGTATCCGTGTCCCGTTCCCAGATTAAAGACGGCTTCGCCGCTGTGGGACAGCAGATAGCGGATGGCACAGACGTGTCCCTGTGCCAGATCCACCACATGGATATAGTCCCGCACACCGGTACCGTCGGGGGTATCGTAGTCGTTACCGAACACGCTCAGATGATCCCGCTTGCCCACAGCGGTCTGAGAGATGAAGGGCATCAGATTGTTGGGAATGCCGTTGGGATGTTCGCCGATCAGACCGCTTTTGTGGGCGCCCACCGGATTGAAGTAACGGAGCAGGACCACAGACCAATCGGGGTCTGCCTTGACAAGATCCCGCAGGATCTGCTCGCCCATGTACTTGGTCCAGCCATAGGGGTTGGTACAATTTCCGGTTTTGGAGGTCTCACGCAGGGGCATCTCATTGTCACCGGAATAGACGGTGGCAGAGGAGGAGAAGATCAGCTTTTTAACGCCGTGCTTTGCCATGACGCGGCACAGCACCATGGTGGAGCAGAGATTGTTTTCGTAGTATAAAAGCGGTTTTGCCACGGATTCACCCACGGCCTTGAGACCGGCAAAGTGGATCACGCAGGCGATGTCGTATTGAGAAAAGACTGCATCCAAAACGGATTCGTCGCGGACATCACCCTCTACGAATTTCACGCTTCTGCCGGTGATCTGTTCCACACGGTGCAGGCTTTCCGCATTGGAATTGCAGAGATTATCCACAACAATAGGCGTATAGCCGGCCTCAAGCAGCTCTACGCAGGTATGGCTGCCGATATATCCGGCACCGCCGGTGACAAGAATATCCATAAGCTTCCCCCAGAACAATTTTTCCTTATTGTACCGAAAAAAACCATAAAATGCAAGCTCACAACAGGATCTGCTGTGTTGTTTACAAAAAGAGAGAGACCGCTTCGCAGCGGTCTCTCTCTTTTTTGACTCATTTTTTATCCTTTGGCGGCTTTTTCTGCCCGCTGAACACAAAGGCCAGAACCATGATGGCAACAAAAACGGCGATGACAATAATATCCTTGGTATCCATGGAGATGCTCCTTTCTTATTCTTGATGAATAGTTTACGGAATAGATAAAAATATTTACAGCTTCTGAACAGATGGTATCATACGAGAAACAAAAAGGCAAATTTTTTTGCGCTCTTCACAGGTGTGGGACTGCAGATAGAAAGGCAATCGTACAAAAATGACTCAAAAATGAAACACAACAAATCAAAATCAAACCAGAAATCAGGAAAGAACGGTGCAAAATAGTAAAGTTTGCATTTCAACACGGCGGAAAAACGACGCAAATGTGGGCGAATTAGCTAAAGGACGACGGACAGAATTTGTGCAATAATCCAAAAATTCGACAAAATGCACGAGGTATTATAAATAGGCACATTAATTGCTATATATTTGGTAAACGTGAGAAAAAGCAAAGGGGTGCATGATCATGAAAAAAGAGATCGTACTTGGCATTATTCTTGGCGACCATGCCGGCAGCAGTCCGGAGATGGCAGCCAAGGCGGTTTTGGCCAATGACGGGTCCTATATTCCCGTGCTTGTGGGAAACAGAGAACGCTTTCAAATCTCCTGCCGGCATGTGGAGGGGATAGAAAAGCTGGAGCTGCGGGAACTGAGCGGCCGTCCCACGGAGGGCGGTGCCAACGTGGCATATTTCTGCGACGTAGCCTGCGGCAAGGATATCAAATTCTCCACCGTGACCGCCGACAGCGGCCACCTGATGTACGACTCCATGGTCAAGACCATGGAGTTGGAGCGTGCCGGTATCATCGACGGATTTTCCATGGCGCCCATTACCAAGGCGGGTTTCCATGCTGCCGGACTGGATTACAGCTCCGAGTTTGAAGTGTTCAAGGACTTCTATCATGCCGAGTCCTGCTCCTCTGTGATCAAGTGCGAGGATATTTTCCGCAGTACCGTGGTGGGCCACTGTGCCTTCAAGGAGATCGTCAACCGCCTGAGCAGCGAGGGAATCGTCAATACCGGGCGCAAGCTGCTGAATATTATGGGCAAGTTCCTGCCCGCCGAGCAATGCAGGATCGCCGTGGCGGCATTGAACCCCCACGCCGGCGAGGACGGCCTGTTCGGTGACGAGGAGCAGACCATTATCCAGCCCGCTATTGACCGGCTCCGGGCCGACGGCGCCCAGGTCATCGGACCCTGCCCGGCGGATACCGTATTCCTGAAAGCCCGCAGCGGCGAAGTGGGCGGCGTGGTGTTCCTGTACCACGATCAGGGCAATATCGCCATGAAGAGCTGCTTCTTCGGCGACGGCGTGCTGATCTATACCGGCACCCCGGCCAATATCGTCTCCGTGGGTCACGGTCCCGCTTACGGTAAGGCCGGTAAGGGTACCGCCGATCCCAAGAATATGATCGCCAGCATGAAAGTGCTGTATAACCTGGTGTGCAAGCAGCGGAGCGCAGAGGCATGAACATCATCCGATTTCAAGACGACTACTTAGGCATCTTTACCCGCAGTTACCTGATACAGACCGAGCACTACAACATTTTTATCGACGGCGGCCTGCTGGGCGGGAAGGAGAAGAAGCTGCCCTATCTCACCGACGGACGGAAAAACGTCCTGCTCCTGACCCACGGTCACTGGGATCACATCGGCTGCGACAGTTTGACCATGGCGCACGGCGGTGAGGTCTGGGTCCATGAGGGCGACGTGAAACACGTGACCGATTATAACTGGCATTGGGAGATGCTCTTCGGCCAGTTCAAAGATGATTTCGACCTGCCGCCTGCCCGCCATGAGATCTTCTGGAGCATGGTGGGGGACCCCATCACCCCCGCAAGACTTTTGCATGACGGCGATGAACTGGTGTTCGATGATCTGCACCTGCAGGTCATCTCCACCCCGGGACACTCTCCTGGCAGCATCTGCCTCTACGAACCCCAGAGCCGCACTATGTTCAGCGGTGACAGCATCATCGGAAACGGCTTTTTCAGCGGAACACCTCAGATCGCTGATTTTGACGATTATCTGGACTCCATGGAAAAGCTCCGCGACTGGCATCCGGAAACGGTGATCTCCGCCCACATGCCGGATCTGTCCGGCACGGAATACGTCCGCAAACTGCAAGACGGCATCGACTGCGCCCTGCGGATGAAAGCCGCTGTTGCGGCATATTGCAAGACCCACGATACCCTCACCGTCGGCGGTGCGGCAAAAGCCATCGCCGAAAAAGAGGAGAAAGGTGTGGGCGGCGGCACCTGCGTGACGGCGCTGGCTGCCCTGAAGAGTCTCGGCGAAAGCCGTGCCGAGCCTCTGCTGAACACCTACATCTACGGCTATTGACATCGTATTTATTGGTGGAACGCCACCGATGAATAAATAAAAAATCTCTATTAGGAGGAAAAGAAGCATGAAGAAGATTCTTGCAATGCTGCTGGCCCTGGTTATGGTGTTCGCACTGGTAGCCTGTGGTCAGGAACCCGCTGCTCCCGTTGAAGAGGGTGGCGAAGACGCTACTGCCAACGTGGAAAAGGTCACCATGAAGCTGGCCGGCACCACCACCGCCGATCCCGCTCTGGGCGAGTATCAGGCAATGCTGATGGTCGAAGAGCTGGTGGAGAAGTACTCTGAGGGCACCATCGATGTCGAGGTCTACCCCGCTTCCCAGCTGGGCTCCAACGTCGAGTTCTCTGAGGGCGTTGCTCTGGGCGAGATCGAGGCTGCTGTCTGCGGTTTCGATGGTCTGGGTAACTATGCTCCCGTTGCCAATGCTCTGTGCATGCCTTACCTGTTCGCTTCCAACGAGGATGCTATGGCTAAGATCTGGGGCGACACCGATGTGCACGCCGCTCTGGATGAGGCTTTCGCCGGCATCAACATGCAGATCGTGGGCTACGTCAACCGTCCCTTCCGTGTGGTCTGCAACAGCGTCCGCAGCGTAAAGACCCCCGCCGACATGAACGGCCTGGTCCTGCGTTCCCCCAGCTCCCCCGTGAATACCGCTATCAACACCGCTATGGGTGCTAACCCCGTCACCATCGCTTGGGGCGAGGTCTACACTTCCATGAGCCAGGGCGCCTGCACCGCCGTTGAGAACGCTATCACCGAGCTGCACTCCATCAATCTGGAAGAGCAGTGCAAGTACGTGTCCGAGACCAACCACACCGGCGGCCTGATCCCCATCTTCGTCTGCAAGAGCTGGTTCGACGGTCTGGCACCCATCCAGCAGGAAGCCATCATCAAGGGCTGCGCTGAGGTTACCGAGTGGCGTACCAATGAGCTGGCCGAGGAAGTCGACGCCGCTTGGGCTGCTTTCGCCGATGCCGGTTGCGAAGTGCTGCGCGCTGACGAGATCGACTTTGCTGCATTCCAGGATGCCTGCAAGGACGTTGCTGCCGAGTTCATCGCCAAGGGCGACTTCACCCAGGAGTTCTATGATTCTCTGAAGGGCTGATCCTTAACGGAATCTTTATAGAAAAACTGTGGTGTTACACACCAAATTCACTTGGGGAGGGGCTTTTGCCCCTTCCCAAGTTGAACTACCCGGGAATTTCAGCTGACAAAAGCACATGAAATTTTCGTGGGTTTTTGTCAGTTGAAATTCACTTTCAGTTGAAAAAATTCGGAAAGAAGGAGAGAAGATCTTTTATGACCAAATTTCTGAAAACGAAAGACGGTATCGACAAGGTATTTGCGATCATTACCAAGGTCGCACAGGTCATCGCGGCGATTTTCCTGTGCATCATGATCGTTGACGTTACCGTACAGGTTGTCGGCCGTATCTGCCACTTTAAGATCCCTGTGACAGAAGAGATCGGTACCTATTCCCTGATCTGGATGACGTACATCGCCTCCATCGCCGTTACCATTCGCGGCGAACATCTGACGGTAGACCTGCTGCTGAACCGCTACACCCCGGCGCAGCGCCGCATCGTCCGCATCATTACGGATCTGATGATCCTGATTTTCTGCGGTATGCTGATGATCTTCGGCTTCCAGCTGTGCCGCAACCCCATCATCATCAACGGCAGAACACCTGCGCTGCAGATGTCCCGTCTGTTCGTCTATTTGAGCGTTCCTATCGCCATGACCTTCAATACGCTCTACATTCTGTATGATTTGGTGGTCGCCATAGCGGATATCCGCTTTAAGGGCGGTCTGACCGACGTGGAAAATCAGCGGAAGGCAGAGGAAGAGGCCAAACACGCCGAAGAGCGTGCCCGCGAAGAGGAAGAGTTTAAGAAAGCCTTCCTGGTACAGGAAGATAACGGAGAGGAGGAGAACAAGTAATGGTCGGTGCAATTATGTTCGTTCTGTTGGTCGGCCTGATGTTTGTGGGTATTCCCATTGCGTTCTCCATGGGCTTATCCTCCGTCATTATGCTGCTGATCAATGCCACCGCGACTCCCGTGGCTATCACCACCCGTGCGGTGAACAGCCTGGACTCCTTTACCACCATGGCCATCCCTTTCTTTATGATGGCGTCCTTTATCCTGACCGGCTCTGACGTGGGCGTGAAGATCTTCCGCTTTGCCGGCACTTTGGTGCGCCACCTGCGGGGCGGTCTGGCCCACGTGAACGTGCTGACCTCCATGATCATGGCCGGTATGTCCGGCTCCGCCGTGTCCGACGTGTCCGGTATCGGCCGCTTGGAGACCGACGCCATGGAGGAGGCCGGTTACGTCACGGACTTCTCTGCGGCAGTTACCGCCGCCTCGTCTACGATAGCGCCCATCATACCGCCAAGTACGTCCTGCGTGCTGTACGGCTCCATCACCGGCGTGTCTATCGGCGCACTGCTGATCGGCGGTCTGGTGCCCGGTATTTTCATGGGTATTTTGCAGATGATCATCTGCTGGGTGACCTCCAAGAAACGCGGCTATCCGCTGCAGCCCAGAGCAAAGGGTAAAGAGATCTGGGCGTCCTTCAAGGATAGTTTTGCAGCCATGATGATGCCCGTCATCTTGATCGTGGGTATTCTGTCCGGCTACTTCACTCCCACCGAGGGTGCCTGCGTGGCCACCGTGTACTCCATCATCATCGGTATGTTCGTGTACCGTACGCTGAGCCTGAAGAAGCTGTTCAAGATCCTGATGAACCCCTCCGTGTTTGCCGGCGCCACCCTGTTTGTGCTGTCCATGGCCTCTATCTTCGGCCTGGTGCTGACCCACAACCAGGTGCCCGTCAAGATGACCAACTTCTTCCTGAGTCTGAGCGACAACAAGTACATCATCCTGTTCCTCATCAACATCCTGCTGCTGATTCTGGGTATGCTGATGGAAGGCAATGCCATCTACATGATCATGGGCCCCATTCTGGGT
>JAZUEB010000021.1:0-9966 GCA_045639965.1 Vescimonas sp. | reverse complement strand
TGTGCAATTTCCTCCATCGTGAAGGCCTCGATCACGTCGCCCTCCTTGATGTCGTTGAACTTCTCAATGGTCATGCCGCACTCATAGCCGGACATGACCTCCTTGGCCTGATCCTTAAAGCGCTGCAGGCTGGCCAGTACGCCCTCGTGAATGACGATGCCGTCGCGCACCAGACGCACCTGGCAGTCCTTGCGCTGGATCTTGCCGTCGGTCACGTAGCAGCCGGCCACGGTGCCCACGCCGGACACCTTGTAGGTCTGCCGCACCTCGGCGTGACCCAGCAGCACCTCGTGGAACTTGGGTGCCAGCATACCCTTCATGGCGGCCTCGATCTCGTCGATGGCGTCGTAGATCACGCGGTACATCCGCATATCCACGTTGGCACGGGCGGCGCTGTCGCGTGCCGCGTTGTCGGGCCGGACGTTGAAGCCCACGATGATGGCCTGAGAGGTTGCCGCCAGCATCACGTCGGACTCGTTGATGGCGCCCACGCCGCCGTGGATGACCCGCACGCGCACCTCCTCATTGGAGATCTTCTCCAGAGAAGCCTTCACGGCCTCCACGCTGCCCTGTACGTCGGCCTTGACGATCAGGTTCAGGTTCTTCATCTCACCCGCCTGGATCTGGCTGAACAGATCCTCCAGCGACACCTTGGTGACCGGCGCATTGGCCTTGGCCTTCTCCTCCTCCTTGCGCTGCTCCACCAGCTCACGTGCCAGCTTCTCGTCGGCAACGGCGTTGAATACCGCACCGGCAGAGGGTGCCTCGCTCAGACCGGAGATCTCCACAGGCACGGAGGGACCTGCCTCGGTGATGCGCTCCCCGCGGCTGTTCATCATGGTACGCACACGGCCCACGGACGTGCCGGCGATGATGATGTCGCCCTGCTTCAGCGTACCGTTCTGCACCAGCAGCGTTGCCACGGGGCCGCGTCCCTTGTCCAGCCGCGCCTCGATGACCGTACCCTGTGCCATCCGGTTGGGATTGGCTTTCAGCTCACCCACCTCGGCGGTCAGGGTCAGCATCTCCAGCAGATTGTCGATGCCCATACCGGTCTTGGCGGAGATGGGACACACGATGGTCTCGCCGCCCCACTCCTCGCACACCAGACCGTACTCGGTGAGCTGCTGCTTGATGCGCTCGGGATTGGCCTCGGGACGGTCCATCTTGTTAATGGCAACGATGATGGGAATTTCCGCCGCCTTGGCGTGGTTGATGGATTCAATGGTCTGGGGCATGATGCCGTCGTCGGCAGCCACCACCAGAATGGCAACGTCGGTGACCATGGCGCCGCGGGCACGCATGGAGGTAAATGCCTCATGGCCCGGGGTATCCAGGAAGGTGATGGGCTTGCCGTTCACCTGCACCTGATAGGCGCCGATGTGCTGGGTAATGCCGCCGGCCTCGCCGGAGGCAACGTGGGAATTGCGGATATAGTCCAAAAGGGAGGTCTTGCCGTGGTCGACGTGGCCCATGACCACCACCACGGGGGCGCGGAGCACCAGATCCTCCTCGGCGTCCTGATGGTCGTCGATGAGCTTCTCTTCGATGGTAACAACGACCTCTTTCTCCACCTTGCAGCCCATTTCCTCGGCAATGATGGCGGCGGTATCGAAGTCGATCATCTCGCTGAGAGAAGCCATCACGCCGTTCTTCATCAGGCACTTGACCACCTCTGCGCCGGTCTTCTTCATGCGGCTGGCGAGTTCACCCACGCTGATCTCGTCGGGGATCTGCACGGTGACGGGGGTCTTCTTGATGATCTCCAGCTGCAGCCGACGCATCCGGTCGGCCTCCTCCTGCTTGCGCTTGTTGGCGCCGAAGGAGCCCTGCTGGCGCTGCTTGTTGTTGCGGAACTTTTCCTTGCCGCCCTGATTCTGGTCGCGGCGGCCCCGATTGCGGCTGTCCGCCATATCCTGCAAACGCTCGTCGTACTTGTCCAAATTGACGTTGGTGGCCTTGCGGGTGTCCACCACCTTGGTCTGGGGGACACGGGACATGGGCTTCTTCTCCTGCTCGGCGGCAGGCTTCTTCTCCTGTGCAGAAGCAGAGCCGGCGGCTTTCACAGACGCGGACTCCTTTTTCTTCTCCGGCTTGTTCTCGGCTTTCTTCTGGTCGGGCTGAACGCCCTCGGCGAACACCACCGCGATACTGGAGATCTGATGGCTCTGGGTCAGACTTTCAAAGATGAGGCTCAGCTCCCGATCCTCCAGCACCTGCATATGGTTCTTGGGAGTTTCGGCATACTTGGTCAAAATCTCCGTAATATCCTTTGTGGCGACGTTAAAATCCTTTGCCACCTCATGCACTCTGTACTTATTTCCGATGTTAGCCAATATGCACACCTCCGATTAGTGATGGTCGCGCACTTTCGTGCGGTGATTACTTTCTTTGTTCCCCTTGCCCTTTTTCACCGGCAGGCTGCCCTCAAAACGGGACTTCGGTTCCGGCTTTTTCCGTTTTGCCGCAGTTCGGGTGGGATGCCTTACCTCCGACTTCTGCGGAACATCCTTCTTTTCTTCCTTTTGCACGGCGGGCACGGCTTTGATCCGCTTCCTGCCGGTTTTGATGTTCTTTTCGTGCTGCTCCTGTTCCTGCCTGCGCTCGGCGGCTCGTTTCGCCTTGATCTCCAACGCATCCGCCGCAGCCTGATACTTCTCCGGCTCGATAGCGGCGAGCTTTTTCACGATGGCGCAGGCAAAGCCGATCTCCGTCACGGCACACATGGCGCAGCTGGTGCGTCCCAGTACGCGGCCCATGTCGTTCTTTTCGGCAGGCAGGGGGAGCAGAATACAGCTTCCCGTCTCGGCAAAGCTCTTTGCCCGGCGTTTGGTAGAGGGCGCCGCATCATCGGCCACGAAAATGACCCGCGCCTTTTTGGCTCTTGCGGCGCTGCCCACCGGCTCTTCGCCGATCTCCACCTTGCCGGCCTTGTGGGCAAGTCCCAGCATCGAGAGAATGTTGTTCATGACCCGACCACCTCCATCTGCTGCTGCAGGGCGGCGTAGACCTCTTCGGGAATGGCGACCTCCAATGCCCGCTCCAGCGCCTTGGACTTCTGCGCCTTTTTCAGACACTCTGCGCTGCGGCAGACGTAGGCGCCCCGACCGGATTTTTTGCCGGTAGCGTCCAGGGAGATCTCCCCCTCCGGTGACTTCACCACCCGCAAGAGGTCGCGCTTATCAAACATGGTGCGGCAGCCGACGCATTGCCGCTGTGGAATTTTCCGGGGCTTCACCGGCATACGCCGCACCTCCTCACAACATTTCGTGAAAAAACTTTGTTTTTCCACGAGTTACTCGCACTTATCGCAGCACCTTCGGCACTTTGGTCGGCGCGAGAGCTTGCCTTGCTCGCTTTCGTGGTGTTTTTGCCGCGGCAAAGCTGCGTCAAAAACAGATTAAAACATTTCGCTGCATAACGCTTTGACCGTATTTACTGACGGTTGTGTCTACCGCGGTAGGAGTAAGGCTTTTGCGTTTTTGAGCCGTAAGCGCACGAGCGGAGCGCACAGCGAATTAGACGAAAAACTATGCAAATTTCGGTGTCTTTCCTCCTCGCTTCGTTAGAGCAAAGGAAGTTCAGAAACCATCGGTTTCTGATGGCTCTTTTGGGTACTTTTCCAGCTATTGGGAAAAGTACCCCCGCGGAGCGAGTTCTAATCTGCTAATAGAGAATGGGGGATTCAGCCCTCAAAGCTCTCCGGCTTGATGTCGATCTTGTACCCCGTCAACCGGGCGGCGAGGCGGGCATTCTGTCCCTCCTTGCCGATGGCAAGGCTCAACTGGTCGTCGGGTACGATGACCCGGCAGGATTTGCCCTCTGCCGAGAGCATCACGTCTACCACATCGGCGGGAGCCAGCGCTGCGGCGATGAATTCGGCGGGGTCCTCGCTGTACTTGATAATGTCGATCTTTTCACCCCGCAGCTCGTCCACGATGGCGTTCACACGGCCGCCCCGGGGGCCCACGCAGGCGCCGATGGGATCGACATCCTCATCGGCGGACCAGACCGCCATCTTGGTGCGGTTGCCGGCTTCCCGTGCGATGGAGCGGATCTCCACGGTCCCGTCGTAAATTTCGGGAACTTCCAGCTCAAAAAGACGCTTGACCAAACCGGGATGGGTACGGGAGATCAGTACCTGCGGCCCGCGGGTACTGCGGCGCACCTCGACCAGATAGACCTTCACCATCTGCCCCTCCCGCAGCACCTCGCCGGGCACCTGCTCGTTCAGGGTCAGCACCGCCTCGGTGGACTCGTTGCCCTGGCCGATGCGCAGGCCTACGTTGCCGATGCGGTTGTCGATGCGCATTACCGTACCGGTGAGGATCTCGTGCTGCTTGGAGTTGAACTCGTCGTAGATCATGCCGTGCTCGGCCTCCCGCAGGCCCTGAATGATGACCTGCTTGCCGTTTCCGGCGGCGATACGGCCGAAGTCTACATTGCTCACGGGGATATTCACGATGCCCCCCAACTCATTCTTGGCACTCAGCGCCTTGGCGTCTTCCAGGGAGATCTCGGACCCGGGGTTCTCCACCACCTCTACGATCTCCTTCTGCACAAACATCTTCAGGTCGCGCTTTTCCTCGTCCACGTCCACGATCACGTTCTCCACACCCTCGTGGTCCCGCTTGTAGGCGGTGGTCAGCGCCTGAATGATCTTGCCCATCATAAAGTTCTGGGGGATGCCCCGCTCCTTTTCCAGCATGGCAAGGGCTGCAAAGATTTCATCACATTTCATGGTCTTAACTCCTATATCAATTTTCTCCGTAGGGGCGACCCTTGCGGTCGCCCGCTTTCTTAAAATTCCACTCTCAGCCGCACCAGGGCGATGTCCTTCTCCTCAAACCACAGCGGGTCGCCGCTGCCCATGTCCACCAGAACGGAGCCGTTATCGTATCCGGCGAGAACACCGGCAAACTCTTTCCGCCCGGCAATGGGCTTGTAGGTTTTCAGCAGAATTTTCTCGCCCATGAATCGCTCGAAGTCACCGGGCCGCTTCAGTTGCCGTTCAAGACCTGCACTGGATACCTCAAAGGTATAGCTCTGTTCGATGGGGTCCGCCTCGTCCAAAAGGTCGCTGACCTTTCGGCTGATAGCCTCGCAGTCCAGAATGTCCACGCCGCCGTCCTTGTCCAGATACAGCCGCAAAAACCACTGCCCGGCCTCCCGGACGTACTCTACGTCCCATAGCTCGCAGCCGTTTTCCTTCACCACCGGCTCTGCCAGCTCCCATACGATTTCGGTAATCTTCTTCATAAATTTGACCTTTCGAATTTGCTCAATAAAAAGAGCGGACCATCGGTCCACTCTCAGTCAACACCTCTTACAGTAGCAGAATAGCACAATTAAAATATAATTGCAAGCCTTTTTCTTTGAAAAAAACGTCGAAAAGCGGGGAATTATCCCCGCTTTTTGACACTTGAAACCCCGCAGCACACCAAAAACACCGCCAGATTGACGATCACCACCGTGGCGCCTACCGGGGTGGACACCAGATAGCTCCCGGTCAGCCCTACGCAGAACGCGCACACGCTCATCACCCCGGCGCAGATCACCACGCCCCGGAAGCTCTTGAATACCCGCATGGCGGAGAGGGCAGGGAAGATCACCAGCGAGGAGATCAGCATGGCGCCCATCAGCCGCATACCCAGTACGATGGTCAGCGCCGTCAGCACCGCCAAAAGCGTGTTGTAAAACCCGACCCGCACGCCGGTTGCCCGGGAAAAGCTCTCATCAAAGGTGATGGCGAACAGCCGGTGGTAGCACAGCACGAACAGCATCAGCACCGCCGCGGAAAGCCCCACGGAAAGCGCCACGTCACCACGATCCATCGCCAGGATCGACCCGAACATATAGCTGTCCACGTCGGTGGTCATGCCGCTGGTGAGACTCGTTACGATGATGCCGATGGCGAGAGCCGACGCCGAGGTCACCGCGATGGCGGCGTCTGCCCCGATCCGGCTCCGCTCCGTCATCCGCAAGAGCAAAAGCGCCGCCACGATCACCACCGGCACGGAAACCGCCAGCGGCGCCCAACCGCACGCCAGCGCCACCGCCAGCGCGCCAAAAGATACATGGCTCAGTCCGTCGCCGATCATGGAATACCGCTTCAGCACCAGCGGTACGCCCAACAGCGCCGCGCACAGCGACACCAGGATCCCCACCACGAATGCCCGCAGGATGAACGGGTAGGTGAACATCTCCAACAAAATTCTCATTACCGCTGTCCTCCAAACCGTTTGCCGTAGGGCGACGCCAGATACTCCTGCGCCGTGCCGTAAAACCACTGCTTCTGCCCGGCGTGCAAAATCGCCGTGGCATAGCGCAGCGCGTTTTCCATGTCGTGAGTCACCGTCACGATGGCGATGTGTTCTTTCTTATTCAAATATGCCAGCGTCCGGTACAGATCCTGCGCTGCCGCCGGATCGAGACCCGTCACCGGCTCGTCCAAAATCAGCAGCTCTCCCGCGGCGCAAAGCGCCCGCGCCAAAAGCACCCGCTGCTGCAAACCGCCGGACAGCTCCCGGTAGCACTTGTCCCGCTTCTCCAGAATCCCCAGCTTGCCCATGTTCATCAGCGCGGCGGATTTCTCCTTTGCGGTGTAGAAAAACCGCCCCTGCTTTGCGCTGAGAAAACCGGACAGTACCACCTCATACACCGTGGCGGGAAAATCCTTCTGCGCCTTGGTCTGCTGGGGCAGATAGCCGACAGCGCCCGCTTTCAGACTGTCTGAGCGCTCAATGGTGCCGCTCATGGGTTTCAGCAGCCCCAGCAGGCTTTTCAGCAGCGTGGACTTGCCGCTGCCGTTTTCTCCCACGATGGCCAGATAGTCCCCCCGGTCGATGCGAAAGCTCAGATGCTCCCAGATCGCCCGGCCCTCATAGCCCAGGGTCACGTCCTTCACTTCGATCAAAGCATTTGTCATTTGGTACCCTCCCGCAGAGCCTCCACGTTCCGCCACATCAGCGAAAGGTAGGTCTCTCCGTTTTCAAAATCCTCCCGGCTCACCGTCTGACACGACTGGAACGTCAGAATTTTCGCCCCGGTCGTCTCCGCGATGGCCTGTGCAATTTTTTGATTGCTCAACTCAATGGTATATACCGCGGGAATATCCTCCGCGTTCACCTTATCAATTAAATATTTCAACGTCGCAAGGCCTGGCTCTGTATCGGAAGAACACCCGTGGAACGCCGCCCGGTACTCGAACCCATAGGTCTTGGCGAAGTACAGCAGCGGGAACCGATCCCCGAATACCAGCGTCCGGTGCGCTGCATTTTCACTCACCTCCCGGAACGCTGCATCCAGTTTCTCCAACTCCCCCAGATACGCCGTCAGTCTTGCCTGATAGTTTTCCGTGTGCTCGGGATCAGCCTGACACAGTGCGCCGCAGATGCCCCGGCAGATGTCCATGGCCAGCGCCGGAGAGGTCCAGATGTGCTCGTCGTACTCGATCTCCTCTTCCTCGCCGTCCTCGTCATGCGCACCAACCTGCATACCCTCCACGAATTCCTCTTCCTCTAAATCCACCAGCTCCATCATGGCGGCGGTGACCCGAATGTTCTCCCCGGCGGCGTCTAAGATGTCCTCCACCCACTCCTCGCTCTCGCCGCCGTTGTAGAGGAACACGTCCGCCTTGCTCAATTTGATGACATCCAAAGGTGTGGGCTCAAAGCTGTGAGTTTCTTTTCCCGCGGCAACCAGCAGCGCCACCTCCGCGTCCTCTCCGCCAATGGTGCGGGCGAAGTCATAGTAGGGAAACAGTGTGCAGACCACCTGTATCCGCTCCTCCTTTGTAGGGGCGGACGACTCTGTCCGCCCGCCGTTACCTCCACACCCGCACAGCGCCGCTGTCAGCAAAACCGCCATCACTGCATATAAAACTCGTTTCATGTATGCTCCTTCTCTTCCACCTGCAAGGCCTCCCCTGTGTAAGGGGAGGTGTCAAAAATCTTCGAATTTTGACGGAGGGGTTGTCATTCCGATCCATCGGCAAATTGAATTTGCCGACACCACAATTCTTCATTTTTCACTTTTCATTTTGACTTTCCCTACACTCCTCGCACAATCCGTAAAACAGCGTCCTTCGCGGATTGATGATAAAGCCGTGCTCCGCCAGCAAATGCCGGTACAGCTCTCCCAAATGGGAACAGTCGATATGTTGAATTTTTCCGCATTTTTCGCATTTCAGCAAAAAGCAGTCCCCGCCGTGTTCGTGGGTGTCACAGTATTGATACCGCGCTCCTTCATCGGTGACGATCTTGTGCAGAAGCCCCTGCTGCTCCAACCGCTCCAGCTGCCGATATACGGTGGTCAACCCCACCTGCTCTCCCCGGCGGTGCAGTGCCTCACATAGCTCTGTGGCGTTGGCACAGCCGTTTCGCTCCGTGCGAATGCAGTCCAGAACTGCCCGCTGCTGCCTTGTCATATAGGTCATTCCTATCGCCCCTCAATTTGAAAATGAAAATCATTTTCAAATTATACACAAAATTTCCCGCCTGTCAATATATTTTATATGTATTCCGCAGAATGTCCCATACCCGCAAAGCCGCGCCGTTCCTCCGTAGGGGCGGACGCCTCTGTCCGCCCATTTTGATTCGTCCGCGAATTCCAATTCGCGGACACCACAACTTTTCACTTTTCACTTTTCACTTTTCACTTTTCACTTTTCACTTTTCACTTTTCACTTTTCACTTTTCACTTTTCACTTTTCACTTTTCACTTTTCACTTTTTCACTTTTTCACTTCCTCTGTTCTTCTCTGTGAAAAGCAAAACGAATGAGAGGAAAAATTCTCTTAACAAGAAATTTATACAGAGAAATATTAAAATAGTGATGATAAGCTGCAAAATATAGAAAATTATAGGTGAATTTATGCAAAAATGTCTCTTTTTGCGTGGAGACGGACGTTCATAAAATGTTAAAAAAGTAAAATTTGACGCTAAAATTTTATCAAAAATGACGATTGCGAAAAGGAGGAAAATCCTGTATACTCTTCACATAATCCAATAGGTGTATCCACCTACGGGAAAGTTTCCTGTCAACAGACAGGACAATCCAATTAAAAGGAGAGAAAACTATGGAAGAAAGAAAAGGCTTTGGATCCAATTTTGGATTCCTGATGGCTGCAGTCGGTAGCGCAGTCGGCCTGGGCAACATCTGGGGCTTCCCCAACAAGATGGGCGCCAACGGCGGCTTCACCTTCCTGCTGATCTATCTGGTTCTGGCAGCAGTCTGCGGCTTCATCGTCATGCTGGGCGAGCTGGCCATCGGTCGTAAGCCCGGCGCCGGCGCGGTCAAGGCCTACAAGCTGATCTCCAAGAAGTTCAAATGGGTCGGCTGGCTGGGCGTTGCCTCCGCATTCTTTATCCTCAGCTTCTACTGCGCTCTGGGCGGCTACTGCATCAAGTACGTCGTTCTGAACTTCGGTAACCTGATCAATGCCGGCTTTGGTTCCGGCGGTCAGGGCGGCGGCGCCGTGTTCGGCGCTCTGATGACCAACCAGGGCGAGTCCGTGATCTATGGTCTGCTGTTCGTTGCCATCACCATGGTCATCGTCATGGGCGGTGTCGGCGGCGGTATCGAGAAGGTCTGCTCCGTGGGTATGCCTGCTCTGTTCGTCATGCTGGTCATCTGCATCATCCGTGCTTGCACTCTGCCCGGTGCTGTTGATGGTCTGAAGTACATCTTCGTTCCCGGCTGGGCTGTTGCTAACGGCGTTATCGCTGAAGCTCCCAAGATTTTCAACGTCATCTCCACCGCCGGTGGCCAGATGTTCTTCTCCCTGTCCATCGGTATGGGCGCCATGATCACCTACGGCTCCTACCTGGATAAGAAAGAGAATCTGGAAAAGAACGCTCTGATCATCGTGGTCATGGATACCCTGATCGCTCTGTGCGCCGGTCTGTGCGTTATCCCCGCTCGTTTCGCTCTGGATCCCGAAGGCGCTCTGGGCGGCCCGTCCCTG
>JAZUEB010000020.1:0-20294 GCA_045639965.1 Vescimonas sp. | reverse complement strand
GCGCTTGACATCAAGCGTCTGACTGAAATCGGCTGCTATCGCGGCATGCGGCATCGCCGCGGCCTGCCCGTTCGCGGCCAGCGCAGCAAGACCAACGCGCGCACCCGCAAGGGCCCCAAGAAGACCATTGCGAACAAGAAGAAGTAAGGAGGGAAGATAGAGTATGGCTACCGCTACTAAGGGCAAGAAAGTTGTCCGCCGTCGTCGCGAAAAGAAGAACGTTGAAAGAGGCCAGGTCCATATCCGCTCTTCCTTCAACAACACCATGGTCACCGTGACCGATATGCAGGGTAATGCCCTTTCCTGGGCATCCTCCGGCGGTCTGGGTTTCCGTGGTAGCAAGAAGTCTACCCCCTTCGCCGCTCAGAGCGCCGCAGAGACCGCTGCCTCTGCCGCTATGGAGTATGGCCTGAAGACCGTTGAAGTTTATGTCAAGGGTCCCGGCCAGGGCCGTGAGGCTGCCATCCGCGCACTGCAGGCTGTGGGTCTGGAAGTGACCATGATCAAGGACGTCACTCCCATTCCTCACAACGGCTGCCGTCCGCCGAAGCGCCGTCGCGTGTAATCGAAGAAGGAGGATATAGAGTATGGCTAAGAATATGCAGCCTGTCGCCAAGCGTTGCAAGGCGCTGGGTATTTCTCCTGCTGTCATGGGTTACGCCAAGAAAGAAACCAAGCGCAATCCCGGCGGCCAGATGAGAAAGAAGAAGAGCGAATATGCGATCCAGTTGAACGAGAAGCAGAAGGTCAAGTTCGTCTATGGTATTCTGGAGAAGCAGTTCCGTGCTTACTACGAGAAGGCTTCCACCATGCCCGGTAAGACCGGCGAGAACCTGCTGCAGCTTGTGGAACGTCGTCTGGATAACGTTGTTTACCGTCTGGGCTTTGCCATGACCCGCCGTGAGGCACGTCAGCTGGTGAATCATGCCCATTTCACCGTGAATGGCCACAAGGTCAACATCCCCTCCTACCTGGTTCGCGTGGGCGATGTGATCGAGGTCAAGGAGTCCTCCCGCAGCGCCGCTTGCTTCAAGCGTCTGACCGGTGAGGATGCTCCACTGGTCACCGTTCCCGAGTGGCTGGAGCGTGAGAAGAATGCTCTGAAGGGCACCGTCTCCAAGCTGCCTGCCCGCGAGGATATCGATATGCCCATCGAGGAACACCTGATCGTCGAGTTGTACTCCAAGTAATAGGGTTCGAACCCTCGGAAACGCAAAGGAATTTACGGTACGGCGTGTTTGCTGTACATGCATCAAGAAATTAAGGAGGGTACTGCATGATCGAAATTGAGAAGCCCCAGATCGAGTGTATCGAAACACCCGGTGATGCTTCCTATGGAAAATATGTGATCGAACCCCTGGAGCGCGGATACGGAACGACTCTGGGTAATGCGCTTCGCCGCATTATGCTCTCCAGCCTTCCCGGCACGGCTGCTACCGGCATCAAGATCGCCGGCGTCCAGCACGAGTTTTCCACCATTCCCGGTGTGAAAGAGGATGTGACCGAGATCGTTCTAAACGTGAAGAGCCTGTTGACCAAACTGCACTGCGAAGGCACCAAGACGGTCTTTCTTGAGGCTGTCGGTCCCTGTGAAGTCACCGCCGGTGACATCAAGGCAGACGGCGAGGTGGAGATCCTCAATCCGGATCTGCACATTGCTACGCTGGACGTGGGCGGTACCTTGAGCATGGAGATGACCTTGAGCCACGGACGCGGCTATGTGTCTGCCGATAAGAATAAGGCGATGAACCCCGGCGTGATCGGCGTGATCCCCATCGACTCCATCTATACCCCCGTCTATAAGGTCAACTATACCGTGGAAAGCACCCGTGTGGGTACCAGCAGCGACTTTGATAAGCTGACGCTGGAGACCTGGACGGACGGCACCATCAGCGCACGGGACGCGGTGTCTTTGGGCGCCAAGATCCTGTGTGACCACTTTGCGCTGTTCACCGACCTCTCCGACAACGTGGGCGACAAGTCCACCGTGGTCGAGAAGTCTACCGATCAGCGGGACAAGGTGCTGGAGCTGACCATTGAAGAACTGGACCTGAGCGTCCGCAGCTTCAACTGCCTCAAGCGCGCCAACATCAATACCGTCGAGGATCTGATCTCCAGGACCGAGGACGAGATGATGAAGGTCCGCAACCTGGGCCGCAAGTCCCTGGAAGAGGTCATCAATAAGCTGGCAATGATGGGTCTGTCCCTGGCCAGCGAGGAAAACAACTAACGCATCATAATGCTATCCTTATAAGGAGGAAACTGAAATGCCCGGAACTCGTAAGCTCGGTAAGACTACCGATCAGCGCAAGGCGATGCTCCGTCAGCAGGTCACCGATTTCCTGGATTACGGCCGTATGGAGACCACCATTACCCGTGCCAAGGAGATCAAGCCCGTTGCGGAAAAGATGATCACCCTCGGCAAGAAGGGCGATCTGACCGCTTATCGTCAGGCCCTGAGCTTTATTACCCGCGAGGACGTTGCCAACAAGCTGTTCAAGACCATCGCGCCTGAATATGCAGAGCGCAACGGCGGTTATACCCGCATCATCCGCACCGGCGTTCGCCGCGGCGCTGCTGCCCGGACCGCTATCATCCAGCTGGTAAAATAAGAAAGCAAACAGATACAAAAAACCACGTAAAGGGGAACCTTTACGTGGTTTTTTCTATAACGCCGCAGAAAAATCGTAGGGCGGGACCCATGTGTCCCGCCAGATCGTCCGAGCACAGCGGCGGCACACGCGGGTGCCGCCCTACGGAATTTATCGAGAGGGTAGGGGTCGATGCCAACATCGACCCGTGTTGCGGATTTGCGGCGCGATGAGGGCATCGCGCCCTACGAATCTTACCAAGCACGGTGTAATATCATTTTAGTCCCAATAGTTTGTCCGCCGACACTTTGTACAACTGACACAACTTGATGAAATGCCGCAGAGGTAACTCGCTGGCGTGTCGTTCGTATCGCGCGTACATGGTCTGCGATGTTCCAAGGTATTTTGCCACTGCTTCCTGCGTCAAGTCGTTATCCTCTCGCAGGTCACGGAGTTTATCCATATAATCTTTCATCGGCACACCCTCCTGCCAAGAGTGTACATGAGTAAACATATTTACTATTGACTTTAGTAAATATATTTGCTAAAATGTGCGGGAGGAGGGAGAACTATGCCCGATTATCAAAAAATGTACTATATGCTGTTTAACGCAATTACCGATGCCATAGAAGAGATGGGGAAAAATGTCGGTGCAGCAAAAGAACTGCTCATTTTAGCACAACAGCAGACGGAAGAATTGTATATCAGCGCAGAAAAATCGTAGGGCGGGCTGAGGTCACCCCGCCCTACGGAAAAAGCAAAGCGGGTCGTCGAGGACGCCGACCCCTACAAATTTTTCTTTCATTCAATATTCAGGATTTGCATATACTCCATCGGTGATGGAATTGAAACGTTTTGCCGCGCTGATGGCGCTGCTTCTTTTTTTGCCCGGCTGTCAGGCGAATATTGTCCCCATGTCTGCCCCGGCGGAGACCGAATCCACCGCCTACATGGCGCTGACCTTCGACGACGGTCCCAATCAAGAATACACACCCCGGCTGTTGGACGGACTGAAGCAGCGGGACATCCACGCGACCTTTTTTCTTGTAGGCAATCTGGCGGAGACCAACGTCGCCCTGGTATGGCGTATCGCGGCAGAGGGACACCAGATCGGCAATCACTCCTACGACCACGCGAAACTCAATAAACTGACCGAGTGGGAAAGCAAACAGGACGTAAAAAAGTGCGGAGAGATCCTGTGCGATATTTTGGGACAGGGGGAATACTGGGTGCGCCCGCCCTATGGACTTATGACGGACGCGGAGTGCGCCTGCATGGACACGCCGCTGATCTACTGGTCGGTGGACACGGAGGACTGGAAAAGTCAGAACGTGGACAGCATTCTGGATATTGTCTATCGGGATAGCTTTGACGGTTGTATCATTCTGTTCCACGATTGCTATGAGACCTCTATAGAAGCGGCTCTTGCCGCCGTGGACCATTTAAGCGCGCAGGGAGTCAGATTTGTCACCGTGGAGGAGCTCTTTGCCATCAAAGGTGTCACCCCGGAAAACGGCAAAAGCTATCGCTCTATCCAATAAAAAATTGCCGTCCTTCTGGACGGCAATTTTTCCTGTCATAAATTACAGACCGGCAGCGACCATGCAATCGAGAGCCAGCGTCAAAACAACGAACACGGCACCTACCCACTTGGTAGCCTTGGCCAGCTTGGCGTCAATGCTCTTGGCCTTGGTCTTGCTCATATAGCTGTCGGCGATACCGCCGATGGCACCGCTCAGGCCCCGGGACTTACCGGACTGGAACAGCACTACGCCGATCAGGATCAGCGCGCACAAAAGCTGCAAAATCGTAATAGCAATAACCATGGATCTTTCCTCCGTTTATTTCATGCCGAAAATGGGCATATATTTCACAGTGCAAACAATCATACCATATACGTCAAGAAAATGCAAGAAAAAAATTTTTAAAAATGATAGAACAAACGTTGCAAAACGAAAACGGATGTGCTATACTGCAAATAGAACAGATGTGCGCTGACGGAAAGGAGATTTCCCATGGCAAAAAAACAGACGATGAGCAAAATGCAGATCAGGATCTACGATTTCATTGCCGCTTTTGTGGCCGAGCAGGGCTATCCGCCCTCTGTACGGGAGATCGGCGAGGCGGTGGGATTGAAGTCGCCGTCCACGGTGTATTTTCATCTGACCCACATGGAGGAGCTGGGCGTGATCCAGAAGGGTGCCGGCAAGGGCCGTGCCATCCGGTTGGTGGATCAGCCTGCGGCGAAAGCGGAGAGCATCGAGCCGGAACTGCCTGCGGGGAAAGTCCCCGTGGTGGGCAATGTTGCCGCCGGCACGCCGATCCTGGCGCAGGAGTGCATTGAGGATTATATTCCCTTTGACACCAATGGAAAAGACGGGGAGTATTTTGCCCTGCGTGTTCGCGGCGAGTCCATGCTGAACGCCGGCATTCTGCCCGGTGATCTGGTGGTGGTACATCAGCAGCGGGAGGCCCGCAACGGCGAGATCGTGGTGGCGCTTTTGGAGGACGAGGCGACAGTCAAGCGGCTGAATCGGAAAAACGGGGAGGTCTGGCTTATGCCGGAAAATCCGGACTATCAACCGATCGACGGACGCCACGCCACCATTTTGGGCAAGGTTTCCGCGGTTCTGCGTACGTATAGCTAAAAAAGAAAGCCCGTACGGGCTTTCTTTTTTTTGAAAAAACAGGGTTACGAGGCGGCCAGATGTACCGTCCAGTTTTCCAGTTGATAGAACGGATCTGTGGCAGTGGGCGTGATCTGATCCACGGCACGGTTGGTCACCAGCACGGAGACAGCCTTCAAGCAGAGGGGAGCGATGGGCTGGTTTTGCAGGAAATCCTCGCACAGTTCCCGCATTGCCGCCGTGCGCTGCGGTCCCTGTGCTTCCCGGAATCCCGTCAGCAAGAGGTCGGTATTTTCGTCGGAGAAGCCGCCGTAATTCAGCGCGCCGCCTGTGCCGATCAGCGCGGTCAGATCCCAGTCCGGGCACAGCTTCGTCTCTGCGCAATACAAGTCGTACCAACCGTTTTGGAGCGCGGTAAGATAATCCTCCCAGGGCAGCGCCTGCACCGTAAGGGCAAGGTCATAGCGGTTCAGCGCCTCGGCAATTTGAGTGGCGACGGTGACCTTGAAGCGGTTTTCCTCGTTGACAAGAAGCGTTAGCTCCACTTTCTTCTCGCCGCTGTTCAAACCCGCCTTTTGCATGGCTGCGTTGGCTGCTTCGCGGGAGTAACTGCTCTGCAGATCGGCAGGATAGAGAGCGCTTTGTTCGGGCAGCGGGAACTGTACGGCACAGCCGTGTCCCAGCAGGTAGGTGTCGACCAGCGTTTTTCGGTCGATGGCGGCGCTGATGGCCTGCCGCACCGCGCTGTCCGACAGGATCTCATTGCGTAGATTGAACCCCAGATATTGCATCACCGTGCCGGGGGCATCGGTACAGGCACCGCTGACATCGGCAGGGGCGGTATCCGCCCCCACCAGATCAACGCACAGCAGCTGTACGTTCTGGGCGGTAAAGGCATAGTTGGCAGCATCAAGGGTCTTGCAGGAGACCAGATCGATGCGGCTGAGCGGCAGGCGTTTATCCTGCCACCAGTGGGGATTGGGCGCCAGATAATGATTTCCGCTTTCTTCTATGGCCACAGCGTAAGGACCGGTGCCAATGGGGATTTTTCGGTTTTCCGTGCCGGACTTGACAATGGGAATATCCAGCAGGCTCAACAGTCCGCCGTTGGGCTCCAGCATGGTGAGGATCACCTTATTATCAGAAGAGGAGATCCCCTCTACCTTTGTAAAGCGGGAGGCGTACCGCGTAGACTGTGCCGCGCGGTTCAGCGTGTCAGCAATGTCTTTCGCTGTCAGTGCAGAGCCGTCGGAAAAGCAGACGCAGCTGCGGATCTGAATGGTATAGGTGAGGTTTGCCGCATCATAGCGACAGCTCTCCGCCAAAACGGGTTGGGGCGTAAAGGACTCGTCAAGCTCATACAAGCTCTCATAGAGCAGCCCCGCCACCACCTGCTGAAAGTCATTGCTGCAGGTGACGGCGTCCAGCGTCTCGGTATCACAATAGGGCAGGGCAAAGGAGGTGAGCTCGACCGCCTCCGGAGACTCATTTTCCGACTGGTAATAGTCGCTTAACTCCAGCAGAGGATCTTCTGCCAGCTCGTCCCAGTCGGCGCAGGCGGTGCAGCCCAAAAGCAGAAATGTGGTGAGGAAAAGACAAAATAACCGCTTCATGGCGTCACTCCTCCAAACAGATCACGGCGGCCTGCACACCCCGGACATCTCCCGTTCTCCGGTGGGACCAGAACAGGTCGCTGCGGCACATGGTACACAGGTCGGAAACATCGATACGGGTAAGACCCTCCCGCCGCAGCCACAGGGCGTTGACGGCTTTCAGGTCAATGTGCCACTTGGCACCGTTTTTCGTCATATAGGGCTCTACCGCGTTGCCCAGAGCCTGACGGAGCGCCTGCGGCACATCGTCATCGGTCTCGAAGCAGCATTTGCCGATGGCGGGTCCGATGGCGGCGCAAATATCAGCAGGGTCGGAAGAGAACTGTGCGTGCATCTCCCGTACCGCTTTGGCAGCAATACCCAGCGCGGTGCCACGCCAGCCGGCGTGTACGGCGGCGATGACCCGGTGAACGGGGTCATGGAGCAAGATCACATTGCAGTCGGCGGAAAATACCACCAGAGGGATGCCGGGGGTATTGCACAGCAGGCCGTCCACGGCGCGGTAATCCCGTTCCCGCCAAAGTCCTTTGCCGCAGTCGTCAGCGGTGACAAGGCGCAGGTGGTCCAGATGCTCCTGCTGGGAAAGAACCACCTTTTGTACATCTACCCCGATGGCGGCGCAAAACCGGCGGTAGTTCTCCTCCACATTCTCTTTAAGGTCGCCGTGGATGTAGCCGCGCAGGTTCAGACTCTCCAGCGCACCGGCGGAAACGCCGCCTTTCCGGGTGGAAAACCCGTGGCGGATGCCATCACCCAGCACGTCGGAGGTCAGGTATATCAGGTTGTCGGTTTGATGGGTGTGGAACATAATACGCTCCGTTCAAATAAAAATGCGTAGGATGCGACGTTTCTCGGGCGGACAGAGTCGTCCGCCCCTATATCTGTGGAAAGCATTTGTGCGTAGGGTCAGCCCTTGCGGCTGACCGTGGGCGACCGCAAGGGTCGCCCCTACGGAAAAGGCTTATGGATGATACTCCTTACAGGTACACTTTTTCCATTTCAGTCCCGAGCCACAGGGGCAGGGATCGTTGCGGCCGATCTTGAGGGCGACCTTCTTGGGCTGCTTCTTCACGGTGCCGTCACCGCCCACGTTCTCCACCGCACCGGTGGCGACCCGCTCCCGCTTGATCTCCTCGTTGCGCTGAATGCGCACGCTGTACAGCCGGCGGACGGTCTCGGCACGGATGGCGGCAATCATCTCGTCGAACATATCCAGGGACTCTTTCTTGTAGGCGATGACGGGATCCACCTGGGCATAGGCGCGGAGCCGGATGCCCTGTTTCAGGTCGTCCATGGCGGTGATGTGATCCATCCAGTATTCGTCCACCACCCGCAGCAGGACGACACGCTCTACCTCGCGCATGACGGGGGAGGTAAAGTCCTGTTCCTTCTTCTCGTAGAAGTCGGCGGCGGCAGCGGTGATGCGCTCTACCACGGCGTCCTCGGTGAGGGTGGGCAGCTCGCTCTCGTCAAATTTGACGGCGTACTTGGGGAAGTAGATGCCCTCCACGCTTTTGAGAAGCTGGCGGCAGGTCTCGGCGTTCAGGCGGTCACTTTCGATGAAGAACTCGTGAACCTGATCGGCAATGGCGCCGTTCATCATGCCCATGACGATGCCCTTGACATCCATGCCCTCCAGCACCTGGGTGCGCTGACCGTAGATGATCTCACGCTGCTTGTTCATCACGTCATCGTACTCCAGCACGGACTTACGGGACTGGAAGTTCCGGCTCTCCACGGTGGTCTGGGCGTTTTCAATAGCCTTGGTAAGCATCTTATTTTCGATGGGGGTGTCCTCGTCCACGTTGAGACGATCCATCATGCCGGTGATGCGATCTCCGCCGAAGAGACGCATCAGATCGTCCTCCAGGGCGATATAAAAGCGGGTCTCGCCGGGGTCACCCTGACGTCCGCTGCGGCCGCGGAGCTGATTGTCGATCCGGCGGGAGTCGTGCCGCTCCGTGCCGATGATGAACAGGCCGCCGGCGGCGCGCACCTTTTCCGCTTCGCCGGCGATCTCGTCTTTGTGCTGCTGCAATTTCTCGGCGAACAGCTTGCGGGCGCTGAGAATTTCCTCGTTGTCGGTTTCGGCGTAGCCGGTGGCCTCGGCGATGAGCTCATCGGTAAGACCTGCCTTGCGCAGGTCGTTTTTCGCCATGTATTCGGCGTTGCCGCCCAGCATGATGTCGGTACCGCGGCCCGCCATGTTGGTGGCAACGGTGACCGCACCGAATTTGCCCGCCTGCGCCACGATCTCGGCTTCTTTTTCGTGGTTCTTGGCGTTTAAGAGGTTGCAGGGGATGCCCTCTCGCTGGAGGAGCTTGCCCAGCAGTTCGTTCTTCTCAATGGACACCGTACCTACCAGTACCGGCTGCCCCTTAGCGTGGCATGCCTTGACCTGCTCGATGACGGCGCGGTACTTGCCCACCTCGGTCTTGTAGACGCTGTCCTCGTTGTCGATACGGGCGATGGGACGGTTGGTGGGGATCTCGATGATGTCCAGCTTGTAGATGGTGCCGAATTCCTCCTCCTCGGTCAGCGCCGTACCGGTCATACCGGAGAGCTTGCGGTACAGGCGGAAGTAGTTCTGGAAGGTGATGGTGGCAAGAGTCTTGCTCTCCCGCTGGACGGACACGTGCTCCTTGGCCTCGATAGCCTGATGGAGTCCCTCGCTGTAACGGCGGCCGAACATCAATCGGCCGGTGAACTCGTCCACGATGATGACCTCGCCGTCCTTTACCACATAGTCCACATCCCGCTTCATGGTGCCGTGGGCCTTCAGCGCCTGATTGATGTGGTGGGAGACGGTGGCGTTTTCGGGGTCACCGAGGTTCTCCAGCTTGAAGTATTCCTCGGCCTTTTTGATGCCGCGGGCGGTGAGAGTGGCGGTCTTGGCCTTTTCGTCTACCACATAGTCGGCGTCGATATCGGGATCCTCTTCCAGCTTGCTGTCGGTCTCCGCCACCACGTATTTTTTCAAGCCGCGGGCGAAGTTCTCCGCCAGATCGTAGAGCGCCGTGGATTTGTCGCCCATGCCGGAGATGATAAGAGGGGTACGGGCCTCGTCGATGAGGATGGAGTCCACCTCGTCCACGATGGCAAAGGCGTGACCCCGCTGCACCTGCTCATTGGCGTAGATCGCCATATTGTCACGCAGGTAGTCGAAGCCCATCTCGTTATTGGTGCCGTAGGTGATGTCCGCAGCGTAGGCGGCCTGACGTTCTTCCCGGGTGAGGTCGTGGATAATAAGCCCCACAGAAAGTCCCAGGAAACGGTGGACCTTGCCCATCCACTCGCTGTCGCGCTTGGCCAGATAGTCGTTGACGGTGACGATATGAACGCCCTCGCCGGTCAGCGCATTGAGGTAGGCGGGCAGGGTGGCGACAAGGGTCTTGCCCTCGCCGGTCTTCATCTCGGCGATACGGCCCTGGTGCAGCACGATGCCGCCGATGAGCTGGACGGGGTAGGGCCGCAGACCCAACACACGGTCAGCCGCCTCCCGGACGGTGGCAAAAGCCTCGGGCAGAATGTCGTCCAGGGTCTCGCCCTGCGCCAGGCGCTCCTTGAACTCCACGGTCTTGTGCTGGAGTTGGGCGTCGGTCATGGCGCGGTATTCGTCCTCCATCGCCTCGATGGTTTTGACGATGGGGGTAATGCTTTTCAGCTCGCGCTCGGAATAGGAGCCGAACATTTTCTGAAACAGTCCCATGCGGATATGTCCTCCCCTTTGGGTAAATTTGCATATAATATCACAATACAGTATAGCACACGAAAGAGGCAGATGCAAAGGGAAACTTGTAAACAATGCGTGAAGTCGCTGCTTTTGCGTTTGCCTGAAAATTTCGGAAAAACAACAAAAAAACTCTTCCATTTTCGGAAAAGTATGCTATACTGTATTATGTATAAGCATAGTCGGCGCAGTATGCCGACATCACACAGCAAAGCAGGCACCTGCTTTCTCTTTTCCGCAGGAAAAGAGAAGAGGACTGTTTCGCACCCTGCGGCAGGTATACGGAACGCTGCGGCGCGGTATGCCGAGGTCGTCATGCCCTACGGAGGACGATCCCCGCGTTTCCCCCCTTTATAACAGGCTTTACCTGATCACATATAGCAATTGGGAAAGGAATGATATAATGAAAAAACGTATTTTAGCAACCCTGTTGGCGGCGCTGATGATGGTTTCTCTGCTGCCGACAACGGTGTTTGCAGAAGTCAATGAGGGCGACGTTGCCCAGATCGGCGAAACCGGGTACGCGACGCTCAAGGCGGCTGTTGACGAAGTTCAAACCGGCGAGACCGTCACACTGCTGAAGGACTATACGCTTGCAAGTGATGAACACCTTATCACGGGTGAAAATCAAGACCTGGTACTTGACCTGGGCGGTCATACCTTGACTACCGGTCAGGGACCTCAGTTGAGAATGCGGTCAAATTGGACCGTAAAGAACGGTACAATAAACGGCAGTGCAACTAGCAGACACGGTGTTATCGAAGCAAATGCACAGGTGAGCAATACCGTCACTTTAACGTTGGAAGATGTTACGATCACTGGTAATAAAGCAGCTTTCGTTGTTTGCGCGAATGCAAACAACGTAACAACCAACGTGACCTTAACGGTTCCGGCGGGAAAAACGGCAACATTGAACGGCGGAACCAATAATAACAATAACGCCGCAATTATTGTTACTGCTAATTGTGATAATAGGGATTGGAGTAGTTTTGTCGGAACACTGACAATTAATGGCGAAGGCAAGCTGTATGTGAATGGGCCCGAAGCCGCTATCAATGTTTCTGACAGTGCTTCAAAGGTTACATTAGAAAATCCGAATGCTTATTATCAATCAACAGTTAATGAGCAAGGCATTGACTTGCTTTATGATATGGGCATTTGGAACATATTTACTGTAAAGGGCGGTTATTTCAGTAGGGATTTTGGCGCTGGGCAAAATTATGGTGGCCTTACGATTCCTTCCCCTTATAAAAAAGTTAGCAATACCGATCCGGCGACAAGTTCACAGTACCCCATCAAGGTCGCTGCGCCCGAAGTCACCTATGTTGCGCAGAATGTCGACACAGGGAAGAACTACACGTCCCTGCAATCCGCTGTAAACGCGGCAAACAGCGGCGATACGGTGGTGCTGCTGAAGGATGTCGGCAAGGGCAGTAGCACGAGTGCGGCTCAATACGAAGCTTTCGCACAGAACAATACCCTTACCATCGACCTGAACGGCCACAAGATCGACGGCTACTATTCCTTCGGCGCGATCATTGTCGATAAGGCAAATGTGACCATTAAGGACTCCACGAGCTCCGGAAATGCTTCGATCAAGAACAACTACACAACGACACCTGCCAACGCGGTGTTTATGCAGAACGAAGACAACATCCTGACGCTGGAGAATGTCAAGCTGGAATCTTACGGCAATGGCATCCAACTACAGACAAGCACAACTGGCAGCACGGTCAATGTGAACGCCGGCGCTGAGGTGCATAGTACCTATTATCGTGGTATTAATGCCGCTGCGAAAGCGACCATCAATGTCAACGGCGGCACCGTCAAGGCGGATGATTATCAGGGCATTTACACCTCCGGTGCTGAAAGCACCGTCAACGTCGAGAACGGCACCGTTGAGGGTGACGGTTATCAGGGCATCTTTGTCGCCGGTGCCAACAGCACCGTCACTGTGTCCGGCGGCACCGTGACCGGAAAGATCGGTATCGTGGGATACGCTGAAAAGTGCGAGATCAACGTCACCGGCGGTACGGTTTCGAGTAACAATGATAATTCGGCCATTCAGAACCAGGGCGCAAACAGCACCATCACCGTTGACGGCGGTACCGTGACCAGCACAAAATATGGTATCGTGACCCTTGCTGCGGCCACCGTTAATGTGAAGGGCGGCAACGTGAACGGCGATAAGATTGGTATCTTGCCGCAGACGAATGATTCTACCGTCAATATCACCGGCGGTTCTGTGACATCCAATGATACGGCGATTCAGATTTTCGGCAGCGGCAACACGGCCAACATCACCGGCGGTACGGTTAGTGCTACAGGCGAAGGATCAACAGGCATCTATTCCGGCTCGGATACCGAATCCGCGCGGAACAAGATCACCGTCAATGGCGGTACCGTGACCGCAGGCGACTATGGTATCGCGCTGTTCGCCTACGGTACTTTGGATGTTAAGAGCGGTTCCGTAACCGCCACCAGCGGCCACGCCATAGTCAATAACGGTTCCGATACGAAGGACAGCATCGTCAACATTTCTGGCGGTACGATTACGGCAGGCCCCAATGGAGAGGGCTATTACCACGCAGGACCCGGTACGCTGAATATTACCGGCGGTACGATCTCCGGCATGACCGGCGTTGAGATGCGTGCTGGTACCATCAATGTTTCCGGCGGCGAACTGATCTCCACGGCAACCGAGTATGAATGCGATGCCAATGCGAATGGTCCTACTACCAATGGTGCAGCACTTGCCATTGCTCAGCACACTACCAAGAAGGACATCACCGTCAACATCACCGGCGGTACGTTCAAGGGTATTGTTCCTGTGAACGAGTGCAACCCGCAGGAAAATGATCCTGCACCTCAGGTTACTATGACAGTATCCGATGGTGAATTCTGGTCTACAGCAACTGAAAATGCAAAGGTATTTAGTTGCGTTGACTGCGATAAATTCCTCACCGGCGGCTTCTTCACACACGTACCGGAAGCAAAATACATTGCACCGGGCAAAGTTGTTCGTGACACAACAAATGAAGAAAAAACAGCGCATGGTGAACAGTATTTGTATACTATCGGCGTACCTCCCGCAGTAGTTGTGGAGCCCGTGGCAACGGCGACGGATATCACGGTCAACGACAAGCCTACAGGTGCTGTTTTGACGACGGAAGAGCAACAGATCGTCGAGCAGGTCATCGAAGACATCAAGGCCAACACTGCGGCTACCGCCGAGGGCAGCACGAATATCGAAAAGGTGTTTGCTGGCGAGGAGACCGAGGCTCCCAAGATGGAGAAGTCGGCGGAAAACTTCATCGTTTTGAAGAAAGACGACGAGGGTAAGACATTCACGCAGGAGGTTACTATCAGCGTAGTTGAAGCTGACACCCTCCAGACCGTGGCGGAAAAGGCGGCAAAGGAAGTGTTCGGCGCAGAGACGACCCTTGCGGATGAGGATATCTCCAAGCGCATCAACATCCATCTGGATGCCGTGACCACTGAGACCACGACGCAGGCCCAAACAACGACCACAGAGAACGGCATGATCTATGACGTCAAGCCTATCGCCACCGTGACCAAGAGTACCGGCGAGAGCTTCGAGATGATCATTCCCAACGAGCTGATCAAGGGTCACCCCATCGACTTCCGCCTGCCGCTGGACAGCCGATTTGATGGTGTTACCTACATCTCCGTCAAGCATAACGGAACGTATATCGGCACCTATCAGGCGCAGGGTGAGAACGGTCAGCGCTATGTGGCGCTGTCTGCGGATGAATTCAGCGAATATGAGCTCACGGCTACGGATAAGCTGCAAAAGGAATATTATCTTATCGAAAAACCTGTTGCGAACGGAGCAAACGGAACCTACAATCAGCGGTCGTATTATCTTGAACAAGATGGCACCAAGCATGTCGTTAACGCGAAGCTGTTGGGAGAAGCGGATAGGGAAGTTAGCTTTGCCCAGTGGTATCTCCGCACCTCGGTGCAGTACTGGACGAAGTATGTGAATGATGACGAATGCGATGTGCGCTTTGTCTCCATGCTGGGCGATGATCTGAAGCAATACCAGGAGGCCGGCTTCCATGTTAAGATCGGCGATGAGAGTCTGGATCTGAAAACGAAAGTCGCCTATCAGTCATACGAGGCAGACGGCAAGGAGATAAGCATCAGCGAATACAGCGATCCCAAGGACTACTTCTTCCTGATGAATAACGCGTTCGGCAGTAAGTATGCGGACACGGATATCACCGTCCAGGCCTACGTCAGGCTGGCGGATGACACTGTGCTGGAGGGCCGGGAAGTCAGCTTCAAGATCAGCCAGTTTACAGATATTAGTTGAATAAGGTGGTAAGAATCATGAAAAAGAGAATGGAAGAACCCAAGCTGGAGTTTGTCCGGTTCGACTGTGATGACGTGATCATGACCTCCGGCTTTATGACATTTGTGTGGGGTATCGCACCGGTCGGTGAAACAGGCGATGACGGTCAGTATGTGACCGCTGTCGGCTACAGCTTCAACGACATCGATCCGCTGCTGGATGCTGATACGTATGTGTATCCCCAGCAGTAACACATCCACAAAAAAGGGGCTGCCGCAAGGCAGTCCCTTTTTTTCAGTTTTCAGTTGAACAAACGGAAGAAGTGTGATATGATAAATGTGAAGTAAAGTACTGTCGACAGGAAGGAGTATTGTATGAAGAAATATTTGTGTTTGATCCTATGTGCGCTGCTGCTGCTCTTATCTGTGCCGACGGCTCTGGGAATGGGTACGGTGGCGACGGTGCAGCTGGTGCATATCGAAACGGGGAATTTAGACGCCCAGATCATAACGAAGTACGGCGGTCTGGAGAGCGCCGTGGCTGACGCCGTCAGCGGCGATGTGATCGAGGTGTTATCCCCGGTAACGGTGAGTGCCCCGCTTACCATACCCGCCAACACTGCGGTGACCATCGTCAGCGGTACCGAGCGGCAAAGCGACGCAAACTTCGGCGCCAGTACCTTTGTGGATACCGACCCCAATGCGGTGAAACGGACGGTGACCAAGAATTTCTCCGGCTCCCTGTTTACGCTGGGGGAGGGAAGCAGCGTGACCTTTGAAAATATCACGCTGGATGGCGGCGGTAAGGGCGGCAGTAAGGGCGGCTTGCTCTATGTAAAAAGCGGCGCCGCTCTGACGCTGCAGCGGAGCGTGACGCTGCAGAATGCCAAGCTGGGTACCGATTCCTTCGGCGGCGCCATCTATGCCGAACAGGGCGGCACCGTAGAGGTGAAAAGCGCTGCTTTCAGCGGTAATACGGCGGCACGCGGCGGGGACATTTACGCCCAGCAGAAGGCGGATGTCTCCATGAAAAGCGGCATTACAGCGGATCTGGCGGTGAAGCCGGGCGGCGCAGACCTGACGCTTCTGGCGCGGCGTGTGGCGGGGATCGACAGCAAGACGGCTTTGCCGCAGGAGAAGAATGATACCGCCGCAGACCTGACGCTTCTGGCGCGGGAGCTGCTGGGATAGGAGGAAAAATATGATGAAACGAATTCTTGCAATACTGCTTTGTGTGAGTATGCTGTTTGTGCTGTGTGCCTGCGGCAAGGAGAAGAAGCCTACGGCCGCTTCTCAGCCGGAGACCGGCGATGAAGCAGGCACCGAGTCGGGCGAGACCAAAAAGGAGAGCTCCGGCGGTATGGTCCCCGGTGAGAACGCCGATGCGCCGTCCGGCGGCATGACTGTAGGGGACAATGCGGGTGCACCCTCCTCTGATGACACGCAGAACGCAGGGCAGCAGAACTCGCCCCAGCAGGCAACGCAGCCCTCCGACAATCAGCAGACGGAGGAAGAGCAGAAGCCGGCTGAGCCTGCCGATCAAGGCGGCTCGGCGAACACCGAGGGCGGTTACCAGACGTTTATGGAGTTTGGCGAGCCATGAGGAAAGGAAACGACATAGAAGAAACCATAGAGATGCCGGAATTTTTCTCGCCGGAGATCGAAAAGCTGCGGATGATCCTCCTTGCAGTCGGCATCCTGTATACCTATGGATTTCCCACGATATTGGGCGGGATCGGACGCATGATCTGCAGCCTTTCCATTCCTGCGTTTTATATTGTCTCCGGCTATCTGGTCTTGGAGGAACGGCCGGATACAGGAGAGCGGATCCTCCGTGCGATCAAGCGCAGCGCCCTCTGCTTTGCAATCCTGTTTGTGATCTATCTGGGTCTGTCGCTGCTGGTGGATTGGGAGGGAAGTCTCCTTTTGCTGAACGGTAGGTCGTTTTGGATAGACTTCCTGCTGCTGAACATCTGGTCGCTGCCCATCGGCTCGACCATCTGGTATGTGCAGGCGCTGCTCTATGCGTATCTTATCCTGTACGTTTTGTATAAGCTGAAGCTGATGCGGCTGGATATCGTATTTGCGGCGCTCTGCCTTGCTGTAGCACTTTTATCGGGAGAGCTATCCTCACTTGTGGGCTTTCAGCTTTTGGGACACACCTATCTGGGCGGCAATTTTGTGACGCGAGCCCTGCCCTATCTGCTGATAGGCTGCTTTATCTGCAGAAAAGAGGATTTCTTCGCAGAGCTGAATATCAAGCACTATATTATGATCGGCGCAGTCGGCGTTGCGTTGTCGCTTGCAGAATATGTCTGGCTGATCAAAAGCGGAAATGCTGCCTATTCGGGGCATATGTTCGGCATGGGGCTGGCGGCAATTTCCGTCTGTCTGTTTGTGTTCTTTGTCTCAGAGATGGAGCTGGCATCGGACGAACTGAAAAACCTTACCCGCTTTGAGCTGATGATCCCCTACTTTATCTGTTCTCCGATCTACTATTTGCTGATACGATTCTTCCAATATAACATCAACGACTCCATCTATCGTTTTATCGGATTTACGGGAGTCCTCACGGCACTTTTCAGCTTTTTGCTCCTGTATGTCTATGCGATAATCCGTCGGATCATTGCCGTGCGCAGATATGCCGCCTTAGATGAGGAGATCGAGGTCACCGCAGACGACTTTCTGGAGCCGCCGGAGGAGGAAGATTGAGATTCTCTGCTTTGGAGGTCGACGTTAAATCCCTCCAAAATCCTTACAAAAGAATAAAAGAGAGATACCAAAAAGGTATCTCTCTTTTATTGGTACGAGAGTTTATAACGGATTTGGCTTTTATGGTGGCCGACACACATAGTTCACTGAAAAATATACAGTATCACAATCCGCACATTCGATTTTTATAAACCTCCTTTGTATGATGTAGTTACAACATACGAAGGAGGTAATTTTATGAAACGTGTCACTATTATCGCACTGGCGCTTGTATTGTCCTGTTTTACCTGCGCCGAAATCAAGAGCCCACAAACGACCAATACTGGTGTGGCACCGGCCACTGCGGCAGAGGTCATACAAAAGGCGGCGAGGTCAAGTATCCAACCCAAAGAAATCATGATAGCGGAAACGAAACTGCAGGGTACCACTCCCAAAGAAGTCACAACAGCGGAAATGGAAGCACCGGATATCATCCCCGAAGAATCATCTGCTTCTGAAAGTGAAGTTGTTTATGAGCAGGTGGCAACTACTCAGACAGAAGATGCCCCGGAAGAAATCGTCCATGCAAAAACGGGTGGGGCAGATGATATTTCCGTCATCATTGAACACGCCAAGACAGGGTATGGTGACGAAGAACCGGAGATACTATCGCAGCCGATTCCCGAGCCGGAGACATCGGCAGATGTTCAGGCCGCCATAGATACCGCTTGCGCCTATGCTGCCAATACATACGGTGTCATCATTGACACTTCCCTGGGTTTCGATAATAGCGCCTACCGTTTCCCAGCCGTGGTGCCGGACACTGCATCGCAGGAAACTCTGAATGCCAAAGCCATCGGTATGGTGGACTATACTTTTCAGCAGCAGATGGTACTTAACCGAGTCACCGTAGAGCAAGTCCGCGACGCTGAGTTTCACTGCAACGTTGCCATTGTAGCAGAAAACGGCGAATGGTACACCTATGTGTTTTATACAGGCTAAGGAGGGCAATATGGGAAAGTACGCACGAATGAGACTGTGGTATTTGAAAGAACACCAGTCCGCATTATACACATCGCTTTTGTTTTCTGGGAAACTCGATGAACATCTATCGGAGGTGGAAGCATCGGCGCAGGCAATGATGAAATCCATCACAAACAGGCTAAAACAAGAACGCGGCATTACGGAAGAACTCAAAGCCACCGACCAATTGCGGTGGGTGGCAGAGATGGAAAGCATTCGGGCAAGTGCCGAGGAATGTATTCAAAAGGACTTAATTTGGCAATAAAGTGAAACAGGCACAAGAATCTTGGCGATTCTTGTGCCTGTTAACATTGTTCTTGAAAATACGAGTTATCTTTGCTACCCCTTTTTCCCCAATGTGAAAAGTTATTTACAACAGGTAGATATCTACCGAGGATCAGTCTTCTTTCTCCGCTTGTTTTTCAATTATGCTTTTCAAAGTAATTTCTCCTATTTTTATTTCCTTAAAGCACGGAATCAAAGTGACTGCGGCACCTGCGCCAATGGTGATCAGCCTCAAGGACGTGAGTTTGTATACACCAAATGCATCCAAAAGAACAAGAGCAAGGCAAACCAAAGGAATAATCAACCAGCAGAGCCATTTTAATTCAGCAATTTTCTTATCTTGCTTCTTCTCTTGCTTATTAAGTGCTTTTTGTTTAGCACCTATGGTGAGTATTTCGTAAGGTGGAAGCCTATAGTCATTAACCGCACAATTATAATCATCATCCTTGATGGCCTCAGTAAAATCTATAAATTCTAGTCTTTTCTTTTCTCTGTCTAGAATTGCAGCGACAGCTTTGAGCGGTGTTTCACTACTTTCGTAATACTTTTTTAGAGACTCAAATGCCAATTTTCTCACGGGTGCAGATGTTCTTTCCCCGCATGATTTTACCTCTATAATCATCATTGGCAGACCTGTATCGACATCAACGACTACAAAATCGACGAAACGCCTCGCATCTATCTGTCCCTCAATAATAATACTATCTTTTGGATAACCATTTGCCAATAATTCGTCAAAAACTATTTTTTCGGAATCAAAAAGTTCTCTATAAGTATGTACCACCAGTCATAAACCTCCTTTAGAATCTCGCTTAGATACGTTTTGCTATAGGGGTGCTATCTAACAGAAGACTAAAGTTAGGCATTGTTTTCCAACGTATCCTTACCGTTCTCAATGCCGGGAAGTCGTTCCGTACTAATGCTGTCCAGAGTTTTAAGCTGCTGCATTGCCAACTCACGGAGCAAAACCATTCGCTCTGCTTGGGAATTCCCCTGTGCAATCAGAATGGCGTTGTAGCTCTCCAGATTTGCCAGAATCAAAAGCTGATTGATGGTGGCGAAATCACGCATATTCCCTTTGCTGTCGGGATTTTCATCTCGCCATTGCTTGGCCGTCATACCAAACAGCACCACATTCAGCATATCGGCCTCATCCGCATAGGTATATGCCGTCTGCGCCGGTGTCAACTCCGGCAGAAGCAGATGTGCCTTTATGGCATCTGTGTGGATGCGGTAATTCAGCTTGCTGATTTCGCGGTTCAGATTCCACGAAAGCGACAGTCGGCTGGTTTCCTCGGTTTTCAGTCGCTTATAGTCCTTGATGATATACAACTTGAATTCCGGCGAGATCCAAGAGGCAAACTCAAAAGCAATATCGGAGTGAGCGTAAGTACCGCCGTTCCGACCGGATTTAGAC
>JAZUEB010000019.1:0-4960 GCA_045639965.1 Vescimonas sp. | reverse complement strand
GATACCACGCAGGACCTTATTGCGGTCAAAGCTCTGGCGGGAACCGTCCTTTTTGATGACGACCATCGGTAAACTCTCCACCGTTTCATAGGTGGTAAAGCGCTTTTCGCATTGCAGGCACTCCCTGCGGCGGCGGATACTGCTGCCCTCCTCTGCAGGGCGGGAATCGACGACTTTGCTGTCTTCAAAGCCACAATAGGGACACTTCATCTCTCTCGTCCTCCGTTCCTTTCGGCACATTTTGCCGTTGAGTTGACATAATGATAACACATAAATACAAGATATGGTAGTGTTTTTTTCAAATTTTTCCTATTTTTTTCTCTTTCACCCGCTGCGGCGTTGCAACATAGGATAGAAAGGGCAAAGAAAGGGTGCGCAAAAGGTATAAAAAGGGTACGTGCGTGGGACAATGGAAGTGACCTGAAAACAATCGTCGGGTACTTCTCATGGCTCGGAGTGTGAAGATACAGTGGAAACGATAGTCAAGCGCGGCGAGATCTACTATGCCGATCTGAGCCCGGTGGTGGGCAGTGAACAGGGCGGTGTGCGCCCCGTGCTTATCGTGCAGAACGATACCGGCAACCGGCACAGTCCTACCGTGATCGCCGCCGCCATTACCTCACAACTGGGAAAGGCAAAGCTGCCCACCCACATTGCACTGGAAGCGCAGAGCTACGGTCTGCCCAAGGAGTCTGTGATCCTGCTGGAACAAGTGCGGACACTGGACAAAAGGCGGCTGAGGCAGAGGATGGGGCAGGTGGACAGCGCGGTGATGGAAAAGGTGGATGCCGCCATTGCGGTGAGCTTCGGTTTGCGCAGTCCGACGCTGGTATAACAAAAAATGACGCCCGGGGCGTCATTTTTTGTTTTCAGAACCGCAGGAGGAGTTCTCTGTCCACCGTTTTGCCATCTTGGAGGTAGACACGCGGGACCCGCTTGCTGACGGCACAGGTCAGCTCATAGGGGATGGTGCCGGCAAGTCTCGCCAGATCGTTCACGCTGCTGTTTGCGCCGAAGATCTCCAGCTCATCTCCCACCTGAACACGGGGGCAGTCGGTGAGATCCACCATGCACATATCCATACAGATCCTGCCCCGCTGGGGTGCCGGACCGTCGGCGGTCAAAAACGCACAGCGGTCAGAGAGTGTGCGGAAAAAGCCGTCGGCATAGCCGTAAGGGACCACACCCATACGGGTGGTGCGGTCGGTGGTATAGATACGGCCATAGCTGATATCCGTGCCGGGGGCATAGGTCTTGATGGTGCTGACGGTGGTTTTCAGCGTCATGGCGGGGATCAATCCCAGTCTTGCGGCATACTCCCCACAGCCGTAGAGCAGCAGGCCGGGGCGTACCATATCCATATAGCTCTCAGGATAACACGCCACAGCGCCGCTGTTGGCGCAGTGGTGCAGGGCAAACTTGGTGCCCCGCTTTTCCTCCGCGGCGGCGATGACCCTGCGGAACAGGGCAAGCTGTGCCCCGGTATAGGCCACGCTGTCCTCGTCCGGCTCATCTGCCACGGCGAAATGGGTAAAGATACCCTCAGCGTTGAGACCCGGCAGGGCGCAGTCGGCGCAGATGTTCTCCACGCCGCTCGCAAAATGTTCCCCGGCACAGAGATAACCCAGGCGGGACATGCCCGTATCCACCTTGATGTGAACGGTCAAAATGCCGCCGTGTTTTACCGCCTCGGCGCTGTACTCCAGTGCCTTGGCCTGGCAGGTCACCGCCTGGGTGATGTGCCCGTCGATGAGCCTGCCCACCTGCTCTTTGGGCGTGTGGCCCAAGATCAAAATGGGCATGGTGATGCCGTTCTGGCGGAGCTCCATCGCCTCATCCGCACTGGAGACCGCCAGATAGTCCGCCCCCTCATTCTGCAAAACGCGGCTGATGTGCACCGCGCCGTGGCCGTAGGCGTCTGCCTTGACCACGCCCAAAAACTTCACATTCTCCCCCACATGGCGGCGGAGCTGCCGGTAATTGTGGGCGATGGCATCCAGGTCGATCTCCGCCCAGGTCCTCTTCAGTGTAGATTCCATAGGGTCATTCCTCCGTTAACGTGCATTGGAACGCCGTCAGCTCGGCGGTCAGAAGCACCACATCATCTTGTGCAAGCTCCGCATACCGCGGGATCAGAGTGTTCTCGTCGATCCAGACCGTACACAGCACCTTTTCGCCGCTTTTGGCGGTGGTGTCCAGCGCCATACGGTAGCAGGGTACGCCGGCCAGTTCCTCTCTGCTCTGCTCCAGCAGATAGCCCTTTGCCACGGCGTTCAATAGGTAGGGCAGGCAGTTGGCGGGGCAAACATCGTACAGATCTCCTGCCGAAAGAGACGTGCCGTCATAGGTGACGGTGAGGCCGTCGGGGGTGACCGTGGCGGTAATACCCGCCAGCTCCTCCGGCGCGGTGACGGTGGTGGATGCGCCGTCTTTCGTGACGGCGCAGGTCAGTTCGTAGGTGCGATTCTCCTCCCCCAGATGGCAGGTGACCTTTGCCGCCATCCGGGCGGTGGACAGGTTGGCATACTGGGTCTGGATACTCTCCGCCGTCTGTACCGTCTCACCGCAGGCGGTGAGCAGCAGGGTCAGGGGCAGAAGCAGAAACAATAGTTTTTTCATACGACCTCCTGTTCAGGAGGCTTTCCAATATCGGGTTGGGGCGGGCCGATGTAGGCATCGACCCCTACAAATCATCCCAAAATCTCTTTATAGGCATCGGGTATCTTCTCTATCATATCCGTGGGGATCATGGCATATTCCGTTTTTTCTGCGGCGGCAAGATCACCGGCAAGGCCGTGAAGATAGACCGCGGCACAGCAGGCGTCAAAAATCTCCATTTTCTGTCCTAAAAGGGACAAAATCATGCCGGATAGCACGTCGCCGCTGCCGCCCTTTGCCATGCCGCTGTTGTCGGTGGGGTTTACGGCAAGGCGTCCGTCCGGGGACGCGATGACGGTGCGGTGACCCTTGAGGACAAGGGTCACGCCGTAAGTTTCAGCAAACCTCACAGCGCTCTTCTCCCGTCCCGCAGACAGGTCACCGATGCGGAGGAACTCCCCCTCATGAGGGGTGAGGATCGTGGGAGCGGCGCGGTTTTGCAGGGCTTCGGTGCAGCCTTGCAGGGCGTTGATGCCGTCGGCGTCCAGGACAATGGGTTTGTCGATATTCAGCAGGTTTCGGGTAAGGGCGTCACTCTCGGTGCTTCTGCCCAGACCGCAGCCGATCAAAACAGCGTCACAGGAGGCGATGCGAGTTCGTATTTCCGTTTCGGCGGTGAGGGACAGCTTGCCCTCTTGGTCGGGCAGCGGAAACGGCATGGCCTCGTCGCACTTTTTGGCAACGACCTCCCAGATGCTCCGGGGAACGCCCAGATACACAAGACCGCTGCCGGTACGGACCGCGGCACGGGCGGCAAAGACCGGTGCGCCGGTAAAGCCCACACTGCCGCAAAGGCAGAACACCTTGCCGAAGGTGCCTTTGTGACCCCAGGGGTCACGGGTAGGAAGCAGATTTTTGATTTTCTGCGCGGTCAAGTCCATGGGGTCACCTCCCTATTCTTTCAGTTTATAGTATAGCATGGCTGTCAATGATGTTTTGTGGATTGGGGTTGGCAAAAAGTGCGGCGTGGCTTCGGGTAGATGTGGGCATCCGCCCCTACGAGAGAGAAAACGAGGGAATCGGCAATAAGACGGGCGACCGCAAGGGTCGCCCCTACGACAGATATGGAAAAAAAGCTTGCCATTCGGAAAGAAATATGATATAAGTGTTATTTAGTGAAATGCGTGGAACGGGAAAATCCGCACGAAAAGCATCTCCAAGAGAGGGACGGTCACCGGCTGCAAGCCGACCCGGGATGTGCTGCGGTGTTCGCCCGGGAGCTGCCGTGAGGAAATGCGCGGACGGGTCACCTCCGTTATGGGGTCAGGAGTGCGCGGTGGATACCGCGAATATGGGTGGTACCACGGAAGTATCGGCTTTCGTCCCTATCGTTGGGATGGAAGCTCTTTTTTTGTCCCAAACTATCCTACAAAGGAGTTATTGCTATGAAAGAAAAACTGGCAGCGCTGCTGCAGGATGGCATGAGCCGGATCGAGGCAGCCAAGAACGAAAACGAATTGCAGGAGGTCAAGGCGTTCCTGCTGGGCAAGCAGAGCCCTTTGGGTGAGCTGATGAAGGAGCTGCCCAAGCTGGACGTTTCGGAGCGTCCCGTGATGGGCAAGATGGTCAACGAGGTGAAGCAGAAGCTCTCCGCCCGCATCGACGAGGTGCGGGAGAACCTGAAACTGAAGGCCTCCGAGGTCTCCGCGGACTTCGACATCTCCGTGCCGGGCACAATGCCCCTGGGCGGCGGTCTGCACCCCATTACCCAGATGTGCTACGACCTGAACGATGCGTTCCGCTCCATGGGCTTTGAGGTCTTTGAGGAGGACGACATCACCAGCGAGCTGTACGGCTTCGACAATCTGAACTTCCCGCCGGATCACCCCGCCCGTGAGAGCATGGACACCTACTGGCTGGCCGGACACGATCAGGGCAAGGGCGGCGACCGGCTGTGCCTGCGTCCCCATCTGACCGGCGGCTCCGTCCGCTACTTGCAGACCCACAAGCCCCCCTACCGCTTCGTCTATCCCGGCCACGTCTACCGCAACGAGACCACCGACGCCCGCCACGAGCGTGCATTCTTCCAGTACGAGGCTCTGATCGTGGACAAGGACTTCACCTTTGCCAGCGGCAAGGTGATGATCCAGAGCATCCTCTCCAAGGTATTCGGTCGGGAAGTGCCCGTCCGGATGCGTGCCGGCTTCTTCCCCTTTGTGGAGCCGGGCTTTGAGATCGACATGGGCTGTCTGGTGTGCGGCGGCAAGGGCTGCAGCGTGTGCAAAAACGTGGGCTGGATCGAGGTCATGCCCGGCGGTACGCCCCATCCCAATGTCCTCAAGGCAGCAGGTCTGGATCCCGA
>JAZUEB010000018.1:0-5091 GCA_045639965.1 Vescimonas sp. | reverse complement strand
CTGCCGATACCGCCGAAACCGCCGCCGCCGTTTTTACTGACAAAGCGCATCAGGAGCATAAAGGCGCCGACAATGACGATAGTAGGCAGGATATAGGCGATCATGAACTCCAGGATCGGGCTCATCTTTGCCTGATAGTAGCCGGTATACTCCACCTTGTGTTCCTTGAGCAGAGGCAGGAGCTCATCGTTATACAGCTCTGTTGTGTAGAGCGTGATAGGGGTTTCCTCGGTGTTGGTGTAAGTCTTGTCCTCCAGCTTGTCACTTTTCGCTTTTTCGGTATGGACGTAGCCTTCCACAGGCGTGATATAGACCACGTTGTCCTTAAAGAGGACACTCTTCACCTTGTCCTGTTCCACCAGATCGATGAACTCGCTGTATTTTACCTCGTGGCTGGACGCCTTGTTGGCGGTATTGCCGCTGTAAGCGGTAAAATAATTCAGCACCACCGTCAGCACCAGCGCCCAGGCGATCAGGGTAATAACACCCCGGGCTTTGCCGGGCTTGTTGTTTTTGTTGTTGGGCTTGTTATTGTTATTTGCCATAAAAAACCTCCACGGGTCGGTACTTTTCCTAATTGTAAAGGCAGTATATCACAAAAGAGGACTGCTCACAAGGGAGCAACGGATGAAATTCGTGTAAAATTTCTATGAATGGTGCTTTATTCCGGAGATAGAGTATGCTATAATTACTTTGTATTGTTATAAAAAGACTGAGGTACCTACCATGAAAGAGAACGAAACACGAAAGCCCTTGCCGGAAGCGGAAGCGGAAGCCGACGGGATCATCGAGGGACGCAATGCGGTCATTGAGGCGCTGCGGGTGGGAACAGCCATCGACAAGATCTATTTGCTGAAAGGGGAAACCGATAAAACGCTGGGACACATCGCCTCCAAGGCCAGGGAAGCCGGCATCGTGGTGGTGGATGCGGACAAGCGCAAGCTGGACAATATGTCCCGGACCCACTCCCATCAGGGCGTGATCGCCCTTGCCGCGGTGCGGGAATATGTCAGCGTGGAGAGCATACTGGAAAGTGCTGCCGCCAAAGGAGAAAAACCGCTTCTGGTGGTGTGTGACGAAATCTCCGATCCCCACAATCTGGGTGCGATTTTGCGGACCGCGGAGTGTGCCGGTGCCCACGGCGTCATTATTCCCAAGCGCCGCAGCGCAGGCTTGACCGCCATTGTGGCAAAGACCTCCGCCGGTGCAGTGAGCTATATGCCCGTTGCACGGGTCGCCAACGTTTCCGCCACCTTGAAAGACCTGAAAAAACAGGGCGTGTGGATCTTCGGCACGGCAGCCGGCGGAAATACCACGCTGTATGAGGCAGACTTGAAAGGCCCCTGTGCCATTGTGATCGGCAGTGAGGGAGACGGCATGACCCGTCTGGTGGCGGAGAACTGCGACTTTTTAGTCAGTATTCCCATGCGGGGGAAGATCTCTTCCCTCAACGCCAGTGCCGCCGCAGCGATTTTACTGTACGAAGCAGTAAGACAGAGAAGGTAATTGGTTTTTTATGGCAAACGAACAGGACAAGCGCCTATACGAGACCCTGACCCAAACCGCCAGACTGCTGCAGAACATGCAGCCGGTAGAGGGTGAGGAATATACACTGGAGTCGATTCTGGCAGAATACGGCGCCGGTGCGGCGCAGCCTGTCCAAACGGAGATAGAATCCGGGGCGGAGGAAACGGTCAGGAGAGCTGTACCCACCTGCCTGAACAGAAAAACAGAAAAGAAACCGAATCTGCTGACGGATACCCGGCGGATCCCGAAGATCGATATTGTGGAGGTCCCGCTGCAAAAAGAGTCGCCTTTCGTTCCGCCTGAAAGGGAGGAGCTTTCGCCCGGGGACAACACGCCGCCGGATCGTGTACTGATCCGGGACGTGATGCGGGACACGGTGGATCAGACACTGGCGGAGAATGAGGATGGGATCCTGCCGCCCAAGACACCTTTGAAAGAACGCCTGCAGGGGATCCTGCCCCACCGTCGGACCAGAAGGAAACGGGCACCCCAGGATACGGAGCGGCTTTGGGAAGAACCGGAGGAGCAGAGAGCAGAGTATCCGGAACCGGAGCCGGACAGTGACTCCATTGCCCGCTATGAGCGGCGGCGCTGCAAGCATCTGCGTCACTCACTGGTGGTATCGTCGGTACCGATGCTGGTACTGTTGGTGTTGACGGTGCTGGATGTTCTTGAACTGCTGCCGTCCATCTGGTGGTCTGACCATCTGCTGCGGTGCAGCGTACTGGGCGGACTGCTGCTGATCACAGCACTTTTTTCCATGGATGTATGGCGCAGCGCAGCGGAGAAGCTGAAAAACGGCAGGGTCGGCTGTGAACTGGCTGCGGCTGTGACTGCGGCAGTGACTCTTGCCAACTGCGTGTGGGGCGCCTTGACCGACGACCTGGGCAACGTGCCCTTTGCGATTTGTGCCGCGGTCATGATCTGGCTTTGCCAATGGGGACTTCTGCAGCGTGCCAATGCGCGGCGGGAGGCGTTCCATCTGGCCAACATGGGTGGAAATCCGCCCTATATGGCGTCTGTGATTCCGGTGGGCGCCTGCAAGCAAAAGGGAAAACGCAGCGGCTTTTATCACCTGTCGGACAAAATCGACCCGGCATCGGCGTGGCAGAATTATACCGTGCCGCTGCTTCTTGCCGCCGCCACGGTCCTGGCGGGGGTGGTAACCATCTCCGGGCAGTGCATGGAACGCTTTTTGTGGATCTGGTCGGCCATGCTGTGTGCGGCGGTGCCGCTGGCGCTGCCTTTGCAGTCGACGCTGGTGCTCTCGCGATTGCAGCACAGGCTGTCCCGCAGCGGCTGCGCCGTGGCGGGTTACGCCGGCGTCAAGGCGCTGAACCGATGCCGCCGTCTGGTTTTGACGGAGGCGGATCTGTTTCCGCCGGGAACGGTGGAATTCAACGGCTACAAGGTGTTCGGGGAGGAACGGCGCAAGATGCTGTCCTACGCAGCCACTATGACCGGCACGGCACACAGCCAGCTCTACGATCTCTTTGCCCAGCAGCTTGCCGCCGAGGGCGGCTTCCGCACCAAGGCAGAAAATCTGGAATTCCATGAGGAAGGCGGTATCTCCGCCACCATTCGCGGCGAAACAGTTATGATGGGCAGTTTGTATTTTATGCGGAAACGCCATGTGGATCTGCCCCATGACCTGAAGCTGCAGACAGGCGTATTTCTGGCGGTGGACGGCGTACTGGGCGCCATCTTCGTCATCAAATATCAGCCGTCCCGCAACGTGGAGTGGGCGCTGCAGGCGTTGAAGCGTGCCCATATGCCGCCGGTTCTGGCGGTACGCAGCGGCAACGTGACGCCGGGATTGCTGAAGCGGAAATTCGGCGTAGACTGCAAGCCGATCTATCCCGATGTCAGCACCCGACTGGCGCTCAGCGATGCCGTTGAACAGACTGGTGAGGAGCCCTACACCCTGCTCTATCGCGAGGGACTGATGCCCCTGACGGAGACTGTTATCGGGGCAAAGCGCGCGGCCCGTGCCGTGCGCCTGTCTATGATCCTGAGCTATCTGGGCGGTGCGGCAGGACTGCTGCTGACCTATTATCTGACATCGACAGCAAGCTACGGAACGCTGACGCCGCTGTATATGCTGATCTACGGTGTGCTGTGGCTGCTGCCCACCCTGTTGCTCAGCGGCTCGGTGAAACACTTTTGACCCACAGACAGGGGCGGATTTCCGCCCCTGTCTGTTTTTTACGCAAAAAATGCGGATTTTTTTGAAATTTGCTGTTGTCAGATAGGACAAAATAAGATATAATCGTAGCGTTGAGCATTTGCGTGAGAAAGTGTCACGCTGATCAAAGGAAGGGAGAAACTCATTATGACCGCTAACGACATTCGCAACATCGCCCTGCTGGGTCACGGTGGCTCCGGCAAGACTTCTCTGGCCGAACAGATGCTGTTTATGACCAAGGGCGCTGACCGTCTGGGCAAAACCGCCGACGGCAACACCACCTGCGACTACGATGCAGAGGAGATCAAGCGTCAGATCTCCATTTCTCTGGCATTCGCACCTGTTACTTACAAGGGCGTGAAGATCAACCTGATGGATGCCCCCGGCAACTTCGACTTCGCCGGCGAGGCTGTGTCCGCCATCGCCGCCGCCGAGTGCGCGGTCATCGTGGGCGCTGCCAAGGACGGCCTGAGCGTGGGCATGGAGCGCACCTGGAAGATGCTGGGCAAGAAGCCCCGCATGATCTTCATCAACCGTGTGGAGGAGGCCAACGCCGACTACGCTTCCGCACTGGAAGCCATCAAGGCCAAGTTCGGCACCGCCATCGCCCCCATCGTCGTTCCCGTGGTGGACGGCAACAAGGCCGTGACCACCGTGGTCGACCTGCTGCACAACAAGGCCTATAACGCCAAGGGCGAGTGCCCCATCCCCGCTGAGGTGGCTGACGAAGTGGAAGCTGCCCGTGCCGAGCTGATGGAAGCCGCCGCCGGCGCTGACGAGGAGCTGATGGAGAAGTTCTTTGATACCATGGAGCTGTCCGCTGCCGATATGGCCAAGGGTCTGAAGATCGGCGTGCGTGACGGCAGCGTCTGCCCCGTGCTGTGCGGCTCCGCCGTCACCGGCATGGCCGTGGATATGCTGATGCAGACCATCGTGGACCTGTGCCCCATCGCTACCGATATGCCCGCTGTTCTTGCCAAGGATGAGAAGGACGGCGACGTGGAGGTGGCTTGCGATCCCAACGGCGCTACCGCCGCTCTGGTGTTCAAGACCATCTCTGACCAGTACGGCAAGTACTCCATGATAAAGGTCATCCGCGGCAAGGTCACCAGCGATATGGCGCTGTACAACCCCACCACCGGCAACACCGAGAAGCTGGGCCGTCTGTACACCATGAAGGGCAAGAAGGGCGAGGAGATCAAGGAGATCTGCTGCGGCGATATCGGCGCCATCGGCAAGATGGATAAGGTCAAGACCGGCGACACCCTGTGCGACGCCAAGAACGCCGTGATCTTTGCTCCCATGCAGTATGCCGCTCCCTGCTATGAGCGCGCTATCTCCCCCAAGGTCAAGCAGGAAGTGGAGAAGATGGGTACCGG
>JAZUEB010000017.1:0-8217 GCA_045639965.1 Vescimonas sp. | reverse complement strand
GGTCTTGGTCGCCCAACGGCCGAAAGCTTCGGAGCCGCCGCCCTTGTTCATCAGGTCAACCATCACGCCCAGCATCACCAGGAAGCAGATGATACCGATGTCGTAGCTGTCGGCCAGAACGGAAACGATACCGTAGTCAGCGCCGATCAGAGCGACGATGGTCTCCCAGGGAGCGAACTGGGTGTACAGCAGGGCACCCACCAGGCAGCCGAAGAACAGGGAAGAATACACTTCCTTGCTGATCAGAGCCAGAGCGATTGCCACGATGGGACCCAGCAGGGACCAGAATGTACCTGCGAAGGGAGTAGATGCATCCTCAATGATAATGGGAGCATCCTTGTACGTTACGCCCAGGATCACCAGCAGCACGATAACGACTGCACAGGCTACCAGGTACGCAACTTTCGTACTCTTCTTTTCCATTATGAGATTTACCTCCTCAAAATTATGGTTTTATCATTTTAGCTTATCGTTAAGATTTTGTCAAGTTCTTGTCGGAAATTTTGACTGTTTTAACAAATTGTAAACTCGCGTTCTGTCCCTTTTCACAATTTGTTAGCGCATATTACAAAAATACCCTACTTTTTGTACTTTTTTATGTCACTTTTTGTACTTTTTTATGGCCTATTTTCCCGTTTTACACCGGGTGTTCCCACCTTAATCCGTCTTTTCCACGGTGGTAAAACCATAGCTTTTCAAAACCTTTTCGGCGCCTCCGGCAAAGTCCGAGTTGGCGAAGAAGCTGATATTGAGCAGCCCCTCCCCGCCGCCGCTGCCCACGATATCCGCGGTTTGGACACCGTCAAATTCCGTGAGCATCACGTTCAGGCTGGCGTAGCTGCCGTTGCGGAAAAAATACTTTTCGCAGCTGAGCAGGATGGCGCGGCTGTCCGCGTTGCCGTGGGTGCGGATGCCGATCAGCTCCGCCATATCGGGCAGGTCTTTCCACAGTTGGTTGGCGATCTCCTGCAAATCGCCGCTGGCATAGCGGTGCATGGTGATGGTAGTAGCGCTCATGGATGGACTCCTTTCGGGAAAAGAAAATTGATTGTGTCCGGCAAAATGGATTTTTGCCGACGAATTGAAAGGCGGGCGACCGCAAGGGTCGCCCCTACTCAAAATTCGGGACCTTTGGGGGTGCGGTGCACCGGGGTAACGACCACGTTACCCTGTGCGTCCAACAGGGGCGTCAGACCACCGGCATAGCCGCTGGCACGAAACAGATACTGGACGCCGGTCTCTGTGTCCACCAAAATCTCACAGACTTCCAGTCCGCCCTGTTTGTAGATGCGCTGAAAGCGTTTTTCTTTGGCCATGGTATGTACCTCCCGGTCATTCTTCTATGTTTGGAAATTCATGCGGGATCGGTGTGACCAAAATATGGCCGTCCCGGTCATAGAGGGGCGTGACGTGTTCATCGGCGTACACCATATAGTTGACGCCGGTTTTCCGGTCGATCAGCACCTCGATGAAATCCTGCTCATAGACAGAGACAAAGCGTTCCTCTTTCGGCTCTTTTTTTCGCATAAAGCTCTCCTTTGAAAAAAGGGCGGACAGAGTCGTCCGCCCCTACACCCTCTTATTTGTCCTTAGTCGCTTCCACTACGCCGGCGGCAAGGCCGGCGAGACCCTGCAGCTCACTGGGGATAATGATCTTGGTGGCCTGACCGTCTGCCACCTTCTGCATGGCTTCCAAAGCCTTGAGCTTGATGACCTGATCGTTGGGGGCGGACTCGTTCAGCAGCTTCAAAGAATCTGCCATGGCCTGCTGGACCTTCATGATGGCCTCGGCTTCGCCCTCCGCCTGCATGATGCGCGCCTGCTTGGCGGCATCGGCGCGGAGAATGGCGGACTGCTTTTCACCCTCCGCCACCAGGATCTGGCTTGCCTTCTGACCCTCTGCCTGCAGGATGCTTTCACGGCGTTCACGCTCGGCCTTCATCTGCTTTTCCATGGCGTTCTGGATCTCCTTGGGGGGCAGAATGTTCTTCAGCTCCACGCGGTTGACCTTAATGCCCCAGGGGTCGGTGGCCTCATCCAGAATGCTGCGCATCTTGGCGTTGATAATGTCGCGGGAAGTCAAAGACTGATCCAGCTCCATATCGCCGATGATATTACGCAGGGTGGTAGCGGTGAGATTCTCAATGGCGCTCATGGGATACTCCACGCCGTAGGTGTACAGCTTGGGGTCGGTGATCTGGAAGTAGATAACGGTGTCGATCTGCATGGTGACGTTATCCTTGGTGATAACGGGTTGGGGGTCGAAGTCCGCCACCTGCTCCTTGAGGGAGACCTTCTTCACCACGCGCTCAATGAACGGCATTTTGACGTGGAGGCCCGTACCCCAGACGCTGTGGAAAGCCCCCAAACGCCCCACCACATAGGCTTTGGACTGCTGGACCACATGGATATTGCTGATGATAACGATCAGCACGATGATGACAAGTGCGCCTAACGCGATATAGGGACCCATAATTTTTTCCTCCTATTTTTTAATGTATGATACCGGTTATCTTACGTACAGTTTGACGCCCTCCATCCGCACCACGGTGACCATGGCACCGGTGGGAATGTCCACATCGTCCTCGCTGCGGGCGGACCAGGTCTTGCCCTGAATATACACCGCGCCGGTGGGGACGCTGTTGTCGATGACCTCGGTGACCCGGGCCATCTGTCCGATGACCGTGTCCAGGTTGGTGGGCTGGGTGCCGTGCTCGTTGAAGTGGCGGACCAGCGGTCTTGTAGCGATGAGCGCCGCGATGGAGATCGCGAAGAACAGCACCACCTGCAGCCAGATCTTACCGCCGCAGATCGCCGCGATCAACCCCGCGATACTGCCCAGCACAAACCAGATAGAGGTCAGGCCCGCCGTGGCCGCCTCTATGATGCCGAACAGAACGATGGCACCGATCCAGATATACAATGTCATGTCATGGGTACCTCCTCTCAGGCAGGCGCCGATAAACAGAGCCAGCACCGCGATGCTTATCAGCGCACCGACGGCCAGATACTTGTTCTTCGGCGAAAGGTTGTTGAGAAAAGAGTTGACGGAGGTATGCAGACCGCGCTTGGGCAACTGGGTGGTCTCTTCGGCAGGGATCTGCGGCGTTTCCTCTTCAAAAAGCTGCGCCATGGAAACCCCGTAGCGCTTGCAGATATAGAGGATCTTTTCCATTTCGGGATAGCCCTTGCCGGACTCCCATTTGCTCACCGCCTGACGGCTCACCTGCAGATCCTCGGCAAATTCCTCCTGCGTCAGACCCGCCTTGCGGCGCACTTCCTGGAGCTGCTGACCAAATGCCATGTACGTTCCTCCGTTTCTCTTTGGTACCATATTAGCGCTTTTTCGACGTTTGTCTATCAACTTGAAGTTGCAGACACAAAATTTTTGCGCAACTTGAAGTTTACATGGCTATTATACCCTATATTTTTGCATTGCGCTACTCATTTTTTCCCTTGCACTTCGAAATTTGTCGCGCTATACTGAAATTCGAGAAAAGACTGTGAGGTTTGCGATGGCTACTTATTTGATTCCCTGTCTGCTGGGGCTGGAAAAATTGGTGGGCGACGAGGTGAAGCGTCTGGGACTTGCCGATGTGCAGGTGGAAAACGGGCGCATTCTGTGCCGCGGGTCCCTGGACGACTGCGCACGGCTGAACATCAATCTGCGCTGCGGCGCCCGCTGTCTGATGGTGCTCAGCGAGTTTGAAGCCCGGAGCTTTGAGGAGCTGTTTCAGGGTACCCGCGCCGTTACCTGGGAGGAGTATCTGCCCCGGGACGCGGCGTTTCCGGTGAAGGGCTACTCCATCTCCAGTCAGCTCCACGCAGTGCCCGCCTGCCAGAGTATTATCAAAAAAGCCATGGTGGAACGGATGAAGGCGCACTACGGTATGGAGCAGTTTCCCGAGACGGGGAAAACATATCAGGTGCGGTTTTCGATTTTTAAGGATAAGGTCGCCCTGTGTCTGGATACCAGCGGCGAGGGTCTTTACAAACGGGGGTACCGCGCTGTTGGCGTGGAGGCGCCTTTGCGGGAAACGCTGGCGGCGGCGCTGGTAACGCTCAGCCGTTATCGGGGGCGGGATCCGTTTTGCGACCCGTTCTGCGGCAGCGGCACGATCCCCATTGAGGCAGCGCTGATCGCAAAAAACCGGGCACCGGGTCTTGAGCGCAGCTTTGCCGCACAGAAGTGGGGGTTTATTCCCGTGGAGAGCTGGCTGACCGCCTGCGAGGAGGCGCAGGACAAGGAGTTCCACGGCAAGTACGACATCTGGGGCGGCGACATCGACCCCCACGCGGTGGAGATCGCCCGGAGCAATGCGGTGAAGGCCGGCGTGGAGGACGCGGTGCGCTTCGAGGTGGCAGACATGACGAACTTCCGCCGTGACAGCCAATACGGGCAGTTGGTAACCAATCCGCCCTACGGCGAGCGGCTGTTGGAAAAGCAGGAGGCCGAGGCGCTGTATCGGCAATTCGGCAAGGTGTGGCGCACGCTGCCGGACGGCTGGCGGACGCTGATCTTATCCAGTCACACGGAGTTTGAGCGCACTTTCGGCAAACAGGCGGACAAGAAGCGCAAGCTGTACAACGGTATGATCAAGTGCGACGTATTTATGTACGGCAAAGTATAAAATTTTTCACATGCTTTTTATGCGCGAATTTTCAATTTGTTCATTTTCTTTTTTGCGAGGACTGGTACAATAGCAAAATACGGGCCGTTGAGGACGCCGGTCCCTACGAAGAAAACGGGGAAGCGATCATTTTGCGGGCGGAGCAGAGCCCCGCCCCTACGGAAAAAATAGGAGGAAACTTCTATGAAACATATTTTTATCATCAACCCCACCGCCGGCAAGTCCGACAGCACCCGGAAGATCTATGCCATGGCGGAGCGTCTGCGGCAGGAGCACGGGCTTGACGTGCAGTGCATTCTGACTAAGCGGCAGGGTCACGCCGTGGAGCTGGCCCGGGAGCTGTGCAAGACCGGCGAGGAGCTGCGGTTTTACGCCTGCGGCGGCGACGGAACGGTGAATGAGGTGGCAAACGGCATCGTCGGCTTTGATAACGCCGCCATGACCGTGATCCCCGTGGGCACCGGCAACGACTTTTTGAAGAATTTCGGCGACAGAGCCGCCGAATTTGCCGACGCGGAAAACCTCTGGGACGGCGAAGTCTTTCCGTTGGACGCTATTGACGTCAACGGCCGCATCGCCCTGACCATCGCCTGCTCCGGTCTGGACGCACGGGTAGCGGCGGACGTGCATAAATACAGCGAAAGCCCTCTGCTGGACGGCAAGGCAAGCTACGTCTACTCCCTGATGATAAACTTCGTATTCAAGCCCATCTACAACCACTGGACCGTGATGGTAGACGACCAGATCAAAGAGGGCGACTATGCGCTGGTAGCGGTCTGCAACGGGCGTTACTACGGCGGCGGCTTTATGCCCGTGCCGGAGGCAAAGATGAACGACGGCGTACTGGACACGCTGGTGATCGATCGAGTCAACCATGCCACCTTTGTAAAGATGGTAAACGGCTACTCCAAGGGCGAATACCGCAAGTTCCCCCAGTTTATTCACCACTACACCCCCTCCGTCATCCGCATCCACTCGGAGAAGAGCGATATCGTCACCTGTCTGGACGGCGAATGCGTGACCAACAGCGATGTAGTCATTAAGCCGGCAGCAGGCAAGGTGCATTTCTTCGGGCCCAAGGGGTGCAGCTGCAACGCCACGGCAAGGGAAGTCTAATTTTTATCTTTTTGTGAACTTTTCCTTTTTTTCCTTTTTCCCCCTTGCAAACGGGGAAAAATATGGTATGATAATCAGCGTTAGCACTCCGCGCTTTTGAGTGCTAACGCTGATTTTGTTTTTTCTAGTTAAAATATAAGGAGGCAACACACATGAAACTGACACCGCTTTTTGACCGCGTCGTTCTGAAGATGACCGAGGCCGAGGAGACCACCAAGGGCGGCATTATTCTTACCGCCAGCGCCAAGGAGAAGCCCTCCGTGGCGGAGGTGATCGCCGTAGGTCCCGGCGGCACTGTGGACGGCAAGACCGACACCATGGCTGTCAAGGTGGGCGACAAGGTCATCGCCGACAAGTACGCCGGCGCCAAGGTGACGCTGGAGGACGTGGAGTACATCGTCGTCAAGCAGTCTGACATTTTAGCGATTGTTGAGTAAAGTTCTTACAAGGGGGACAGCGTCCCCCTTGTATATCCCCCTCACCCAGGAGAAATCGTTCTCTGGGTGTCGCCGCCCACGGCGGCTGAGTCGTGGGATTTTTCTGACGCACATGTCGTCAGAAGAATAATTAAAATTTTTTGCCACCTTTCGGTGGCAAAACAGGGACATCGCCCCTGTACCCCTTTATCTCAAATTATAGGAGGCAAGTAAAATGGCAAAGATCATTCTGCGCGGGGAAGAAGCCCGCAAGGCACTGGAGGCCGGCGTCAATCAGCTGGCAGATACTGTAAAGGTCACGCTGGGTCCCAAGGGACGCAACGTGGTATTGGACAAGAAGTTCGGTACGCCCCTGATCACCAACGACGGTGTGACCATCGCCAAGGAGATCGAGCTGGACGATCCGTTCGAGAACATGGGCGCACAGCTTGTGCGTGAGGTGTCCACCAAGACCAACGACGTGGCCGGTGACGGAACCACCACCGCCACCGTTCTGGCCCAGAGCATGATCCGCGAGGGTCTGAAAAATCTGGCCGCCGGCGCCAATCCCATCGTGATGAAGAAGGGCATGGCCAAGGCCGTGGACGCCGCCGTTGCCGCCATCCGCGAGCAGAGCCAGAAGGTAAACGGCACCGAGGACATCGCCCGCGTGGGTACCGTGTCCAGCGGCGACGAGACCATCGGCAAGCTGATCGCCGAGGCCATGGAGAAGGTCAGCGCCGACGGCGTCATCACCATTGAAGAGTCCAAAACCGCCGAGACTTACAGCGAGGTCGTGGAGGGCATGATGTTCGACCGGGGCTACATTACCCCCTATATGGCCACCGATATGGAGAAGATGGAGGCCGTGGTGGACGATCCCTACATCCTCATCACCGATAAGAAGATCTCCGTTATCGCCGACATTCTGCCCCTGCTGGAGCAGATGCTTCAGTCCGGCAAGAAGCTGTTTATCATCGCCGAGGACGTGGAGGGCGAAGCCCTCAGCACCCTGCTGGTGAACCGGCTGAAGGGCGTACTGAACGTGGTGTGCGTCAAGGCACCCGGCTTCGGCGATCGCCGCAAGGAGATGCTGCAGGATATCGCCATTCTGACCGGCGGTCAGGTCATCAGCGAGGAGCTGGGTCTGACGCTGAAGGACGCCACCGTTGATATGCTGGGCCGCGCCCGCCAGGTGAAGGTAACCAAGGAGAACACCATCATCGTGGACGGTATGGGCGATCAGCAGGCGATCCGGGACCGCGTTTCCCAGATCCGCGCCCAGATCGGCATTACCACCAGCGAGTATGACAAGGAGAAGCTGCAGGAGCGTCTTGCCAAGCTGGCAGGCGGCGTGGCCGTCATCAAGGTGGGTGCTGCCACCGAGACCGAGATGAAGGAGAAGAAGCTCCGCATCGAGGACGCGCTGAACGCCACCAAGGCCGCCGTGGAGGAAGGAATCGTGGCCGGCGGCGGTACCATCTACGTCAACGTGATCCCCGCCGTGACCGCCCTGCTTAAAACCGTGGACGGCGACGAGAAGACCGGCGTGAAAATGGTTGCAAAGGCGCTGGAGGAGCCCATTCGTCAGATCGCCGCCAACGCGGGTCTGGACGGCTCCGTGGTACTGGAGAAGGTCAAGTCCAGCCGGAAAAACGGCTTCGGCTTTGACGCCTACAAGGAAGTATACTGCGACATGATCGCCGGCGGCATCGTGGATCCCGCCAAGGTGACCCGCAGCGCTCTGGAGAACGCCGCGTCTGTTTCCGGCATGGTGCTGACCACCGAGTCTTTGGTGGCCGACAAGCCCCAGCCCCCGATGCCCGCAGCTCCCGCTCCCGACATGGGCGGCATGGGCGGTATGTATTAAAAAATATCCGAAAAGAAAGGCGCCGGAAGGTGCCTTTCTTTTCGGATAAATGAAAATTGATGAATGAAAAATTCCCGGGAAAAGCGGGAAAAAGGTGTTGACAACGTTTTTTTCGTGTGTTATATTAGTTCGTGCCTGTCGAAGACATGGCGGCGTAGCTCAGTTGGCTAGAGCATGCGGTTCA
>JAZUEB010000016.1:0-2716 GCA_045639965.1 Vescimonas sp. | reverse complement strand
CTTGCCGTTCTTCACGACCTTGGCGTCCACCTTCGCGCCCTCCACCACGGGAGTGCCGAACTTGGTGTTCTCACCATCGACGATGGCCAGAACCTGATCGAAAACCACGGCGTCACCAGCCTCAACGTTCAGCTTCTCGATGAACAGAGTGTCACCCTCGGAGACGTTGTACTGCTTACCACCGGTCACGATAATAGCCTGCATTCTTGTTGCACCTGCCTTTCCTTTATTACGGACTCGCTGTCGGGGGCGTTCGGCCTTGCAGCCGACCCTTTTAACCCATTCAAAGCGGCTTACCTATTATAACTGCCGAAACCGGGTTTGTCAACAAATTTTTGCCGGATTTTTTGGGGAATTTACCGAAAAAAGTAGGGGAGGCCCTGTGCGGCCTCCCGTGGGCGACCACATAGGGTCGCCCCTACAAAAAACCGCGGCGGAGAGTTGCTCCGCCACGGTTCATTTTATTTCTCCGGATATGCCAGTTTTTCCACGTTCCAGTCGGCGATGATACCGGCATAGAACTTGCACTGCTGACGGGCGAGGGGGACGTCGAGGTTTACATAATTACCGCATTCCGCGGGACTCTTGCCGGGCATCTCGCCGTCATAGACGGCGGCATCGGCAAAGACCTTTTTCACCAGATCCACGGCGTCCTCGATGGTCAGCAGGTCGTTGTCGAACAGGAAATAGAAGCCGGTCTGGCAGCCCATAGGGCCGAAGTAGACCACGGCGTCCCTGGCGGGACTGTTGCGGAGCAGGGTGGCGATGATGTGCTCGATGGAATGCATCTCGGCGTTTGTGAGCAGATCGCCGGTGTTGGGTTTTTTGAAGCGCAGGTCAAAGGTCACCACGCTGCCGTCCCGGCGGCTGTAATAGAGACCCGGTACCAATACGTTATGATCTACGGTAAAACTTGCAATTCGTTCCATATTAACCTCCTATGGCATTCACAAAGGCCATGACCACGTCGTTCAGATGCTCCATGGCCTTGGGCCAATCCAAAAAGTAATTTTGATTATCGTTGAGGCAGTCGCTGACGGATTTGATCGCCATGAACGGTACGGCGTTGCGGTAACACACCTGTGCCGCGGCACCGCCTTCCATTTCGCAGAGCAAGGGGTGGTAGGTGTCCTTGATGAACGATGCCCGCTCACCGTCCACGGCGAACCAGTCGCCGGTGGCGCATTTGCCCACCCGGTAGGGATAGCCGGTCTTGTCCATGGCGGCCTTGGCGCGGGGCAGGTCGGCAGTGGGGAAGTCCACCAGATTCACGGTGCTGACCATGCCGATGGGGTCACCGCAGCCGGTGGTATCCACATCATGCTGCAAAAAACTGTCCACCAATACAAAGGTGCCGATAGGAACCTCCTCAAAGCAACCGGCCACACCGGCGTTGATGATGAGGTCGGGGTGATCCAGATCAATGAGGAGCTGGGTAGCCATGGCGGCGTTCACCTTTCCCACACCGCCGCAGCAGGCGATGAGATTATCGCGCAGACGGTAAAATGACACGCCGGAGACGATCTCGTCCGGCTCACGGTCGTGGATCAGGCTGTCGATCTCCTTTGGCATGGCGTAAAGCAGCGCAATTTTCATGGAAATACCTTCCTTCATTATACTGCTTCCTATTTTAGATAGGGCCTGCGGGAAAGTCAAGTTGCAATTCGGGGCGGGGTAGGGTACAATAAAGAAAAACGGAGGTGAGGACATGACGACCGGTGTAATTTGTGAGTTCAACCCATTCCACAAAGGGCATCAATATCTGTTGGATACGCTGCGGCAAATGGGCGCGGATACCGTGGTGTGCGCCATGTCCGGCAACTTCGTCCAGCGGGGAGACGTGGCTATCGCGGACAAGGCGATCCGGGCGGAGATGGCGGTGCGCTGCGGCGCTGATCTGGTGCTGGAACTGCCCACTCCGTGGGCCATGTCCACCGCCGAGACTTTTGCCCGGGGCGGTGTGGAACTGCTGAACATGGCGGGGTGTGATGCTATCACCTTCGGCACTGAGTGCGGGGACGTGGACGCCCTGCAAACGGTGACGGACGTATTGTGCAGCGACAATATTATGTCAACTATAAATAGACATCTGCAAAGCGGCATGACCTATGCCAAAGCCCGACAGATGGCGGTAGCGGAACAGTTGGGTGAAACGGCACAGCTTTTGGAACAGCCCAACAATACCCTGGCGGGGGAATATTTGAAAGCAATACGGAAGCTGCAAGTTGACATAAAATGTATAACAGTACAACGCATCGGCGCAGAACACGACGGGGAAGCGGTGGAAAATATCGCCTCGGCGTCCTACCTGCGAGAACGGATAAAAAGCGGAAAATCTGTGGAAAGTTACCTGCCGCCTGACGCCGCAGAGATTTTACAGAACGCGATAGAGCAGGGGAGTTGTCCAGTAGACATAACATTTTGTGAGCGTGCTATTTTGGCGAAACTGCGCTCTATGCCTGAGGATGACTTTGCCGCCTATGATCCGGGCGGAGAGGGACTCTACCACCGGCTTTATGACGCGGTACGGCAGGCGACGACGCTGGAGGAGCTGCTGACCATTGCCAAGACCAAGCGCTATCCCATGGCCCGTCTGCGGCGCATGATGCTGGCGGCGTGGCTGGGGATGTGCGAGGTACCCGAAAAAATGCCCTATCTCCGTGTGTTGGCGGCAAATGAGCAGGGGAGAAAACACCTGCGGGTGTTGCAGGATAGC
>JAZUEB010000015.1:0-22075 GCA_045639965.1 Vescimonas sp. | reverse complement strand
CCTTTGAGGATTTCAAAAAGCAGCTCGCTGTCCGTGAGCGTTCCTACAACAATTTTCCCATGCGTCCCCTCAACTGGCAAAAGCCTGCTCAAGTCCTTTCCAATTTTCCTAATGTGTAACACATCATTGACAAACCTACATCAAGTTTTTCTCTCTACATAGGGACGTTCCGTGAAGAAACACCCCATTTTTCCACGGTGATAAAAAATTTGCAGATATTATTGACTTTTTCACACTTTTTTACTATATTAAAAGCACCAAATTTCAAAGAAAGAATACAGGTCAGAAACTGACCCTCGGTTTAGACAGAGAAAAGCGGTAATTTCTATCTAAATTTCAGACCAGGAACGGGGGAGGATACATGTCCAAAGAGTTGATTCGCCTGCGGGATCTCTGCATGGCGTTTGACGACGAGCTGGTTTTAGACCATGTCAATCTTTATATTAATGATTCTGAATTCCTCACACTGCTTGGTCCCAGCGGCTGTGGCAAGACCACGACCCTGCGGATCATCGGCGGTTTCGTCACGCCCACAGAGGGCGACGTGACCTTCGATGGTGTGAGGATTAATGATGTTCCGCCCCATAAACGGCAGATCAACACCGTGTTCCAGAAGTATGCGCTGTTCCCGCACCTGAACGTGTTTGAGAATATCGCCTTCGGCCTTCGTATCGCCAAGGTGCCGGAAAAGGAGATCCGGCAGCGCGTGACCGAGATGCTGGAGGTGGTGAGTCTGAAAGGGTTTGAGGAGCGCCGTATCGATCAGCTCTCCGGTGGTCAGCAGCAGCGTGTGGCTATCGCCCGGGCGCTGGTGAACCGCCCTAAGGTCCTGCTATTGGATGAACCTCTGGGCGCTCTGGATCTGCGATTGCGCAAGGATATGCAGATCGAGCTGAAGCGTATCCAGCAGCAGATGGGGATCACGTTTATCTACGTGACCCACGATCAGGAGGAGGCGCTGACCATGTCCGACACCGTGGTGGTCATGGACAAGGGACGTATCCAGCAGATCGGTACCCCCGAGGACATCTATAACGAGCCGAAAAACGCCTTCGTGGCGGACTTTATCGGCGAGAGCAATATCTTGAACGGCACCATGGTACGCGATGGTGTGGTGCGTATGTACCGGCGGGAGTTCCCCTGTGTGGACAAGGGCTTTGCCCCCAACGAGCCGGTGGATGTGGTCATCCGTCCCGAGGATATCGACATCGTCCCCGTGGAGCAGGGTCAGTTGGTGGGAACCGTCACCAACGTGACCTTTAAGGGGATGCAGTACGACATTATCGTGGACTTGGGCGGCTTCAAGTGGCTGATCCAGACCACTGACCACTGCCCTGTGGGGACACAGGTGGGCGTCAAGATCGACCCTGACGGCTTCCATATCATGAAAAAGAGCGAATACTCCGGACTGTTCGGTGACTATTCCTCCTACTCCGAGGAATATGAGGAGATGGGCGATGCCAGCGTGGAGCTGGAAGAGGAGGAGAGCGAGGATGAAAACTAAACTCTCCCGTTTCGCGGTCCCCTATGTGGTGTGGATGGCGCTTTTCGTGGTGGCGCCCATCATCATCATGGTGATCTACGCCTTTACCAGCGCCGCAGGCGGCTTTACCTTCGGCAACTTTGTGAAGATGGGCGCCTATGCGGAGGTGTTTTTCCGCAGCTTCAAGCTGGCCATCATCGCCACAGCGATCTGCCTGCTGATCGGCTATCCCGTCAGCTATGTGATGAGCCGGGAGGGACAGCGGTTCCAGAAGATCGCTATGGTGCTCATCATGCTGCCCATGTGGATGAACTTCCTGCTGCGTACCTATTCCTGGATGTCCATTCTGGAGAACAACGGCCTTTTGAACCAGTTCTTCCAGAAGATCGGTGTGATCGCCGCCTACAATGCCATTTTCGGCACGGATATCAAATATTTCCACATGATCGGTACCCCCGGTGCAGTGGTGCTGGGTATGGTGTATAACTACCTGCCCTTTATGATTTTGCCCATCTATTCGGTGATCATCAAGCTGGATCTGTCTCTGGTAGATGCCGCCCGTGATTTGGGCGCCAATACGTTCCATGTATTCCGCCGGGTGATCCTGCCCCTGAGTATGCCGGGGGTATTGTCCGGTATCACCATGGTATTTGTCCCGGCGGTCTCCACCTTTGCCATCTCCCAGATGCTGGGCGGCGGCACGCAGATGCTGCTGGGCGACCTCATTGAGCAGCAGTTCCTGGGCGGTGCCTATAACCCCCAACTGGGCGCCGCAATCAGTCTTGTCATGATGGTCATCGTTGTTCTCTGCATGCTGGTGATGAATCGCTTCGGTGAGGGCGAGGAACAGGCGGTGATGCTATGAAAAAACGCACCGACGCCCGTGTGGGCAGCCGTTTTCTGATGATTTTGACCGGCATTTTCCTGTATGCGCCGATTTTCCTTTTGATCATCTTCTCCTTTAACGCCGGCAACAGCAACACCGTGTGGAAGGGTTTTTCTCTGGACTGGTACGGCAAGCTTCTGCACAACCGGCTCATCATGCAGAGCGTGTATACCACGCTGCTGGTGTCCGTCCTGGCCACGGCCATCGCCACTGTGGCGGGTACCTTTGCCGCCATCGGCTTCTACGCCATGCGCCGGAAGATCCGCGACCCGCTGATGACGGTGAACAATATCCCCATGATGAACGCGGATATCGTCACCGGTGTTTCCCTGTGCCTGTTCTTTGTGGCGTTTTTTAACCTCTGGGGCAGCTTTGCCGGCTGGCTCAACTCGGTGCAGTCGCTGATTCATCTTCCTACGCGGCTGACGCTGGGTTTCGGCACACTGCTCATCGCTCATATCGGCTTCAATATCCCCTACGTCATTCTGTCCGTGGGACCCAAGCTGCGGCAGATGGATAAGAATCTGGTGGATGCGGCGCAGGATCTGGGCTGTACCTGGATGCAGGCGTTCTGGAAGGTGATCCTGCCGGAGATCAAGCCCGGCTTCGTCTCCGCCGCGCTGACCGCCTTTACCATGAGTATCGACGACTTTGTTATCAGCTACTTTACGGCGGGCTCGTCCGCTCCCACGCTGGCCATGACCATCTACGGCATGACCAAAAAGCGGGTCAGCCCCCAGATCAACGCCATCTCTACGCTGCTGTTTCTGACGGTGTTGATTCTGTTGACCATCATCAATGTTCGGGAAGTCCGGCAGGAAAAGGCCCGGGAAAAGAAACTTAACAGGAGGACAAACCATTGAAAAAGACACTTGCTTTGCTTCTCGCCATGGGAATGGCGGTTTCCCTGCTTCTCACCGGCTGCGGCGGTGCCGGCGGTGAGGAACGGGTGGTGAATGTGTGCAGTTGGGGCGAATATATCGACGAATCCCTCATCGACGAATTTGAAGACCTGACCGGTATCACCGTCCACTATCAGACGGCGGAGAGCAACGAGGCACTGTATTCTCTGCTGAAGACCGGCGCCGGCGATTACGATGTCATCGTGCCGTCCGACTATATGATCGGCCGCCTGATCGCCGAGGATATGCTGGCGGAGCTGGATTACAGCAATATCCCCAACTTTGAAAAGATCGGCTCCCAGTACAAAGGACTGAGCTACGATCCGGAAAACAAATACACCGTGCCCTATACCTGGGGGACTTTGGGCATCATCTATAACACCTCCATGGTGGACGAGAAGATCGACAGTTGGGACGCCATGTTCGACGAGAAGTACGCCGGCAACGTCATCATGATCCGCAACTCCCGTGACGCCCTGGCGGCAGCCCTGCTGGACTTGGGCTATGATATCAACACCACTGATGAAGCCCAGCTCAACGAGGCCTATGAAATGCTGAAGACCGCCAAGGAAAACGGCGTCTATCAGGGCTTCTACATGGACGAGATCTTCCAGAAGATGGAAGGCGGCAACGCTGCCGTCGCCATGTACTACGCCGGTGACTATCTGACCATGCTGGAGAACAACGAGGACTTGGCCTTTGTGGTACCCAAGGAGGGCTCCAACTGGTTCGTGGATGCCATGTGTGTGCTGAAAAATGCCCAGCACAAGGCAGAGGCCGAGGAGTGGATCAACTTCATCGCCTCCAAGGACTCCCAACTGCGGAATATGGACTACATCTGGTATGCCTCTCCCAATGCCGAAGCGCTGGAGTGGTATCCGGAATACTATCTGGACACCTATGGCGAGGAATTGCCTCAGGAGGTCTATGAGATCATGGTTGCCCCAAAGGATGTGCTGGCACGCTGCACCCTGTATGAAAACCTTCCCGCCGAAACGTTGGCACTGTACAACGACCTTTGGACACAGTTGGGAATTTAAGGAGAACTGATTATGATTACCGTTGGCATGAAATATACCGCTGAAAAGACCGTTACCGCCGATATGACCGCCAAGGCTGTGGGCAGCGGCGGCTTGGAGGTGCTGGGCACCCCCTTTATGATGGCGCTGATGGAGTGTGCCGCCATGTGGTGTATCCAGCCGGAGCTGCCGGAGGGCAAGGGCACCGTGGGCGTGGATATTCAGTCCAGCCATCTGGCACCCACCCCTGTGGGAATGAAGATCACCGCCACCGCCGAGGCTACTGCTGTCAGCGAAAACGGCAAGCTGGTGACCTTCAAGGTACAGGCGTTTGATGAAGAAGGACTCATCGGTGAGGGCGTCCACACCCGTGCCGTCATCTCCAACGACCGCTTCCTCCAAAAGTGTAACGACAAGCTGAGCCGTATGTAGTAACCCTGAACGCCCCGACAGTTGTCGGGGCGTTTTCCTCTTGCCGTTATCCGTCAGTTCTGTTATACTGTATCCTGTAAGATTATGCGGAGAGGGGAGAACTCATGCGCATTTTGGCAACGATAGCATTCTCTTTCTCTTTCGGCATTTTTGCCGCGGTGCTTCTTCCCGGGGACGGCTGGCAGCTCTATGCCGCTGCCGTTTGTGCCGCCGCAGGTATCATCGTCTGTTTTTTCCGTCGGAAAAAAGCGGGCAAGCGGATAATCCTGATCGCCTTTTCCCTCTGTGCGGCCCTGCTGTACCAGAATGTATATCAGGCGGTTTTTGTGACACCCGCTCTCCGAAACTGCGGGGAAACGGCGTCGTTTCACGCCACTGTTATCGACTGGGCGGAGCCTACCGATTACGGCACGGCAGTCACCGTGCGTCTGGACGGCAAACCCTCGGTCAAAGCGGTGTACTACGGTGATCTCGACCTGATGGATACCCGGCCGGGCAATCACATCTCCGGTACGGCGCGGTGGCAGGACGCAACGAATATCAGAGGCGTGGAGATCACCTATTTTTCTGCCAGAGATACCTATATCCTGCTCTACGACGAGGGCGGCTGCACCATAACCGATGGCGAGGCGGGAGCGCTGCGCTATCTGCCCCAGCGGGTCAACCGCGCCTTTCGGGAGAAGATTGCATCGATTTGGCCGGACGGACGCATCAGCGGTCTGCTGATCGCCCTGTTGACCGGCGAAAAGGGCGGCATCTCCGAAGCTGACTATACCGCCATGAAAGAGGTGGGACTGGCCCACCTGTTCGCCGTCAGCGGTCTGCACTGTGCCTTTCTGGTATCATTGGTGCTTCTATTCATTCCGCCGAAACACCGACGGCTGGGTGCGGCAGTTACCATAGGCGTACTGCTTTTTTATATGTGTATGGTGGGACTGACTCCCTCGGTGGCACGGGCCTGTATCATGCAGACTTTTCTGCTGCTGGCACCGCTTTTCAAGCGGGACAGCGATGGTCTGACCGCCATCAGCACGGCTCTGCTGTTGATTTTACTCTGCAATCCCAATGCCGCCGCCTCGGTGAGCTTACAGCTTAGCTTTGCGGCGACTTTTGGCATGATACTGTGGTCGCGGAAGATCTATGATGCGATCCGCGTAGGCGGCAAGCATAAACTTCTCCGCTGGCTGTTTTCTTTTGCTGCGGCCAATCTGTCGGTGACGCTTGCGGCAATGGTCCTGACCACGCCGCTGATAGCGTACTATTTCAACACTCTTGCGCTGATCTCTCCCGTCAGCGCGCTGCTGATCGTTCCCGCAGCGGGATGGAGCTTCATGACCGCCTTTGTGACCGCCATTGTGGGATTTATTTCCATGCAGATGGCACAAATTCTCGCCGCGATGACCACGGTTATGCTCCGTTATGTACTGTGGATGACCGAATTGCTGCTGCAAGTACCCTACCATTCGGTATCCTTTTCCAACCGCTATCTGAGGTGGTGGCTGGTGTTCACCTATGCCGCTTTCGGCCTTTGCTATGTGACAAAGGATCCCCGCCGGAAATACGGCATGGCGGCAGCGCTGACAGTCCTGCTGTTTTTGGCGTGCGGCTGGTTTAGCGAACTTGACCGCAATTTCGGCGCGCTGAATGTCCTGGCGCTTGACGTGGGGCAGGGGGAGAGCGTAGCACTCTATGACGATACGGCGGCGGTGCTGGTGGACTGCGGCAGCAGTAATAACGCCGTGCAGGCGGGAGCAGTGGCGGCAGATGAGCTGATTGCTCTCGGTATCCGCCGCCTTGATGCGGTGGTGGTGACACACTACCATGCCGACCACACCAACGGCCTTTTGACCCTGCTGACCCGCGTGAAGGCGGACAGACTGTATCTGCCGGACATCGAGGATGAGTACGGCGTGCGGGAGAAGATAGAAAACTTTGCGGAGAAAAAGAAAATCCCCATTACCTATGTGACGGAGCTGACTACGACTGACGCAGGCGGCTTTACGCTGACCATTTACCCGCCATTGGGTGAGGGAGATATGAACGAGCAGGGACTTGCCGTCTTGGGCAGCGCCGACGATTTTGACGTACTCATCACCGGCGATATGTCGTCTACCACGGAACAGGCGCTGGTGGAAACCTATCCCGTTCCGGATATTGAAACGCTGCTGGTGAGCCACCACGGCTCCCGCAATGCATCCGGTCTGGACTTTTTGACTGCCATCACGCCGGAAACGGCGATCATCAGCGTGGGGGAGAACAGCTACGGTCACCCCGCACCCGAAGCCCTGCTGCGGCTTGACGCCGTGGGCGCAAAAATTTACCGCACCGACGGAAGCGGACATATCCGCATCACGGTGCATGGAGGCGAGTAAATGGCACAGAAAAAGGAAGAAAATAAGGGCTACGAAATACTCCGTGCCGACTTGAAAGCGGGAACGCTGCAAAACGTCTATCTCTTTTACGGCGAGGAGGCGTATCTGTGCCGCACGATGCTCCAAAAGGTGCGCGAGACCCTGCTGCCCGCCGGGTTTGAGGAGTTCAACCACCACCGCCTGAACGGAAAGGGACTCTCCGTTCAGGAGCTTTTCGACACGGCGGAGGCCATGCCCATGATGGCGGAGCGTACCCTGATAGAGGTCACCGATCTGGATATCTTCAAGCTGGACGAGAGCAGCCGCAATCAGATGATAGAGCTGCTGGAGGACTTCCCCGGCTACTGTACGCTGATTTTTATTTACGATACCATTGAGTATAAGCGGGACGGCAAGATGAAGAAGCTCTGTGCCGCCATGGACGAGCACGTCTGTGAGGTGGAGTTCCGCCGCCAGGAGAGCGCCGCCCTCTACAAGTGGGTGCGCCAGCACTTTGCCGCCGCCGGCCACGACATCGACAGCACCACGATAGAGCATTTGCTCTTTACCTGCGGCAGTATGATGACCAACCTTGCCCCGGAGATCGACAAGATCGCTGCCTATGCCAAGAGGCAGAGCATCACCGTGGCTGACATCAACGCCGTGGCAGACCCCATTCTGGATGCCCGGGTGTTCGATATGACCAACTGTATCACCGCCGGCAGGTATGACGATGCCGCCCGGGTGCTGGGCGACCTTCTGCGGATGCAGACTGAGCCCATCGTGATCCTCGCCGCCATCGGCAAGGAGCTGCGCCAGCTCTACACCGCCCGCATGGCGCTGGACGGCGGAAAAGACCGTTTTTGGCTCAAGGAGCTGTGGCACATGTCGAGCGACTATCCCGCCAGGCTGAAGCTGCAGGCGGCGGGGAAGGTGAGCCATGGGTGGTGTTCTATGGCGGTGAAGAAAGCGCAGATACTGGACCGCCGTATGAAGTCGGAGAAGAACATGGACAGCGAGGAGGAGCTGAAGCTCTTCCTGATGGAATTGGCAGGGACGCGATGAAACCGAGAGTGAAAGAAGTCATCGTGGTGGAGGGCCGCTACGACAAAAATGCCCTTTTGCAGGTGGTGGACGCCACGGTGGTGGAGACCGGCGGCTTTGCCGTGTTCAACGACAGGGAGAAGCTGACATTCTTTCGCCGTCTGGCGGAAAAGCAGGGGCTCATTCTCCTCACCGATCCGGATGGCGCCGGATTTGTCATCCGCAACTATCTCAAGGGCGCCATCGACCCCGCCCTTGTGAAGCAGGCCTACGTCCCCGACGTGTACGGCAAGGAGAAGCGGAAAAAGGTGGGCGGCAAAGAGGGCAAGCTGGGTGTCGAGGGAATGCCGCCCGAGGTGCTGCTGGATGCTCTTCGCCGTGCCGGCGCAACCATAGATGATGAGAAGAAAATGCCCACCGCCGCTATCACCAAGGCAGATTTGCTGGATAAGGGGCTCATCGGCGCAAATTCGGTGGAAAAACGCGCTGAACTGCTCCGCAAGCTGGACTTGCCCCAACATCTGACGCCCAACGCCATGCTGGAGGCGCTCAATCTCCTGCTGACGCGGGAGGAATGGGAGAAAATACCATGACAAAAATAGACCATATTGCCCTGTATGTCAGGGATTTGGAGGGTGCTAAAGCATTTTTTACCACCTATTTTGATGCCGCAGCGGGAGAGCGATACGAAAACCGCAATACCGGCTTTTCCTCCTATTTTCTTACCTTTGACGGCGGCAGCCGTTTGGAACTGATGCACCTTGCCGATTTGGCCGATGCCTCTGTCGACCGCACCGTCGGCTATGCCCATGCGGCGTTCTCTGTCGGAAGCAAGGAAAGGGTGGGTGCCCTGACAGCACAGCTTGCCGCAGACGGTTATGCCGTCCTCAGCGGACCTCGCGTGACCGGTGACGGCTATTATGAGAGTTGCGTTTACGGTTTCGAGGGAATTTTGTTGGAAATTACGGTGTGATGGGATAAAAATCTTGCAATCCACCGCAAAAAACGATATAATATACAACTGATTTTAACACCAAGGAGTGTAAACATATGGCAGAAGAGATCAAGACTCCCGAGATGGAGGAGAGCAAAAACTTTATCTGGAACTTTATCGATGAAGATCTGGCCGAGGGTGGCCGCTGTGAGGGCATGAAGGTTCACACCCGTTTCCCGCCGGAGCCTAACGGCTATCTGCACATCGGTCACTGCAAGGCGCTGTGCATCGACTTCGGCACCGCGGAAAAGTACGGCGGATTGTGCAATCTCCGCATGGACGATACCAACCCCGCCAAGGAGGACACCGAGTACGTAGACGCCATCCAGCAGGATATCCACTGGCTGGGCTTCGACTGGGACGATCGATTCTACTACGGCTCGGACTACTTTGAAAAGGACTACGAGTATGCCGTGGAGCTCATCAAGAAAGGCTTGGCTTACGTCTGTGAGCTGACCCCCGAGGAGTTCAAGGCAAACCGCGGCGATATCGGTATCCCCGCCACCAGTCCCTACCGTGACCGTCCCATCGAGGAAAATCTGGCTCTTTTCGAGAAGATGAAAAACGGCGAGGTGGAGGAGGGCAAGATGACCCTCCGCGCGAAAATCGACCTTGCCTCCGGCAACTTCAATATGCGTGATCCGGTCATCTATCGCATCCGTTATATCAACCACCACCGTCAGGGCACCAAGTGGTGCATATTCCCCATGTACGACTTCGCCCACCCCATTCAGGACGCGCTGGAGGGCATCACCCACAGCCTGTGTTCTCTGGAGTATGAGGAGCATCGGCCCCTTTACGACTGGGTGGTGAACAATGTGTCCATTCCCTACCACAAGCCCCGCCAGATCGAATTCGCCCGTCTGGGCATCGACCACACCGTGATGAGTAAGCGCAAGCTGCGTAAGTTGGTGGAGGAGAAATATGTCTCCGGTTGGGATGATCCCCGTATGCCTACATTGTGCGGTCTGCGCCGCCGTGGCTATACCGCCCACTCCATCCGCAATTTCTGCGAGGTGATCGGCGTGGGCAAGACCCCCAGTATCATCGAGTACGCCACCTTGGAGCATTGCCTGCGCGACGACCTGAACGCCAACGCCCAGCGAACCATGGCGGTGCTGCACCCCATCAAGCTGACCGTGGTCAACTATCCCGCCGGACAGAGCGAGACCTTTGAGGTAGAGAACAACCCCACCGCGCCTGAACAGGGTACCCATACCATTACCTTCTCCCGCAACCTGTGGATCGAGGCGGACGACTTTATGGCTGAGCCGGTACCCAAGTACAAGCGCCTGACCCCCGATGGCCCGGAATGCCGCCTGAAAGGTGCGTACCTGGTCAAGTGCGTGGGTTATGAGACCGATGAAAGCGGAAATGTCACCGAGGTTAAGGTGGAGTACGATCCCAATTCCCGAGGCGGCGATCCCGCCGACGGCCGCAAGGTCAAGGGTGCTACCCTCCATTGGGTAGATGCGGAGAACTGCCTGGACGCCGAGGTGCGCCTGTACGACAATTTGTTCTCCGATGCTCAGCCCGATGGCCCCGACAAGAACTTCCTGGACTGCCTGAATCCCGACAGCCTGACGGTGCTGCAGGGCTGCAAGGTGGAAAAATCCATGCTGGATGTGGCCAAGAAATTTGACATCCAGACCAACAAGACCGGTATCAATGCCCCCACCTTCCAGTTCATGCGCCTGGGTTACTTCTGCATGGACAACCGGGACAGCTCCCCCGAACACATGGTGTTCAACCGCAGCGTGTCTCTGAAGGACAGCTTCAACAAGTAACAAAAAAAGAGAGCCGCAAGGCTCTCTTTTTTATATCTCCCGCCGGATGGATGCGATGGCGGCTTTTTCCAGTCGGCTGACCTGGGCCTGAGAGATACCGATCTCCTGGCTGACCTCCATCTGGGTCTTTCCCTGGAAATACCGCATGGCGAGGATGTTTTTCTCCCGTTCCGTCAGGCGGGACACCGCATCCTTCAGACTGATCTGTTCCAGCCAGTGCTCGGCGGTGTTCCTTTCATCTCCCACCTGGTCCATCAGACGGGTAGTGTCGTCGGCGTCGGAGTAAACCGGGTCGAAAAGACTCACCGGATCCACAATGGCGTCCAGCGCCATCACCACGTCCTCCCGGGGGATCTCCAACGCCTTGGCGATCTCCTCCACCGTGGGCTCCTTTTGCGACTGGCTCATCAGCGTTTCCCGCATCTGTAGGACCTTGTAGGCGGTGTCCCGAATGCTGCGGCTGACCCGAATGGCGCTGTTGTCCCGCAGATAGCGCCGTACCTCGCCGATGATCATCGGCACGCCGTAGGTGGAAAACCGCACGTCCTGGGTCACGTCGAAATTGTCGATGGCCTTGATGAGCCCGATGCACCCCACCTGAAACAGGTCGTCCATGTTCTCGCCGCGTCCCGCAAACCGCTGTACTACCGATAAAACCAGCTTCAGATTGCCGTAGATCAGCTTCTCCCGCGCCGTTTCATCCCCCTGCTTGACCCGGTGCAGCAGCGCTGTCATCTCCTGCTGAGAGAGCCGTTCCAGCTTTGCCGTATTGATGCCGCAGATCTCCACTTTTCCCCGCATTTTCCTGCCCCCAAACTTTAATTCGGGTACAGTATCTCCGGGTCAAAGACGGCTTATTCCGTATCGCGGAAAGCGGCAAAGATAGACGGAATAGGACGGGCATCGCATCGCATAGAATGCCCGTGAGGTGGAGTCTATGCTGATGCGTTTTTTAGAGTTGCGGCGTAAAGAGGTCATCAATCTGCACAGCGGCTGCCGCATGGGTTATGTGGGCGACGTGGAGCTGTGCGTGCCGGAGGGCGCGGTCAAGGCGGTCATCGTATTCGGCAAAAGCTTTTTCTTCGGCCTGTTCGGCAGGGGAGAGGAATATTACATTCCCTGGGACTGCATTCAGCGCTTCGGGGACGACATTTTGCTGGTGGATAAGGCATTTGAACCCCATGGTGCGGCAAGCCGGCAAAAAAAGCGCCGCAGAAGCTGAAAAAAAGCTAAAAATGCACAAAATTTTCCTTGCAATCCGGGCATACTCGTGATATTATATTTCGGTAAATCCGCACAGCGCAGGATCTCCGGCCGGTGCCCCGATGGGTTAGCCGGAGAGAGGAGAGCGCTGGAGGTACAAAACTAAAACAAAAAGGAGAAACCCAAAAATGGCAAATCAGAACGTCGTATCCATGAAAGCCCTGCTGGAAGCAGGCGTGCACTTCGGTCACCAGACCCGCCGCTGGAACCCCAAGATGGCCCCCTACATCTACACCGAGCGCAACGGCATCTATATCATCGATCTGCAGAAGACCGTGAAGAAGCTGGAAGAGGCCTATAACTTCGTCCGTTCCATCAGCGAAGAGGGAAAGTCCCTGCTGTTCGTCGGCACCAAGAAGCAGGCCCAGGAAGCCATCAAGGACGAGGCTCTGCGCTGCAATATGTACTATGTCAATGCCCGCTGGCTGGGCGGCATGATGACCAACTTCAAGACCATGCGTACCCGTGTGGATCGTCTGAACCAGCTCAAGACCATGCAGGCTGACGGTACCTTCGATATGCTGCCCAAGAAGGAAGTCATCAAGCACATGGGCGAGATCGAGAAGCTGGAGAAGTATCTGGGCGGTGTCAAGGATATGAACAAGCTGCCCGGCGCCCTGTTCATCGTGGATACCCGCAAGGAGCGCAACGCCATCGCCGAGGCTCACCGTCTGGGCATCCCCGTAGTGGCTATCGCCGATACCAACTGCGATCCCGATGAGATCGACTACGCCATTCCCGGCAACGACGACGCCATCCGCGCCATCAAGCTGATCGCCTCTGTGATGGCCAACGCCATGATCGAGGGCCGTCAGGGTGAGCAGGTGGAAGAGCCCGCCGCTGAAGAGGAAGCAAAGGACGCCGAGTAATTTCGCTCGAATATTGACCGCGTAAACACGGGGCAGGGAAATGTCCCTGCCCCTTCAATTTACTATATGGAGGAAAAGAAAATGGCTTTTACCGCTCAAGATGTGAAGACCCTGCGCGAGATGACCAGCGTGGGCATGATGGATTGCAAGAAGGCTCTGACCGAGTGCGACGGCGATATGGACAAGGCCGTGGAGTGGCTGCGCGAGAAGGGTCTTGCCAAGGCTGCCAAGAAGGCCGGCCGCATTGCTGCCGAGGGTATGTCCTATGCCCTGTGCGAAAACGGCATGGGTGTGGTCGTGGAAGTCAACTGTGAGACCGATTTCTGCGCCAAGAGTGACCTGTTCGTAGCGTTCGTCAAGGATATCGCTAAGACCATCGCCGAGAACAAGCCCGCCGATGTGGATGCTCTGATGAACTGCAAGTATACCGGCACCGAGCTGTCTGTCTCCGAGACCATGCCTGAGAAGGTCATGTCCATCGGTGAGAATCTGCAGATCCGCCGCTTCGTGGTGTTCGACACCAACACCTCCGTGGGTTACGTCCATGCCGGCGGCAAGATCGGCGTGCTGGTGAACCTGACTGTCGAGGGCGGCTTTGACGCCACCGAGATCGGCAAGAACGTCGCCATGCAGATCGCCGCTCTGAATCCCCGTTTCTGGGATAAGGCGCAGGTGACCGACGAGGTCATGGCCGAGGAGAAGAAGATCGCTCTGGCTCTGATGGATGCCGATCCCAAGATGGCTGCCAAGCCCCAGCAGGTCAAGGAAAAGATCGTCATGGGCAAGCTGAACAAGTTCTATGAAGAGAACTGCCTGCTGCAGATGGAGTTCGTCCGCGGCGACCTGTTCCAGGGCTCTGTGGAGAAGTATATTGCCGATGCTTCCAAGGGTGCTGTCAAGTTCGTTGACGCTGTCCGTTTCGCCACCGGCGAGGGCATCGAGAAGAAGCAGGAGGACTTCGCTGCCGAAGTCGCTGCTCAGATGAACCAGGGCAAGTAATTGTTGTGGAATAAAAAATGAGACCGCCTTGACGGTCTCATTTTTTTGTGATCGTTTCCGCAAAACCCTGCGCGAAGATCTGCCCTGCGCGGATGGCCTCCTCCGGCGAATTGCCGGCAGCGCCCACTTCTATCAGCATGGAGCCGGCTGTGTAGTGCTCGTTGTAGTTGGAATTCCGCAGGGTGATAGGGCGCATGATCGTAGGGTGTTCCTGCGCGATTTGAGCAGATACCGCCACGGCAAGCTTTAGGTTCTCTTCCCAGCCCTCGTGATTGCTCCCCATGATAAAGCTGAGCTGTGCCGCATCGGGATCCTCCCGGGATACCAGTTTATACTGCTTGCCGCTGCTGTCCTCCACCGCATCCCGGTGAATATCCAGCACGTAGGTGATGCTTGGATACTTCTCCAGATAACCCTCGATGGCCTCTGCCGCTCGTTCGTATGCCCCCTCATAAAGCGGGTCGTCGTATAAAACTCTGTCGTGCAGGACGGAGATGCCATAGGCAGACAGCGTCGCGGCGATTTCGTCTCCTACCCGTATGACGCTGTATCGGGCGTCGCTGGTGCGGTAATTTCCGGTGGAAACATAGGTAGTTCCCTCTGCCGGCGTATAGGACTCGCTGCCGTGTGTGTGAAGAATCAGTACCTGCGGGGCATCTTCTTTGAACTGTGCGGAAAACTCACCGGACAGTGCGTTACTCTCCAGCGTCTTATTGGACGCGTTTTTGATGTAGACGCCGCCCACCAGCGTATAGCCTGCCGCGTTTTTTGGAATCACCGTCTGGGCGGGGACTCCGTTGTCGCCGACTTGCAAGGCCGGCGTTTCCGAAGGCGCAATATGGGGCGCTTCCCCCGGATCCCGTTCCATGCTGCGAGCGGGCTCCCGGTATTCCTCCATGATCGCCGTTCGTGCAGACAGTAAAAAGGGCGACTCGCGCAGTGCCAGTACGGTGGGAAGCTGTAAGCCGTCTGTCAAACGGAAGTAGTCCCCCAGTTCCCAGCGCACCAAAATGGGTGACAGGCAAAATTCCCTGATACTTTTTACGGCGGAGGAAAAGCTGTCGCTGCCCAAAGTGGCAACTGTTACCACAGATGTTGCAAGAAAAAGCAAGGCTGCGATGCTCCGCCGTATCCACGCCTTTTTCATTGGCAATCACCTCATGGGACACTATATGCACGGTGGGACAACCTTATGTGGGAAAAGAGCGGAAAGATTTTGCGTGTGCCTTGCCGAAAACGGAATTTCGTGCTATACTATCCCCATAGAATAACATGTTGAAAGGAGAACGCATATGCGAGTGATCGACCTGGAAAACATCAACGATGCCATGCGAAGTGAGACAAGGTTTGTCCTGCGCTGTGAAGAGAATTTTCATGATAAGATCAGCGCCGCGGCAGCGTCTATTTTGAGCAATCGCAGTGAAAAACCGGTGGTGGCGCTGACGGGTCCCAGCGGCAGCGGCAAGACCACCACAGCGATGCGTTTGAAAGAATATCTGGAGAACCTGGGCGTCAAGGTCTGCCTTTTGAGCATGGACAACTTTTTCCTGCCCGTAGACCAGCGTCCGCCGGAGGCGCAGGCGGACTGGGAGTCTCCGTATTGCGTGAACAGGGATCTGCTGATTTCTACCATCAGCCGTCTGATGGATGGGGCGGAGGTGGATATCCCGTGGTATGATTTTAAGAGCGGCAATGTGGGCGGTTACCGCAAGATGCAGGGCGATAAAGATGCCATCGTGATTGCTGAGGGCATCCATATGCTCAACCCGCTGATCTTTGATAAGATCCGCGGCGTTGCAAACGGCGTCTATGTGGCACCCCGTACCCGCATCATCACCAACGATGATAAGATCGTCCACCCCAGCCAGCTTCGGGTGGCACGGCGTATGATCCGGGACTACAATACCCGGGGCCATGCGCTGCGGGAGACAGTAGAGCGCGCACAGAGTGTGGATCGGGGAGAAGTAAACTATATCGTTCCGTTTAAGAACAACGCCGAGATCCATATCGACAGTTTTTTGGACTACGAGCCGTGTATTCTGGCAAAATATTTAAGCGAGCTCCCCCGATTCAGTGAGGAACTGACCCCACAGTTTTTAGAGGAACACGGACTGACCGATCTGATGAAGGTGGTGCGGGGCGTACCGCCGCTGCATACGCCTTATGTGCCGCAGAATTCCATCGTCCGCGAATTTGTGGGCGGCAGCCGCTACGAATACTGATGAAGGAGTAAGAGTATGAATAAAATCATTACCATCAACCGTGAATTCGGCTCCGGCGGACGTGAGCTGGGCAAGCGCCTGGCAGATGCGCTGAATGTGCCTTGCTATGATAATGAGATCATTGAACTGATTGCCAAGGAAAACGGCTTTGACGAGGAGTACGTGGCAAACATTTCGGAAAAGAGCATTGAAACGGCGTACCCCATGACCATTGGACACCGATTTGCCATACCGATCTATCCGATCCTCGATCAGCCAATCCGCGTGGCAGTTGCCCAGCGCAAGATTATCGAGAACTTTGCCAAGCAGGGCGACTGCGTGATCGTGGGTCGCTGTGCCGACGTGATTTTGAAGGAATACCGCCCGCTGAATCTGTTTATCTATGCGGATATGGCCTCCAAGGTAAAGCGCTGCCTGGACCGTGCGCCGGAGGGGGAAAACCTGTCTGCCCAGGAGTTGGAAAAGAAAATCCGGCAGGTGGACAAGGCGCGTTCGCAGCACCGCCAGATGTATGATGACGGCAAGTGGGGCGATAAGGCGTGTTACGACCTTTGCATCAACACCTCTGGCAGAGAAATCAAATACCTGATTCCCGCCATCGCCCAGTATTGCAAGGATTGGTTCCAACAGGAGCAAAGGGATGAAAATCAGATTTAACGAAGATGCCGCGGTGGTGGAGAAGATCCGGGAGGGACTGCGCCGCAAGGAGGGCTACTGCCCCTGCCGCTTGCCGAAGACGCCGGAAAATGTCTGTATGTGTCAGGAATTCCGGGATCAGATCGCGGATCCTGACTTTGAGGGATACTGCCATTGCCGACTGTACTACAAAGAAAAGTAACGAAAACAGAGGAAAATGCCGTGAAACTGACCATTTTAACGGATAATACCACACGCATTGACGAATACTATCTGGGCGAGCCGGGCGTGTGCTACTATATCGAGGACGGGGAGCGGAAAATCCTGTTCGATACAGGGTATTCCGACGTTTTCGTGCGAAATGCGGAGAAGCTGGGAATCGATCTGACAGGGGTGGATACCGTTGTTTTAAGCCACGGACACAACGACCACACGCGGGGCCTGCTTTTCCTGCCAAAAAGTGAGGAAAAGCGGACGCTTTACGCCCATCCGGAAGTTTTTGAGAGCAAAAAGTTTGATGATGAAGAAATCGGAATGCCATTATCAAAAGAAAATGCAAAAGAACTTTTTGAACTGAAATTATCGAAAATTCCAGTGAAAATTACAGATCACATTACTTTTTTGGGACAAATACCCCGTGGGAATGACTTTGAGGCGAAGCGGCCGCTGGGTGAAAAAATGGCAGAAAATGGCGCCTGGGAGCCGGACTTTCTTTTGGACGACAGCGCCATCGTCTATAACGGCGGTGAGGACGGCATCACGGTGATCACGGGATGCAGTCACGCCGGTATCTGCAACATTGTGGAATATGCCAAAAAAGTTTGCAAAAGTGAGAAAATAAACGGAATTATCGGCGGATTTCACATGATGAAGTTAACTTCTCGCGTGACGAAAACCGTGGAATATCTGCAAAAGCAGAACCCGAAACGGCTGTGTCCGTGCCATTGTACCTGCTTCCACGCCCGGGCGGCGATCCACGCTGCTGTGCCTGTGGAGGAGGTCTGCGTGGGGGACATTTTGACATTTTAACGGGTACATTCGTGTCCATAATGGGAAGAAAAAAGGGAAAAAAGTAAGGGCAAAAAGGAACAAAAGTAACAAAGGAGAAGATTCTATGTTCTACAAGGTCAGTTCTGCTATTTTTGACAAGCTGCCCACGGCGTGTTTCGGTGCGGTGGCGGTGCGCAGATTGGACAACACCAAAAGGATCCCCGAGCTGGAGACCATGCTGGAAGAAAACATCAAGGTCTGTGAGCAGTACTTTGCCGACAAGAAACCCAAGGAGACGCCGGACATCGTTCCCTACCGCGAAGCGTTCCGCGCCCTGGATATCAACCCCAATAAATTCCTTTGCTCCATTGAGGCGCTGCTGACCCGCATCGCCAAGGGAAAGGGATTTCCCACCATCAATCCCATTGTGGACCTGGGGAACGCGATCTCCATCAAATACCATTTGCCCATCGGTGCCCACGATCTGGACAGCATTGATGGGGGACTTGACGTTCGTCCGGCTGTGGAGGGCGACACCTTTATCGCCTTTGGTGAGACCGAAGAGGAAGTGCCGGATGTTGGCGAGGCCATCTATGCCAGCGGCCATGAGGTACGGACCCGGCGATGGACCTGGCGGCAGAGCGAGCGGGGCAAGATCACCGAGGAGACCCGAGCGGTGCTGTTTCCCATCGACGGCTTTGCCGACGTGAACAAGGGGGCGGTGCTGGCGGCAACCGAGGAATTCATAACGCTGCTGCGGCAGTTCTTCGGGGACGGGATCGAGATCGAGACCGGCTTTGTGGACGCGGAGCATCCGTGTTTTACGTTTTTTTGAAAAGTAAATAAAAAATGGCACCCGAGAGGGTGCCATTTTTTGTGCCTCCGGCGGGGTACTTTTCCACTGTCGGAAAAGTACCCAAAAGGACATTTAAGGGGAAAGCGGTAGTTCCGGCTCGGTCGTGCCCCGGCGGGTGTTTTCCGGCTCGCTTTCGGTGCAGGGCGGGACAAGCCCGCCCTAAGCCCCTAATCGCTCGCCGGGAAAACCCCTCGCCGGGTCACTCCCGCCGGAACATCAGACTTCACCTCACGATATAAATATAGGACAAAGAAATTGCACTTGCAAGGGTTTCCTGCTATAATGAAGAAAATAACGGGGAGGTGTGTATGGCGTGAAGATATTGGTGCTGTCCGATTCCCACGGCGCGGTGGATGCTATGCGACTTGCCGTGGAGCGGGAAAAGCCGGATGCGGTGCTGTTTCTGGGGGACTGTCTGCCGGACGCGGAATGCCTGCAAAAGGGTTATGCAAACTTAAAACTGGAGGCTGTGCCGGGGAACTGCGACTGGGGCAGTTTGGATGAGCCGGAACGGCTTATCGAACTGGACGGCGTGCGCATCCTGATGATGCACGGGCATACGCGGAACGTGAAATATGAGAGCATACGGGCATACTATGCGGCGAAAGAGATGGGGGCGGATGTGCTGCTGTACGGCCATACCCACCGCCCGATGATGGACTATGACGGGACGCTTTATACCATGAACCCGGGCAGTATCCGCTATACCGGCACCTATGGCGTGGTGAGGATCGAAAACGGGAAAGTTGCGGACTGCGGGACGCAGATGTTAGAGAAGTGAAAAGAACAACCCCTCCGTCACGCAAAGGCGTGACACCTCCCCTTACACAGGGGAGGCTTTGACGAGGAGAAAAATCAGGAGGATAGCGTATGTTGACCATAGCGTTTGTGATTGGTATTTTGGTGCTGATCGGAAAGGTCGGCTGGATCGCCGTAAAGGCGGCGTGGGGACTGCTGAAGGCGTTTTTGTTTGTCCTGTTCCTGCCGGCAATACTGGTGGCGCTGTTTGTGGTGGGACTGGTGAAGCTGGCGATGCCGCTGCTGGTGATCGGTCTGCTGGCGGCGTTTATCGGGCCGCTGGTGAAGGGGTAAGACGAATGACAGAAGAGGGCGGACAGCGTCGTCCGCCCCTACGGAGAGACGGATTGCCACACCAGTGTGCGCACTGGTGTGGCAATGACAGAGTGGGCGGGCTGAGTCAGCCCGCCCTACGGAAAACGGGTCGTCGAGGACGCCGACCCCTACGGAAAAACGAGCGCAACCTGAAGTTGCGGGGAAAAATAAGGAAATGCAACCGGAAGTTGCTGGACAGCGGCGGCTTGGGGGGGATATAATAGCAAAGCGAAAGGAAGGAATCATCATGGAAAAAACATTACATACCATTCAAAAGATCGCCAAGGCGGGCAAGATATTATCCACCATCGTGTTCGTACTGAGCATCGTGGGCGCAGTGGGCTGTATCGTGGGCGCCGTGTGCTGGGAGCTGTTCGGCAACTTTAAGATCGATCTGGGCGGCGTTACCATCCACAACATCGTGGAGGCGGAGACCGGCATGGCAAGCGGCGGCGTATTTACCGCCTGTGCGGTGGGCTTTGTGCTGATGCTGGGTGAGGTGGTTTTGTCCAAGATGGCGCAGAAGTACTTCAAGCACGAGCTGGAAGCCGGCACACCCTTTACTCTGGCGGGTGCAAAGGAGCTGAAATCCCTTGGCATCAAGACCATCGTGGTTCCCCTGATCGCCTATGTGGCGGCGGCGATCGTACACGGGGTGATGGAAGCTGCTTTGCAGATGGGCGGCGGCGAATTTGACACGGATATAACCGTCAATCTGGGGCTCGGCATCATGTTTATCATCGGGAGCCTGCTGTGCAGGCTGGGCGCACAGCAAAGCGGTGAGAAGAAGTTGGAGGAGCGCTATGCTGAAGATTGAGCATTTGACCAAGATCTACGGCGACAAGAAGGCCGTGGACGATCTGAGCCTGCACATTCAGCCCGGGGAGATCTACGGCTTTATCGGCCACAACGGCGCCGGCAAGACCACGACATTGAAGTCTGTGGTGGGCATTTTGCCCTTTGACGGGGGGGAGATCTTTGTGGACGGGAAGTCCATCAAGGCAGACCCGCTGGAATGCAAAAAAGAGATGGCGTACATTCCCGACAACCCCGACCTGTACGATTTTATGACGGGCATCCAGTACCTGAACTTCGTGGCGGATATCTTCGGCGTCAGCGCCGAAAAGAGGCAGCAGCGTATTCGCAAATACGCCGACGCCTTTGAGCTGACGGAGAGCCTGGGACAGAGCATCTCCGCCTATTCCCACGGCATGAAGCAGAAGCTGGCGGTGATCTCCGCCCTCATTCACGAGCCGAAGCTGGTGATCATGGACGAACCCTTTGTGGGTCTTGACCCCAAGGCGGCACATCTGCTCAAGGGCTTTATGCGGGACATCTGCGACCGGGGCGGCGCCATCTTCTTCTCCACCCATGTTCTTGAGGTGGCGGAAAAGCTGTGCGACAAGGTGGCCATCATCAAAAACGGCGCTCTCATCAAATGCGGTACCATGGAGGAGGTCAAGGGCGACGCCTCGCTGGAGTCCGTGTTTTTGGAGCTGGAGGAGTAAGCTATGTGGAAGGCATTGCTGAAAAAACAGTTTTTGGAGCTGAACCAGACCTATTTCCAGGATAAGAAGAAGGGAAAACGGCGCTCCAAGGGCGGTACGATAGGCTTTATTGCGCTGATGGCGCTGCTGTTCCTGATATTGGCAGGCGTGTTTTTGAGTGTGGGCAATCTGCTGGTGGGCGGACTCGTTCCTATGGGGCTGGACTGGCTGTACTTCGCCATGATGGGGCTGATCGCCCTGCTGCTGGGGGTGTTCGGCGATGTGTTCAACACCTACGCAGGACTCTACCACGCCAAGGACAACGAGCTGTTGCTGTCCATGCCCATCCCGCCGGTGAAGCTGCTGAGCGTGCGGCTGGTGGGGGTGTACGCCATGGGGTTGCTGTACTCGGGCATCGTGTGGGTGCCGGGGATGGTGGCCTACTGGATCTGGGGAAAGGCAACGGTGGGAAGTGTCATCCTGCCCATTGTGCTGTTCTTCGTGCTGGGATTTTTTGTGCTGGTGCTGACCTGTATTCTGGGCTATGTGGTGGCGCTGATCGCGTCGCACTTGAAGAACAAGAGCTTCGTGACGGTGCTGCTGTCTCTGCTCTTTATCGCCGCCTACTACTTCTTCTATTTCCGCGCCAGCGAGTATTTGCAAGATCTGCTGACCCATGCGGAGGCCTTGAGCGGCAAGGTAAAGGCAAACGTATGGCCGCTGTATCAGTTCGGCCTGGGCG
>JAZUEB010000014.1:0-25363 GCA_045639965.1 Vescimonas sp. | reverse complement strand
CGCCAATATGCCCACCACCAACGATGCTATGGCATTCCTGCGTGCTCAGAAGGGCATCATCTGCGCTCCCTGCAAGGCTGTTAACGCCGGCGGCGTGGGCGTGTCCGGTCTGGAAATGTCCCAGAACTCCGAGCGTCTGGTCTGGACTGCCGAGGAAGTCGATGCGCAGCTGCATAAGATGATGAAGACCATCCATGCCATGTCCGCTGAGGCTGCCGAGGAGTATGGCCTGGGTTACGATCTGGTTGCCGGTGCCAACATTGCCGGCTTCAAGAAGGTCGCTACCGCTATGATGGAGCAGGGCTGCTTCTAATCAACCAACAAAAAAGAACCGCTTCGGCGGTTCTTTTTTTATGCGGAAAGATGCGGCGGGCTGCGGTCAGCCCGCCCTGCGAAATAATATGTTTCAGTTGACCTGTGCGGTCAGGTCGGCCATGGAGAGCACGTCTATCGCCGGATCGACGGTGACGGAGTAGGCGTAGCTGTCCACTGTCCAGATAGCTTTGGAGTATAGACCATCATTTCCACTGAGGGTGATATCAGAATTCTCTCCCGCCGCAGCGATGGCGGCATATTCCTCATATTCGTTGTAATCCCCGCTGATGTCGTTGCCCACCACATCGGTGGCTGCCTGCTTACGGATGCGGACCTCACCGTTTTCAGCGGGATAGAGGATCTCCAGCATAACGCCGCTGAGAGTGCGGTAGATGGGGGCATCGTAGCCCTCGATGCTTTCTGGCGCGGACAGCTCAAAGCCCACAGTCTTTTCCGCCTCGGCTAACGTGCCGTGATCCGTCCAGGGATTGGAGATCTGGGAGGTGGGCGGAGCAGCTTCATCTGTGTCGAGTCCGCTGATGGGGTTGGGGGATTTGCCGCATCCGGTCAGAAGCAGGAGCAGGCACAGACAAACGGGAAACCATTTTTTCATGGGGACACCTCTTTTGCGAATGAGTCGACTTGTTTTCTATAAAAATAGTATACAGAAAGCACTGTAAATTTGCAATATGAAAAATTTGTGATATAATATACCTATCATCATCCGAGAAGGTGACATCTGATGGAGCGCCAATTCATTTTAAGCTGCTGCTCGACGGTGGACCTGCCATACAGCTATTTGGAGGACCGGGATATCCCTGTCCTGTTCTACACCTACGTGATCGACGGCGTGGAGTATGTGGACGACATGGGACGTGACAGCAAAGCGCTGCCCCGTTTCTATCAGTTTCTGGAACAGGGGAAGCTGCCCTCTACCAGTCAGATCAATGCGGCAGGCTATATGGAGTTCTTTGAAAAGCTCCTTCAAAAAGGCGATGTGCTGCATATTGCCTTTACATCCGGACAGTCCGGCAGCGTGAACAACGCCTATCGCGCGGCAGAGGAACTGCGGAAAAAGTATCCTGACCGCAAGATCGAAGTGATCGACTCCCTGTGCTCCAGCACCGGTTACGGTATGTTGGTGGATATGGCGGCAGATCTGCGGGATGCCGGAAAGACTTTGGAGGAGTGCAAAGCGTGGGTGCTGGATAACCGCAACAAGCTGCACCACCAGTTTTTCTCCAGCAACATGACCCAGTTCCGCCGTACCGGCCGCGTCAGCGGCGCCACCGCGGCGATCGCCACGGTGCTGAATATTTGCCCCGTTATGCGTCTGGACGCTGCCGGCGCCATCAAAGCATACGATAAAGTGCGCGGCAAGAAAAAAGCGGTGGAGGTCACCGTGGATACCATGGAGCAGTGCGCCCAGGGCGGTAGGGACTATGACCAGAAGTGCTATATCTGCCATTCCCAATGCCTTGCCGATGCGGAGCTGCTGCGGAGTGCGGTGGAGGAGCGTTTCCCCAAGCTGAAAGACAAGATCCGGATTTGTGATATCGGCACGATCATCGGAAGCCATTCCGGTCCCGGTACGGTAGCCGTGTTCTTTATGGGCGATGAGCGCCCGGTGATGGAATAAAAAAAGAAGACCCGGTCGGGTCTTCTTTTTTTACTTCTTTTTTCGGCCCTCCCACAGCTCGCTCAAGAGGGTACTGCCCAGCACCAATATCGCACCGATGGCGGAGAAAAGATCCATAGGTTCCCGCAGAAGAAGGGCGGAGAGCAGGATCGCCACGATGGGGTCGATGTAGCTGAAGATAGCGGCGGTTTGCGCCCGCAGATAGGGGATCGCGCTGAAATACAGGGCGTAGGCGATGCCGGTGTGGACGATGCCCACCACCAGCAAAAGCCCCAACTGGCCGATGGAGCAGGTCAGAGCGCTGCGTTCCACGGTGATGAGGTTATAGGGCAGCAGGACGATAGCGGAGATGCCCAGCTCCATGATGGTGATATCGTAAGAGGGGATGCCTTTCAGCAGCTTGGACAGCAGCACGATGGCGGCGTACATCACCGCCGAGCCGACGGCGAGGAAGATACCGGTGAAGCTGCCGGAAAAGCCGTTTTGCACGATGCCGGAGGTCAGCACCATGCCGATAAGGGCGACAAGAGCGAAGAGACACCGGGAAGGCGTCAGCTTTTCACGGAGCAGCAGGGGAGAGATCAGCAGCACGAACACCGGCGCCAGATAGTAGCACACGGTGGCTACTGCCACGGAGGTATAGTTGTACGCCTCAAACAGGAGCATCCAGTTGAAGCCAAGCATGATACCGCAGGGCAGCAGAAATTTGAGATTTTTCCGGATGGCATCCCAATGCAGGCGGTCACGCTTGCAGGCGATGAGCAGCAGCAAAAACAGGGTGCCCACCACGCCCCGCGCATTGGCAATGACGGAGGAGGGCAGGGGGATCCAGCGGACGAAAAGTCCGATGGTACCGTAGATGAACATGGAGAAAATCAGCTTTGCCCTGGCCTGCGCCGTTTGAGAGAGCTTCATATCCTACACCTCGCTTTGCCCCATTATAAGAGGTTTGTCAGAATTTGTAAAGAAAAACAGGACGGCGATCCGTCCTGTTTTCGCTATATTGCTTCGATCTGCTTGAGATTGAACTCGTTGCCCTGCTGCAGCCAGGTCTCTTCGCTGCCGCAGTTGGGGCAGATCTTGCCGTGGGGCACGGTGGGATAGGTGGTCTTGCAGCCGTTGCACCAGGTGATGGCGGGCAGCGTCTCGACAGCCAGCTCCGCGCCGGTGAGCAGCTCCGATTTCTTCACCGCCCAGTTCCAGCAGTCGGTGAGATAGGAGGGGATGATAGTGGATACCTCCCCTACCTCCACAGTGACCCGGGAGACCTTTTGCAGGCTGTTCTCCGCGCCCAATTCCTCCACACGCCTGATGATGTGGAAGACCACTCCTAACTCGTGCATTACTTCTTTTTGTTCAGGAGGATCTTGACCTCGCGCTTGGCCATATAGGGCAGAATGTGCTTGAGCTTGTCCTCACTCTTGACCATGGTGCTGCATTCGGGGCGCTCGCGGTGGAGCTTGATGGCGTCAAAGCCGCACTTGGTGGTGCAGATGCCGCAGCCGATGCACTTGTTGGGGTCGACAATGCTGGCACCGCAGCTCAGGCAGCGGCTGGTCTCGATCTTGACCTGCTCGGGGGTGAAGCTGAGACGCCCATCGGAGAAGGTCTTGCGAAGCGCTTCGTTGTAGCCGGGACGCTGACGGGGGGTATTGTCGAAGCTGTCCAAAGGAAGCGCCACGTTCTTTTTGTCCAGCTCGATGAACTCGCGGCGGTTGCGGCCGATGGTCAGCGTGCCTCCCTGTACATAGCGGTGCAGACTGACGGCGCCCTCCTTGCCGGCGGCGATGGCGTCGATGCAGAACTTCTGACCGGTGTAGGCGTCGCCGCCCACGAAGATGTCGGGCTCGGCGGTCTGGTAGGTGAGAGGATCGGCAACGGCGGTGCCGTTGGGACGGAATTCCACGCGGGTGCCGGTCAGCAGCTCCTGCCAGTCCACCCGCTGGCCGATGCAGTACAGCACGGTGGTGCAGTCGGCATTATCGATCACGGTCTCGTCAAAGGTCGGGGCAAAGCGGCCCTGCGCGTCCTTGACGGCGGTGCATTTCTTGAAGGTGACGGAGCTGGCCTTGCCATCGGTGCTCTCCACGGAGACCACACCCCAGCCGGCGTTGATGACGATACCGTCACGCTCGCACTCGCTGCGGTCCTCCTCGCCCATGGGCATTTCATCATAACCCTCCAGACAGTAGAGAGAGACCTTTTCCGCGCCGCAGCGCACGGCGGTACGGGCTACGTCTGCGGCGATGTTGCCGCCGCCGATGACGATGACCTTACCGCTGAGGGCAACGCTGCCCTCCAGATTGACCCGTTTGCTGAAGTCGATGCCGGAAATGACGCCTTCAGCGTCGTCACCGGGTACGCCCAGTTTGCCGCCGGACTGGAGACCGACGGCTACGTAGAAGCCCTTGTAGCCTTGCTCGCGGAGCTGCGGAATGGTCACGTCCTTGCCCACTTCCACGCCGCAGCGGAACTCCACGCCTATTTCACGCAGGATATCGATCTCGGCCTTGACGATGCTTTTTTCCAGACGGAAGTTGGGGATACCTGCCACCAGCATACCGCCGGGGACGGGAGCTTTCTCGAAAACGGTGGGCTTGTAGCCCTTTTCTGCCAGATAGTAGGCGCAGGACAATCCAGCGGGACCGGCACCGATAATGGCGATCTTTTCGTCGAAGCCACCGTGGTTGGTGGGTGTAACGACAGGGGGGATGAAGCGGGTCTCGGCGTTCAGGTCCTGGGCGGCGATAAACTTCTTGACCTCGTCGATGGCAACGGCCTGATCCACGGTGCCGCGGGTGCAGGCGTCCTCACAGCGGCGGTTGCAGACGGCGCCGCATACCGCGGGGAAGGGATTTTCCCGCTTGATGAGCTGGAGAGCTTCCCGATACTTGCCCTGGGACGCCAGCTTCAGGTAACCCTGTACAGCGATGTGAGCCGGGCAGGCGGTCTTGCAGGGGGAGGTACCGGTCTCATAGCAGTTGATGCGGTTGGTGTCCCGGTAGTCGATGTCCCATTTGTCGGGACCCCACTTGGCTGCGTCGGGCAGCTCGTGGCGGGGATACTCGATGGGGCCGTCCTTGGTGCACAGCTTCTGCCCCAACTTGACAGCGCCGGCGGGGCAGTGCTCCACGCAGCGTCCGCACGCCACACAGTTGTCGGTCTCCACCCGTGCCACATAGGCGCTGCGGCTCATGTTGGGGGTGTTGAAGAGCTGAGAGGTGCGCAGGGCGTAGCAGACATTGACGTTGCAGTTGCAGATGGCGAAGATCTTTTCCTCACCATCGATGTTGGTGATCTGGTGGACGAAGCCGTTGTCCTCGGCCCGCTGAAGGATCTCCATGACCTCGTCATAGGTGATGTAGCGGCCGCCCTTTTGCGTTTCAACCACATAGTCCGCCATGTCGCCGATGGCGATGCACCAGTCGTCAATGTTGTCGCCGCAGCCCTCGCCCATCAGTTTCCGTCCCGGACGGCAGGAGCAGGGAGAGGCGGCAAACTTGTTGTACTTCTTCAGCCAGTAGGAGATCTTCTCGATATCGGCAGAGGTGTTCTCCATCTCGATGGCCTTTTCTACGGGGATCACGTGCATGCCGATACCGGCGCCTCCGGGAGGCACCATGGGGGTGATCTTCTCCAGGGGCAGGAAGGTCATGCGCTCAAAGAACGGCGCGACCTCGGGATGGTCAATGAAATTCTGGGCGCGCATATTGGTGAATTCAGCGCTGCCGGGGACGAACTGAGGCAGGACCCAACGCTTTTCGTGGTCGGGGTTCTTGCCGTCCAGATTCTCCCAGTTATACTCCAGAATGCCTACCAGGGACATCTCGTCCAGCAGAGACTGCAGCTTGGCATCTTCCAGACCGGAGGCGGTCTTCATCTGGGCAAAAGTCATGGGTTTGCGGACCTTCATACAGAGGGCCAGATCCACCATTTCGTCCGTTAAAAGACCGTCTAAGCCCCAGTATTCCGGGTCGTCTGTGGTGATTTTGACACCGATCCGGTCCGTAATGCGGCTGACCAGTTTGACTAAATTTTCCCGGGGCGCACCGCCGTGCTTAACTTTGAAGGGGAGCTTGTCTTCGTCCAGTTTCCACGCGGTGGGCTTGCTGCCGTTGATATCGTTGCCCATGGTTTTTCCTCCTGTTTTTTCTGTAATGGGGGTATACTATTTCATATTTTATTGTACCGGAAAAGCGGCTTTTCGTCAATGCAAAGAGGGAAAAAAGGCAGATAAAAAGTACAAAAAGGAAGAATAAAAAGGGAAAAAGGGTCATAAAAAACGGAAAAACGGAAAGCTGCTTTTCAAAACCGACTTTCAGTGGTATACTATCGGTGAAAAGACGCCAAAAAAGGAGACCGATTTTATGAAGAAAACCGTGTTGCACAATTATGCGAAACTCATCGCCCGGGTCGGTGCAAACGTACAGCCGGGGCAGGAGGTATTTATTGCCGCCGATCTGGATCAGCCGGAATTCGTTGCCATGCTGGTAGAGGAGTGCTATCGCTGCAAGGCGAAGAAAGTGGTGGTGGATTGGAGCTATCAGCCGCTGCAAAAGCTGAACCATCGCTACTGCACCGGCAAGACCCTGGGTACGGTGGAGGACTATGAGCTTACCCGCTGGCAGCACTATGTGGACAAGCTGCCCTGCCGCATCTATCTGGACAGCGAGGATCCCAACGGTTTGAAGGGTATCAACCAGGAGAAGATGGCAAAGGCACAGCAGAAGCGTTTTCCCGTCATCAAGCCCTATCGCGACGCCATAGAGAACAAGTATCAGTGGTGCATTGCCGCTGTTCCCGGCAGGGCGTGGGCCAAAAAGCTGTTTCCGAAGCTGCGTGCCGGTCGGGCGGAGGAAAAGCTGTGGGAGGCCATTCTGACCACGGTGCGTGCCATGGACGGCGATCCCATTCAGGCGTGGGAGGAGCACAACCGAGATCTGCACGCACGCTGCGACTATCTGAACAGTCTGAATATTGAAAAGCTGCAGTATAAGAGCAAGAACGGTACGGACTTTACTGTGGGCATGATCCCCGAGGCACATTTTTCCGGCGGAAGCGAGAGAAGCTTACAGGGCATCATTTTCAACCCCAATATGCCCACGGAGGAGTGCTTTATTTCGCCCAAACGCGGGCAGGCAGAGGGCATCGTCTATGCCACCAAGCCCCTTTCCTATCAGGGTCAGCTGATCGACAAGTTCTGGATCCGCTTCAAGGAGGGCAAGGCGGTGGAGTGGAAGGCCGAGGTGAACAACGACCTTCTGACCAAGCTCATCAACATGGACGAGGGAAGCGCCTATCTGGGTGAATGCGCGTTGGTGCCCTACGACAGTCCCATCCGCAAGAGTGAGCTGCTCTTTTACAACACACTGTTTGATGAGAATGCCGCCTGCCATCTGGCGCTGGGTATGGGCTTTGCCGACACTATTGACGACTTTGACAAGCGCAGCCTGGAGGAGTGCCGGGCATTGGGCGTGAACGACTCCATGATCCACGAGGACTTTATGATCGGCTCCGAAGATATGAACATCGACGCCGTGTGCAAGGGCGGCAAGGTGGTGCCGATTTTCCGGAACGGGAACTGGGCGTTTTGAAGACAAAAAATGACACCCGAGAGGGTGCCATTTTTTTGAATGAAAAGGTGAAAGGTGAAGGCGGGTCGATGTGGGCATCGACCCCTACGGAAAACGCGGGTCGTCGAGGACGCCGACCCCTACGGAGAAACAGACGATAATTTTGAATAGAATTTTCTTGCGTAATGGCTGGGAATATGGTAAAATTGCTACAACAGCATTTATTGGGAAACAGAAACTACGGAAAGGTTAGGAGAAAAGTATGGACAAGAAGTATGAAGCCCTCTTTACCCCCTGGAAAATCGGCAACTGCGAGATCCCCAACCGTATCGTGCAGTGCTCTATGGGCGGTACGTCCCTGTTCGGCTGGCTGGGGCCCTGCCACTTTGACAAGGAGGCGGCGCACCACATTCTGAACCGTGCCCAGAACAACGTGGGTCTGGTGCTGCCCGGTATGCAGTGTGTCCGTGACACCATGGGCATTCCCGGCCGTCACTGGCTCTATCAGAACAAGAAGATGTTCAAGGAGCTGGCAGAGTGGATGCCCGAGTTCCACAAGACCGGCGCCAAGCTGTTTATCCAGCTGGCCGGCGGTTTCGGCCGCAGCATGGCGATCAACCAGATGATGGTGGATATGCTGAAGAACAAGCCATTCGGTAAGGTCGCCAAGCCTGTTCTGGATGTGGAATACGCCTGCGCTTCTGCCTCTGAGACCCCCAACCGCTGGTATCCGGAGCTGAAGTCCCGCCAACTGACGGTGGAGGAGATCCACGAGATGGTGGATGCTTCCGCCAAGCCCCCCAAGATGTGCAAGCACGCCGGCGTGGACGGCGTGGAGATCCATGCAGTCCATGAGGGCTATCTGCTGGATCAGTTCACCATTGCCAACATGAACAACCGTACCGACGAGTACGGCGGCTCTTTTGAAAACCGCTATCGTTTCCCTGTGGAGATCGTGCAGGCCATCAAGGCCGCCTGCGGCAAGGATTTCCCCGTGTCTCTGCGCTACTCCGTGGTGTCCAAGACCAAGGGCTTCGGCCAGGGCGCTGTTCCCGGCGAGGAGTTCGAGGAGTTCGGACGCGACATGGCCGAATCCGAGCGCGCCATCAAGTATCTGGAGGAAGCCGGATACGATATGTTCAACTGCGACAACGGTACTTACGACGCCTGGTACTGGGCACATCCCCCGGTATACATGCCCCAGAACTGCAACCTTGCCGAGGTGGAGCACATCAAGAAGTTCACCACCAAGCCCGTGGTCTGCGCCGGTAAGATGACCCCCGAGGTCGCCGCCCAGGAGATCGCCGCCGGTCGTATCGACGGTATGGGCGTGGCCCGTCAGCATCTGGTGGATCCGGAGTGGGTCACCAAGCTGATGGAGGATCGGGTGGAGGACATCAAGCCCTGCATCAACTGCCACAACGCCTGCTTCAGCTTCTCTAAGAGCAAGAGCACCGCCAACACCCAGAGTCTGGACGACTCGCTGCATTTGGCTCGCTGCGCCCTGACCCCCAGCACCATGCAGCACAACAAGTACAAGATCGTGCCCACCCATCACCCCAAGAAGGTCGCCATCATCGGCGGCGGTATCGGCGGCATGGAGTGTGCGCTGGTGCTGAAAAAGCGCGGCCATGAGCCGGTCATCTTCGAAAAGAGCGATCACCTGGGCGGTATCTATGTGACCGCCGCCGCCATGTCCTTCAAGGAGGCCGACAAGGCGCTGCTGAAGTGGTATGAGCGGGAGCTGGTGAAGGCGGGCATCGAGGTGCGCTATAACATGGAGATCAATGCACCCAACACCCTGCGCCGGGAGTTCCAGGAGATCATCGTCTGCACCGGCGCTGTGCCCAAGACACTGCCGGTGAAGGGCTTTGACAAGACCATCGGCTTTACAGAGCTGCTGCTGGGCGACAACGTGGGCGATAAGATCGTGTTCTTCGGCGGCGGTCAATCCTCCTGCGAGGCGGCCTATGAGATGGTTCTGCGGGGCAAGCACCCCGTCATCGTGGAGATGGCGAACGACCTGATCGTGACCCCCGGTACCTGCCTTGCCAACAGCTCCTTCCTGCGCGAGATGCTGGCATTTAAGAAGGTGCCTGTGTATCTGGAGTCCACCATTACCGAGATCGGCGACAACTTTGTCATGGTCAAGGGAAAAGACGGCGAGAGTTTCCGCATCGACTGCGATGCGGTGGTCAACGGCGTGGGCTTCATGCCCGCTCCCATTGCTCCCGACGACAAGAAGGTGCGCCGCGTGGGTACCTGCGAGAAGTGGGGCAACCTGCGTGACGTGATCTGGGGTGCCTGGGATGTGTGTATGCGCATCTGATACAAAAATATACGGAAAAGGATGACCGCGAGAGCGGTCATCTTTTTTACGGATCGGGGTGGAAATGTAAAGTAAAAAAGCACTTGAAATTCTCGGAGAAAAGAGGTATAGTATAATTTATAATAATGCGGCAAGTTATAGCCATATATTTTTATCCGAATGGATAAAATCGAGATATCAGCGGAGGACAGAATGAAAGAACGCAAGGACAGCATTTATGAAATTGATCTGCTGCGGATCGTAAAAGCCCTGTGGTATCGGGTCTGGATCCTGATTTTAGCGGTGATCCTGGCAGGAGGAGCGGCGTTTGCCTATGCACGTTTTCTCGTTTCACCCAAGTATTCGTCTACGGCGATGATGTACGTGAATTACGGTTCGATTTCTTTCGGCAGCTCCAACCTCTCCATCAATGCCTCCCAGTTGGGCAGCGCAGAGAGATTGGTAGATACTTATGTGGTGATCATGCAGACGCGAAGCACCCTGGAGGAGGTCATAAAAAAAGCAGATCTGCCCTATTCTTATGAACAGTTGAAGGGGATGCTGTCTGCCAGCTCGGTCAACGGAACGGTAATTTTCAGCGTGACGGCGACTTCCCATGATCCGGAGGAGGCGGCGTTGATCGCCAATACCGTGGCAGATATTTTGCCCGGGAAGATCAACTCTCTGATCGACGGCAGCAGCGCCCGCGTGGTGGACCGCGCGGTTGTGAATACAAGCCGTATCTCGCCGAGTTATACAAAATATACGGCAGTCGGTATGTTGATCGGCTTTTTGGCCAGCGCTTTGGTCGTTATTCTGCTCGATATGCTGGACGATGGGATCCATGACGAGGAATATTTGATGCAGACCTATCAAGTGCCGATCCTGGCGATCATCCCGAATTTGGAGAATACGGGAAAGAAGAGCTATGCCTATTATGACGCAAAGAGCTACTATTCGGCATACGCAAAAAAGGAGCAGGGGAGGAACGAGAATGAGTGAGAAAATAACCGCCCCTGCGGAAAAAAACGAACAGAAAGGCAGCAGGATCGCATTTGACAAGGAAAGCCGTGCGATGCTGTGCGATAAGCTCAGCTTCTCCGCTGCGGAGGCCTACAAGCTGCTGCGTACCAATCTGACCTTTACGATGCCCGATGAGAAACCATGCCGCATCGTGGGCGTGACCAGTTCGTTCCGCGGCGAAGGAAAAACCACCACCGCCGTCAACCTGAGCTATACCCAGGCGGAGACCGGCAGCAAGACGCTGCTGATCGATGCGGATATGCGTCTGCCCAGCGTGGCCAAGAAGCTGGGGATCCCCGGCAAACCGGGGCTTTCCAATCTGCTGGTGGGTCTTTGCAGCCTGCATGAGGCGGTACAGGTATCGGATCTGATCAAAAACTGGCACATCATCCCCGCCGGAAATATCCCCCCCAACCCGTCGGAGCTGCTGGGCAGCGAGCAGATGAAGAAGCTGCTGGACGAGTGCGCGAAACATTACGATACGATCATCATCGACCTGCCGCCGGTCAATATCGTGGCAGATGCCCTGACCATCGCGGACGAGGTGGACGGTCTGATTCTGGTAGTGCGTGAGAATTATACCGACAAGGGATCCCTGAAAGAGTGTATGCGCAAGATGAGCTTTTTGGAGCAGAACAAGCTGCTGGGCTTTGTGCTGACGGACAGCGAGGACAGCAAGAAAGGCTATCGCTATCATAAGTACAGCAAATACAGCAAATACAGCAAATACGGCAGATACGGAAAGTATAAAAACTACGGCTACAAGTATTACAAATACGGCTACAAATACGGCTACGGAAAGTACGCCCATGCTGCGGAACGCGGTGACTATGAGGCTGTCTGGGCCTGGCAGCATCAGACCGATGAGACGGAAATAACCGAAACTGCGGAGAAGAAATGATCGATTTTCACAGTCATATCCTGCCGGGGGTAGACGATGGCAGCCAGCACGTACAGGACAGCCTGGAAATGCTGGGTAGGCTCCGCACACAAGGCGTGGATACGGTGGTGCTGACGCCCCATTTCTATGCGAACCGAAATTCGGCAGAGCATTTTTTGCAGCGAAGGCAGGCGGCATTTGACCGCTTGTATCAGGCTCTGCCGGCGGAGGGTATGCCGCGGCTGCTGCTTGGAGCAGAGGTGCTGTATTATCCCGGCATCAGCCGTTTGGAGCAGCTGACGCAGCTGTGTATGGAGGGAACCAACGTCCTGCTTTTGGAGATGCCCTTTTCTCATTGGAGCGAGTACGAGGTGCGCGAGGTCTGTGAGATGGCAGCGGCAGGAGAAGTGACCGTGCTGCTGGCCCACATTGAGCGCTATCTGGCGTTCCAAAGTGATGAGACATGGGATCGGCTGCTGAAGTGCGGCGTGCTGATGCAGTCCAATGCGGAATTCTTCCTGACACCTGTGGTACGGCGGCGTGCTTTGCAGATGCTACGGAGAGAACGCATTCATGTATTGGGAACGGATACCCACAATCTAACCACCCGCGCACCCCACATGGATGCGGCAATGGCGTATATCGCCAAGAAGCTGGGGCAGGACTTTCGGGAGTATTTTGAGCGCCGGAGTGAGGATTTTTTGGAATACCTGACACATTGTTGAGATAGGTAAGGTAATATGGGAAAGGACGTGCAGAAAATGAAAAGATTTCTATCTATGTTAATGGTGGTTATGCTGGTGGCCGGTCTGGCGACCTGCGTAATGGCTGCTGAGGACTACGACAGAAGTCCCGGAGCCAGTCCGCTGCCGGAAAAAATCACGATTAAAGTAAATGACCCTGAATATCCCGCTGAAATCATCAGTACGGAAAAAGAGGATGGCGGCAGTGTCGTTGTGGAGATCCATCAGCAGAAGGATAATTGCTACGATGACCTGATCATCACCCCGTACAGCGGTAAAAACGAGATGGTTCAGGTGGTGAGCGATATGTCCGATGACGATCCGGATTACAAGGCCATTGCCCAGGAAAGCAAGCAGCACCTTGAAGATGCTTACAAGGAGGTCATGGCCGTTCGGAACAACAACGGATTGCTGACCGATCTAAAGCCTCTGGATAACTTTAAGACGGATTTGGAGAATGCGGCGCGCCGTGCCGGTACCACTGTGCCCAACATCTATGTCAGCGACCTGTTTGATATTACTTTTTATGAGTGTATCAGCGACGAAAACGGCGCCGGCAAACATACGGAGGCAACGCCGACTACGGATGGGCATGAAGAGCAGGACCCTAAAAACGACCTGCATGCCAGAACATATTCGATTAGCGTCAGCGACTACATTCTGAAAAACTTTGTGGCCCTGCTCCATCGACCCAGCGATATGAACGGTAAGTGGGAAGTGGTAGATGCTACGGTGGACCGGGTAAACAATACCATCTCTTTCAAGATCAACGTAGTTCCCAGAGCTACGCAGGATCAACAGGATAAAAAATCTGACGAAGTCAACCTGTCCCCCTTTGCTATCGTGGTGAAGAAGACGGAGGGCGACATTGGCGGTCCGACTTCGCCTAAGACTGCTGATCCCGTTTCGCTGCTGGCTCTCGGCGCCGCTATGGTCGCCAGCGCCGGTGGTATCACCGTGTTGAATAAGCGGAAGCACGACTGATGGCAAGACGGCACATTCGGCATAAGAAAAAAGAAATGATGAAAAAAGCCTTAGCGACACTGGCGTTTCTGCTGCTGGTGTCGCTGGGTTTATTTTTCATGCATCGCTGGGAAACCCGGGATGCGGCGGAGGTACAGCCCGGTTATTCCGGACAGCAGGAAACGGGATATTTCGTTTATAACGGGCAAAAGTATGCGCCGAAATCCGTGGATACGGTGCTGCTGATCGGTATTGATAAGTTTGCTTCTGAGGTCAGCTATGACAGCTATAACAACCAGCAGCAGGCGGACTTTCTGCTGCTGCTGGTGATGGACGATGAGGCGAAGACCTGTACGCCGCTGCACGTCAACCGTGATACTATGGTAGATGTGCCGGTGCTGAGCCTGACCGGTGAGGTGATCGGTACCACGGAACAGCAGATCGCGCTTGCTCACACCTACGGCTCCGGTAAGCAGGATAGCTGCGAAAACACTGTGCAGGCGTTTTCCAATCTGCTTTGGAATGAGGTAAATGTCCAGCACTATATTTCTACCACGATGGATGCGGTACAGACCATCAACGATATGGTGGGAGGCGTGACCGTGATGGTGGAGGATGACTTTTCCGCTATTGACGACACACTGGTGCAGGGACAGCAGGTGAAGCTGATGGGGAGGCATGCGCTGACTTTTGTCCGCAGCCGAAGCGGCATGGAGGACAGCTCCAACCTTGCCCGTATGGAACGGCAGCGGCAGTATCTGGCCGGACTGCGCAGCGGGATCATTGAAGAAGTGAACAACGATGCGATGTTTGCCTTTGACGCCTTGGGGCAGGTGAACGATTACATCGTATCCGACTGCACCGTTAACCAGCTGGCGGAGATCGCAAACGATGTGGTCAACTATGAGATGAAGCCGATCCGACAGATCGAGGGCAGCGCGATACGCGGGGAAGAATTTATAGAGTACCACGTAGACGAGGAGGCCTTGACGGCTCTGTTGGTAGACCTTTTCTATAAGCCGGTGGAATAGAAAACGGCAGGACAGATAAAATAAGCACAGAAAGGCAGGAGGGGCGATGCGAAAAAAAGCGCTTACAATTTTGCTGATACTGCTGGTGCTCTTTATCTGGGGAAACTCCTGTCTGCCGAAACAGACATCCTCTGCAGAAAGCGGCTGGGTGACAGAGCTGCTGCGTCCGATTTTTGAGGCTGTATTTGGAGAGGGTGCGGTAACGGAGCATTTTGTACGGAAGCTGGCGCATTTTACGGAATATGCCGCTTTGGGCTGTGTAAGCGTGCGATTACTGCTGTGTCTGCCCATCGGGACAGCATGGTGCGTGGCATACAGCGCCATGGGGAGCCTGATCGTGGCCCTTCTGGACGAGACCATTCAGATTTTCAGCGGCCGCGGTCCCATGATACAGGATGTGTGGCTGGACTTCGGCGGTGCGGTTTGCGGCGGCGGTATCATTCTTTTGACTTGGTGTTTGACAAGCGATAAAAAAAGAAGCACCTGAGGGGTGCTTCTTTTTTTTATCAATCGTGGTGGTCCCAATCACGGAACAGCAGGGATATGCACCACAGGCCTGAAATACCCACCAGTGAGTAGATGATGCGGGCAACGGTTCCGGTTTGACCGCCGAAGAGGAAGGCCACGCAGTCAAAACCGAAAAGCCCCACGCCGCCCCAGTTCAGTGCGCCGACGATCACCAGAATCAGCGCAAGTTTATCGATGAATTTCAAAGTGTTACCTCCTAACTTTTTTCAGCGAGTATGCTTAGTTTGGGGCAAAAGCCAAAAATTATTCAGCAAAAAAATGTAAGATTGCCTAAAAAATTTTGTGAACGGGGATTGCAATCCAGACAGGAATTATGGTATCATCAAAATAGAAACAATGCGGCACAAATTTACTCGATTTTAGGAGGAGCGTTATGAATAAAAAGTTTGAAAAACTCGGTTTTTATCCCGCGGATATTCTGCTGCCCAAGGATTGCGACATGAACAAGTGGGCGGTGGTTGCCTGCGACCAGTTTACCTCCGAGCCGGAATACTGGGATGCGGTGGAGAAGAAGGTGGGAAACGATCCCTCTACCCTGCGGCTGATCCTGCCCGAGGCAAATCTGAAGGCGCCCAATGTGGACGAGTTTATCGAGAACATCAATGCCTCCATGAAAAAGTATATGGAGCAGGGGATCTTTGAAACGCTGAAAGACAGCCTGCTGTACATTGAGCGGGAGCAGTCCGACGGTAAGATCCGCCACGGTCTGGTCGGCATGGTGGACCTGGACGCCTATGACTTTACCCCCGGCAGCGGTGCGCTGATCCGTGCCACCGAGGCCACCGTGCAGGAGCGTATTCCGCCCCGTGCCCGTGTGCGCCGGAATGCCCCTATCGAGCTGCCCCATGTGATGCTGCTGATCGACAACCCGGAGAAGACCGTCATCGAGCCTTTGACCGCTGCTGCCGATACGATGGAGAAGGTCTATGACTTCGACCTGATGCAGGGCGGCGGCCATATCAAGGGCTATAAGCTCAGCGAAAAGCAGATCGACGCCGTGGCCGATGCCCTGGAGGGGCTTTGCGCCGACGAGGCACAGATGGAGAAGTACAACCTGTCCGGTGCGGCACCGCTTCTCTTCGCCGTGGGTGACGGCAACCACTCTCTGGCTACCGCCAAGGCGTGCTATGAGGAGCAGAAGAAGGGCAAGACCCCTGAGGAATACCTCGCTTTGCCTGCTCGTTATGCGCTGGTCGAGGTGGTGAACAACCACGATGATGCTTTGCAGTTTGAGCCCATTCACCGCGTGCTGTTCAATGTGGACACTGCCGACTTTATGGCGGCATTTCAGGCTGAGTATCCCGAGCTCTATGAAGGCAAGGGCGAAGGTCACAGCATTGAGATCTGCTGGAATGGTAAGGATGCCATGTACACCGTGCCACATCCCACCAAGCAGCTGGCCGTTGCCACCTTGCAGGTGTTCATGGACGGCTATCTGAAGGCACACCCCGAGGTAGAGGTGGACTATATCCACGGCGACGAGGTCACCCGTGAGCTGGGCAGCAAGCCGGGCAACATGGGCTTTTTGCTGCCTGCCATGGGCAAGGATCAGCTCTTCAAGACCGTGATGGCCGATGGCGTTCTCCCCCGCAAGACCTTCTCCATGGGTCATGCCCAGGACAAGCGGTACTATATCGAAGCTCGCAAGATCGTAAAGTGATTGCAAGGCGCCCGAAAGTGTACTATAATAGAGCCGTTGGGAATTCCCAGCGGCTCTGCTTTTATGAGGTGACTGCGTGATGAGAGAGTACGCCCATGCAAAACTAAATCTTACCTTGGAGGTAGGAGAAAAGCGCCCTGACGGCTACCATGAGCTGCGGTCGGTGATGACTTCGGCGTCACTTTGCGACGTGCTTGACGTGGAGAAGTGTAAAGGCATTACACTTGCATGTGATCGTGCCGATTTGCCTACTGACGGGCGCAATCTGGCGGTCAAAGCGGCGGAGCTGTTTTTTGAGTTCGCAGGTATCGACGGTGGCTGTCATATCGCGTTGGAAAAGCACATCCCCAGCGAGGCGGGTCTGGGTGGCGGCAGCAGTGATGCAGCGGCGGTACTGCGGGCGCTGCGGACGCTGTATGCACCGGAGATGTCTGCGGAGGAATTGGAAGCCATCGGCGCGAAGGTGGGCAGCGACGTGCCCTACTGCGTGAGGGGCGGTACGGTGTTGTGCGAGGGCAGGGGAGAAATCCTTACTTCGCTGCCCGATATGCCCAAGTGTTGGTACGTCATCGTGAAGCCACGGGAGGCGTTTTCCACCGGGAAGATGTACGGCGAGATAGATGAAAAGAAAGCAACGAGTGTGCCAACTACTGATTTGCTGATTGGTGAACTGGAACAGGGCAATCTGTCGGAGATCGCCGCGAACATGAGCAACACCTTTTTGGAGGTACTCCCGGCGGAGGGCGATGTGTTCGCCGTTCGGACCACCCTACTGAGAGATGGTGCGCTGAACGCCATGATGTCCGGCAGCGGCAGCGCCGTGTTCGGCGTGTTTGAAACAGAAGAAGCGGCAAGGTCTGCCTGTGAAGGCGTTCAGGGGAACGGACGGCAGGTTTTTTGCGCCGAAAGTGTATAAAAAGAAGCAATACCGTCCATGATGGAGGAAATAACCATCATGGGCGGTGTTTTTATGCAAAAATGGAAGAACTGGGAGATCGCGCTTCTGCTTGCCTTGGCGGTGACGCTGCTGTGGGGTGCGTGGAGCGCCGAAAGGCAGGAGGATCTGGCACGAAAAATGATACGTCTGCACATCATTGCCAACTCGGACAGCGAAGCGGATCAGGCGCTGAAATTGCAAGTGCGCGATAAAATATTGGACTTTACGACCGATGTGCTGGAACAGTCGGAGAACAGGGAAGATGCACAGGAACGGCTGCGTACCGCACTGCCGGAAATTCAACGTCTGGCGGCGGAGGAGATCAACGCACAGGGCTATGACTACGGCGTGACTGTACGATTGGAACGGGCGGAGTTTCCCCACAAGGCGTACGACGGCTTTGCCCTGCCGGCAGGGGAATATACCGCGCTGCGGCTCATGATCGGCGAGGGAAAGGGGCAGAACTGGTGGTGTGTGGTGTTTCCGCCGCTGTGTACCACCGCGGCAACGAATCTGCACCGGACTGCTATCGCGGCGGGATTGGGAGAGGAGGACATTTCGCTCATGACGGAGGAGAACGAGGGCTATGTGCTGAAATTCCGCTCGGTGGAGCTGTGGCAGCAGCTTCGCCAATGGATGGGGAAGTGAAAAAACAGGGCACAAAAGTGCCCTGTTTTTTGTATTGTCCCTTTTCAGGGACATGGAAATGGAGTATAATAAAGAAAAAGAGAGGAGGGAGCGGAATGTTGACGATATTAGTAGGTCGTGCCGGAAGCGGCAAGTCCCGGCGAGTCCTGGAGAGCATCGAGAAAAACCGTACGATGCGCGGTCAGATCCTGCTGGTGCCAGAGCATACCTCCCATGAAGCGGAGGTGGACCTGTGCCGTGTCTGTGGTGACACCGCCAGCCGTGATGCGGAGGTGCTGAGCTTTCGCTCCCTTGCCACACGGGTGCTGACCGAGGTGGGAGGCCTTGCCGACTTTACACTGGATAACGGCGGCAAGATCCTGACGTTGCGGCGGTGCTTGCAGGAGCTGGCGCCCACGCTGAAGGTGTTTGGAAAACCATCTCAACGGGTGAGCTTTTTGGAGCAGATGATGCTCCTTTTTGATGAGTTTTACGCCTACGACGTGGCGCCGGAGGTTCTGTATGAGCGAATCGGAGCGATGGAGGACAGTCAGGGGGATAAGCTGCGGGACGTGGCCATGCTCTTTGCCGCCTACGATGCCAGATTACATAGCGGTGAATTTGATGCACGGAGCCGGATGCAGAAGCTGGCGGATGCCATGGAGCACTCCGACTATTTCCTGGGGAAAGACCTGTACGTGGATGGCTTTTCCTTCTTCAACCGTCTGGAGGAGCGGGTGCTGGAGCGGGCGCTTTACCAGTGCGAAAACGTGACGGTGACGCTTCTGGGCGAGAAACAGGACGGAGAACTGTTCCGCAACGCTGCCGCCTGTCGGGACGGTCTGGTACGGATGGCACAGCGGCAGGGCGTAAAGTGCGAGATCGCCTATGTGCAGGGGCAGCGCCGGGGTGCGCTGGGACATCTGGAGCGCCATTTCTTTGGGGTGGACACCGCCTGGGAAGAGGAGACGGCGCAGATCGAGCTTTATGAGGCGGGAACGGCGTTTTCCGAGGTGGAGTACGTCTGCGCCCAAATCCGCAAGCTGGCACAGCGGGGAATCCGTTACCGAGATATCGCTGTTGCGGCGCGGAATCTGGAGGAATATGCGCCGATCCTGGAGCGGGTGTTTGAGCGGGACGGGATCCCCGCCTACCTGAGTCGGCGCAGCGATATTCTGGAAAAACCTGTTTTGACTCTGCTGTTGGGAGCGGTGGATGCGGTTACCGGCGGCATGGAATATGAGGAGATGTTCCGCTATCTCAAAACGGGGTTGGCGGGGATCACCGACGAGGAATGTGATCTGTTGGAGAACTACGTCATCCGCTGGCAGATCCGGGGCAATATGTGGCTGCGGGAGACACCGTGGACGGCAAATCCCGACGGCTACGGCAGGGAATTCAACGAACGGCAGACGGCGCAGCTTGCGGAGATCAACCGAATTCGGGACAAAGTGCGTAAGCCGCTTCTGCCCCTTGCAGAGGAATTGAAAGCAGTTACTTTTGCGGAGGATAAAGCAAAAGCACTTTACAGTTTTGCAGAGCATTCCGGTGTGCCGGAAACCTTACAGAAGAAAGCGAAAGCACTTTTGGAAAGCGGACAGGTACAGCTGGCAGAGGAATACCGCCAGCTCTGGGACGTTTTTTGCGACGTGCTGGATCAGTTCGTGGAGATCCTGGGGGATACCCGGCTGAGCGGCGAGGAATTCGCGCGGCTGCTGCGGCTGGTACTGACTCAGTACAGCGTGGGTACCATTCCGGCGACGCTGGACCAGGTAAAGGTCAGCGAGATCACCCGCAACGATCGGCACAACGTGAAGGTGCTGTTCCTGCTGGGGGCAAACGACCATGTTCTGCCCACGGTGAATACACAGCGGGGCATTCTGGACAGTGCGGACAGAGCGGTATTGCAGCAACGGGATATTTGCCTTTCCGATGCTTCCTTTGACGAGCTGGACAACGAATTGCAGAATATTTATGCATGCCTTGCCCAGGCGACGGAGTTTTTACAGATCAGCTATCCCACCACGGACGTGAGCGGCGCAGTGCTGCGCCCCAGCTTCGTGGTGGAGCGGGTAGCACGACTGTTTCCGCAGGTGAAGCTGCGGCAGGAGGACGGTGCGTACCGTGCCGAGCTGCCGGCGACGGCGCTGGGCCTGGCGGGAAAAGAGCCGGACGGTGTGCTGTGGCGTTATTTCGGATCGGATCCCGCCTGCTGTGAGACGCTGTACGCCATGGAACGGGCGCGTCAGATGCAGAGGGGACACCTGTCCGCCGAGGCGGTGCGCTCTCTCTACGGCAGAAACGTACCCATGTCCGCCAGTCGGATGGATCAGGTGAAGTCCTGCCACTTTGCCTACTTCATGCAGTACGGTCTGCGGGCAAAGGAGAGGAAAGCCGCCGGTTTTGAAGCGCCGGAGATCGGAACGTTCATTCACTATCTGCTGGAGAACGTAAACCGGGAAGTCATGGAACAGGGCGGTTATGCCGCGGCGAGCTCTGAGGAACTAAAGCGTCTGGTGGAGCAATATGTGGAGCGCTATGCCCGGGAGGAGATCGACGATTTCGCAGGGAAGAGCGCTCGCTTCCGCTATCTTTTTACCCGCCTGAAGAAAACGGCATACAGCATCGTAGAGAATATTGCCGCGGAGATGCGGCAGTCGGATTTTCGTCCGGTGGCTTTTGAACTGGGATTCGGCGGCAAGGACGGCAAGCTGCCCGCTATTACCATCACCGAGGGTGATACCATGCTGGCGGTGACGGGGAAGGTGGACCGGGTGGATGGCTGGCTCCACGACGGGAAGCTGTATCTTCGTGTGGTGGATTACAAGACCGGCAAAAAAGCGTTTGACCTGAGCGATGTGCGGTACGGATTGGGCATTCAGATGCTGCTGTACCTGTTCACGCTGGAAAACGCCGGGGAGAGACACTTCGGCTATCCGGTGGTACCCTGCGGGCTACTGTACCACCCTGCCCGGGACGTGATCCTGCGCATGGGCCGCGACGTAACGCAGGAGAAGCTGGAGGCTGCACTGCAAAAAGAACTGCGGCGCAGCGGTATGGTGCTTTCGGAGCCGGCAGTGTTGCAGGCTATGGAGCACAGCGCTCTGGAAACGCCCTGCTACCTGCCCATCAGCGTGACGAAGGACGGAGCGCTCAGTGGCGGACTTGCCGATGCGGTCCAGTTGGGCAAGCTGGGCAGATACGTGGAGAAGCTGCTGCATGAGATCGCAAAAGAGATCGGCAGCGGCAACATTGAGGCAGATCCCTGCTCCCGTGGACCGCAGCAGTCGGCGTGTGATACCTGTCCGTTTTTGACGGCGTGTTACTTTGATGAGAGCCGGGATAAGCGGCGTTATTTGGAGAAGACCGAACCGGAGAAGTTCTGGCAGACGATTGACAGGGAGGTGCGCCATGGCTGAAATCCGTTTGACCGATGCCCAGCGCATCGCTGTGGAAAATCGGGGCGGCAATCTGCTGGTATCTGCGGCGGCAGGCAGCGGCAAGACCAAGGTGCTGGTGGAGCGACTGTTTTCCCACATGGCGCAGGGCGCAAACATTGACGAGTTCCTCATTATCACCTATACGAAGGCGGCGGCGGCAGAGCTGCGGAGCAAGATCGCAGCGGAGATCGCAAAACGCGTGGCGGCAGAGCCGGACAATGTCCATCTGCGGCGGCAGATGTTCCGCGTCTATCAGGCGGATATTCGCACGGTGGACGGCTTTTGCACGACCATATTGCGGCAGAATATCCATTTGCTGCAGCCCGTAAAGGAATATAGCTTCACACCGGATTTCCGCGTTCTGGACGAGCAGGAGGCGGGACTTTTGAAACAGCGCGTTTTACAGCGCGTGCTGGAGGACTTCTATCAGCGCATGGACGGGCAGGATGAGCAGCTTGCCGAGACCCTGGGTGCAGGCCGCGATGATCGGGCGCTGGAGGAGCTGGTGCTGGAGCTACGGGAAAAGGTACAGAGCCATCCCTATCCGCAGAAGTGGCTGGGGGAGGTAGAGATGCAGTGGCAAACCGCGGCGACAGAGCCCTATACGGCGGTGCTGCTCTCCGCCATCAGGCGGAAAACAGATTTCTGGGCGAAGCTGCTGCGAAAAACTGCCGCAGAGATGACTGACGATGAGAAACTCTCAGCAGCCTATGGAGCGGCCTTTTTTACGGTGGCGGAGCAGTTGGAGCACTTTGCGGCGTGTGAGGAGTGGGCGACCATGACGACCCTCCCCCTGGAATTCCCGCGGCTCAAGCCGATCAAGGGCGATGATGCCCGAAAAGAACAGGCAAAACGCATCTGGACAAACTGCAAGGACGCCATGAAGAAGGTGACGGCGCTGTTTGCCGTTTCCCAAGAGGAGTACGGGGAAGATTTAGCGGCAATGGCGCCGGCAATGCGGGCGCTGATCCGGCTGACAGGAGAATTCTCCCAGGCGTATCAGATGGAGAAAGCCCGGCGGAACGTGATGGATTTCTTCGACGAGGAGCACTACGCCATCGCGCTGCTGATAAAAGAGGACGGCAGTCCCAGCGAAACGGCACAGCGCATCGCGGCGCAGTACCGCGAGATCATGGTGGACGAGGATCAGGACAGCAACGCGGTACAGGAGAGCATTTTTGCTGCGGTTTCGCAGCAGGGGCGCAACCTTTTTGCTGTGGGCGACGTGAAGCAGAGCATTTACCGCTTCCGTCTGGCGGACCCCGGTATCTTTTTGGAGAAGTATCTGACATATCGTGACACGGAGGGCGCGGAGGACGGTCAGCCACGGCGGGTGCTTTTGAGTCAGAATTTCCGTTCCCGACGGGAGGTACTGGACGCTGCCAACTTCATCTTCCGCAATGTGATGTCGCAGGAGATGGGGGAGCTGGACTACGGCAAAGACGAGCAGCTCTATTTCGGTGCAGAATACTATCTGCCCCGTGCCGATACGCAGACGGAATTTCATCTGGTCAGCGTGGTGGATACCGACGAGGAGCGGTTTGACCGCACCAAAACCGAGGCGCAGTTTGTGGCGCAGCGCATTCGCAAGATGCTGGATGAGGGCTACCCTGTGCAGGAGGGGGAGAGTCTGCGTCCGTGCCGACCGGAGGATTTTGCTATCTTGATGCGCTCTCCTAAATCGCGGCTGAAAGCTTTTACGGCGGCGCTTCGGCGTCTGGACATCCCGTGCAGCACAGCGGAAAGCGGCGGCTTTTTCGACACGGTAGAGATCGCCGTGATCTGGAGCTTTTTGCAGATTATCGACAACCCCCGGCAGGATGTGCCCTTGATCTCGGTGCTGCGCTCGCCGCTGTTTGGCTTTACTGCCGACAAGCTGGCGCAGATCCGCTCACTGCAAAAGGACGGCGACTTTTATGGGGCACTGCTGCTGGATGAGAGTGAGGAGACGGCGCGGTTCCTTACCGTTTTGCGACAGCTTCGTCAGGCGGCCAAGGAGGAGAGCGCGGAGACACTTTTGTGGCATCTGTACGACCTGACCCGAGCCATGGCAGTATTCGGCGCCATGCCGGAGGGTGAGGAGCGGCGGAACAATCTGCTGGCGTTTTACGCCTACGCCCAACAGCTGAGCGCCAATGAGAAAAAGAGCCTGTTTGCCTTTACGGGGCATTTGCGGCTTCTGCTGGAGGAGGATAATGCGCCGGAATTCAGCACACGGCAAAACGGCGGCGGTGTGCAGATCCTGTCCATCCACAAGTCCAAGGGTCTGGAATACCCCATCGTGATTTTGTGCGACCTGCACAAGGCGTTTAACCGGGAGGATCTGAAACGACCCGTGCTGGTACATAACAAGCTGGGACTGGGTACGGAGCGGGTGGGGACGGAGCGGCATATCCGCTACGACACCATCTCCAAGTTGGCCCTTGCACAGCAGCTGGAGCGGGAGACCAAGGCGGAGGAGCTGCGGCTTCTCTATGTGGCCATGACCCGTGCCAGGGAAAAGCTCATTCTGGTGCAGTGTATGAAAAAAGCGCGGAAGCATCTGCAGGATCTGGCGGCGGTGAGCTCCTGTCCTGTTTCGCCGGAGGCGGTGAGCGGCGCCAGATGCATGGGTGACTGGGTTCTTCTGCCCCTTTTGCAGACCCCGGAGGCGGAATGCCTGCGGCGGTATGGTGAGATCGAGGGAATGGGGATGATACCCTCTGACGGCGGCTGGCAGGTATTTGCGGAGGAAAATCCCATGAGTGAGGAGCGGGAAGCGGACGGCGGGGTGTGTGAAACAACCAGGGAGGATTTCGATACCGCACCGCTGCGTTGGCGCTACCCCCACGCAAGAACAACTGCCGTCCCCAGCAAGGTGACGGCGACGGCGCTGAAGGGCAGAGAACTGGACGAGGAAGTGCGAAGCGACACCGTGGTGACACCTGTGACGCCTACGTTCCGGCAGCCGAAGTTTATGCAGAAAGCCGAGGGCTTGCGTCCTACGGAACGGGGAACGGCGGTACATCTGGTGATGCAGTATCTGGACTTCCGCACCCCGCCGGAGAACGAGGCGGTGGAACAGGTGATCGCGGGATTGGTAGAACGGCATCTGATGACGCCGGAGCAGGCGAGCGCGGTGGAGACCGGGCTCATCGTGGACTTTTTGGCATCGCCCCTTTGCCGGCGGCTGTGCGATGCGGAGAAGGTCTACCGGGAGTATCGCTTTGACCTGCTGGTGGACGCGTCTATCTATGACGAGGCGGCCGCCGGGGAGGAGATCATGCTCCAGGGCGTGGTGGACTGCGCCTTTGAAACGCCTGAGGGGCTTGTCATTGTGGACTTTAAGACGGATCGTATTACACCGCAGGAGATGGCGGCGCGTGCCGAACACTATCGGCCGCAGCTGGAGGCCTATGCTACGGCGTTGGGGCGGGTCTTGCAAAAAACGGTATGTGAAAAGCTGCTGTATTTCTTCCGTACAAAATCTGCGGTGAATTTGTAAAAAAGTGCTTGCATTTTGCGGTAAGGTGTGGTATTATCACAGTTGCGTTTGTGGGTTTACCATAAATGACAAGTGAACCGGAAAGGGGTGAACAAGAGCAATGAAGGAAGGAATCCATCCCAATTATCAGCAGACTACTATTAAATGCGCCTGCGGTAATGTGATTGAGACAGGTTCTACGAAGAAGGATATTCGCGTGGAAGTCTGCTCTA
>JAZUEB010000013.1:0-19572 GCA_045639965.1 Vescimonas sp. | reverse complement strand
GGCGCAGTATGGCGTCAGCGTCCCGGCGGGAGGTTACCATGGTGCGAGCGGTGTGGAGATTGTGACGCAGCTTTTTCAGCGAGCGCTGGAAGCTGCTGATCTCAATGCCCGCATAGGGATAGCCTGCCTTTTCCGCCAGATCCTTTTCCATGCCGTCGGGGGTGCCCACGAACAGCACCTCCAGATCGGCGTGTTTCGTTTTCATATAACCTGCCAGAGCAAGGGCCGGGTTGACATGACCTGCCGTACCGCCGCAGGTAAAAATTACTTTCATCGGGTTTCCTCCTATCCGTTGCGTGGGGCGGGTATCTGCCGCGATACACTCAATACGATCCCCATTTCCACCAGCTGTAAGGCAAGCGCTGTGCCGCCGTAGCTGAAGAAGGGAAGGGAGATGCCGGTGGCAGGGACCAGACCGGAGACCACGGCGATATTCAAAAAGGTCTGTAATCCCAGATGGGTCATAACGCCCACCACCAGCAACGAGCCGAAACGGTCACGGGCATGGAGGGCGATCCAGAAGCCGCGGATGATCAGCAGGGCGAAGACTAACATGATAATGCAGGCGCCGATAAGCCCCAGCTCCTCTGCTGCTACGGCAAAAATAAAGTCGTTGTGTCGTTCGGGGAGATACAGGAACTTCTGGCGGCTTCTGCCGAAGCCCACGCCCAGCAGTCCGCCGGAGCCGATGGCGATCAGACTCTGTACCATCTGGTAACCGTCGGCGGTGGAGTCCAGCCAGGGGTCGTGCCACATGGTGATGCGGCTGGCGCCGTAGGAGATGATGCCCTTTTCCACCGCTTTGACGTACAGCACCGCGACAAGTCCCACGCCGCCGAAGCCGACGCCTACCAGCCAGCTGCGCATGCCGCCCACCACCATCATGATGATACCGGTGCCCACGATCAGGATGGTGCCGGACAGGTGGGGCTCTAAGAGCATCAGAACGGCAAGAGCGCCGAGAATAATGGCGTAGGGAACGATGCCCTCCCGGAAGTCCAGCATTTTTTCCCGCTTTTTGGAGATACTGTCGGCAAAGTAGATGATGACCGCCAGCTTCGCGATCTCCGAGGGCTGGAAAGTGAACACACCGGGAATGCCCAGCCAGCGGGTGGCGCGGTTGACGGTGATGCCCACGTGGGGAATAATGACCAGGATCAGCAGGAAGAAGGATACACCCAGCAGCAGCTTTGCCGCACCGCGCAGACGCTGATAGTTGAAGCGGGCCACAATGAACATGGCGACAAGTCCCAGCGCAGCGAAGAACGCCTGACGCTTGATGATATAATAGGCGTCATTGTATTCGGACAGGGCAAAGGGGAAGCTGGCGGAGAACAGCATGGCAAGCCCCATGCCGGTCAGCAGCAGGGTCAGCAGCAGGAACGGGAGGTCGATGGAACCCTTGCCCGCCAGCACGTTTTTGCGCTCGGTTTTGGCCTTATGCTCTTTTTGCGCTTTCATGGCATGGTACTCTTCCCGGGTCAATGATCTCCCTCCTCTCCAAAAAAATCAAAGCGGACTTTAGAACCAGTAACGCTGATAGACGCCAATATAGGCGAGAACGCAGAACAGCAGACTGACGATAGAGAACACGGCGACCACTTTCTTTTCGCTCCAGCCGCACATCTCAAAGTGGTGGTGCAGCGGTGCCATCTTGAAGACACGCTTGCCGTGGGTCAGCTTGAAATAACCAACCTGAATGATGTCACTCATGGTCTCGCAGAAGTAGACGAAGCCTACCAGGATCAGCACCACCGGCATATCACAGGCAAAGGCCATGGCGGCCACGGCGCCGCCTAAAAACAGCGAGCCGGTATCGCCCATGAACACTTTGGCGGGGTAGTGGTTATACAGCAGAAAGCCGCCCAGTCCGCCCACCAGAGCCGCGGCAAAAATGCCCACACTCCAATCTGCCCACAAAACGGCGATGACGGTAAAGAACAGTCCCACCGGTAGTGTCACCGTGGAGGCAAGACCGTCCACACCGTCGGTGATGTTGACGGCGTTGACCGTACCCACGATCACAAAGGCGGCGAAGATCAGATAGACGACCCAGGGCAGAACGATATGGCTCTGGAAAAACGGAATATACAGATTGGGGGTCAGCACGCCGATATAGCGCATCAGGCACAAAAAGGCAATGGCGGCGGCCAGCTGCAGCAGGAACTTCTGAGAAGCTGTCAGACCGGTGTTGCGGTGATGCACCACTTTCTGATAATCGTCGATAAAGCCGATGATGCCGAACACCAGGGCGAACAGAAAGATATACAGGTGGGTGAAGTCGCCGGCAAGCATCGCCTCCCAGCCGCCGATCAGCACCGCCGCCAGAATACCGGCGATGAACATAATGCCGCCCATGGTGGGGGTGCCCTGCTTGCTCTGGTGCCACGTGGGACCGATCTCCTTGATGCTCTGGCCCGCCTTGAGGGCACGGAGCGCCGGAATGAGCAGCTTGCCGACAACGGCGGTGACGAGAAAGCTGACGAGAAGTGCCAGCAGAATTTGCATTTTCATAAGTTTATGCTCCTTTTGATAGGGCTTTCTTTCGTGTTAGAGGTACGCCGCCACGATCTCCCGCTCGTCCATGTGGATCTTCTCGTGGCCGACCTCCTGATAGTCCTCGTGTCCCTTGCCGGCGAGAATGATAACGTCGCCGGCCTGGGCGTAATCCATGGCGTAGTGGATGGCCTCCACCCGATCCTCTACCACGGTGTAGTTGTCATAGCCGGCCATGCCGGCGAGGATATCGTCAATGATGGCCCGGGGCTGCTCCGTGCGGGGGTTGTCGGAGGTGACGATGGCGTAGTCCGCCAGAGATGCCGCAATTTTGCCCATGATGGGGCGCTTGGTGCGGTCCCGGTCGCCGCCGCAGCCGAACAGTGCGATGGTGCGGCCCTTGGCGAAGCCCTTGACGGCACGGATCACGTTTTCCAGACTGTCGGGGGTGTGGGAATAGTCGTTGAGGACGGTGTAGTTTTTGCCGGGTGTGGGAATGACCTCCATCCGTCCCTTGACACCGTGGTTTTGCCGCAGGGCATCGGCACAGTCCTGAATGGACACGCCCAGATTCCAGCACGCGGCGATGGCATCCAGCGTATTATATACGGTAAAGCCGCCGGGAATGCCAACCTCCACCTGCGCCCACTCGGTTTCTGCCTCGGCATCGTATCTGACACCGCTTGCGGAGAGCTTTACGTTCTTGGCCTGCAGGTGGCTCTCCTTTTCCACACCGTAGGCGAAGCGGCGGCACAGACTCCGATCCAGCAGACGCTCGCACCACGGGTCGTCCCGGTTATAGATGGCGCAGTCGCAGTTTTGGAACAGGATGGCCTTGGCGTCGCAGTAGTTCTCCATGGTCTCGTGGAAGTCCAGGTGATCCTGGGTCAGGTTGGTGAATACCGCCACGGCAAAGTGCACGCCGTAGACACGGTGCAGCGCTAAAGCGTGGGAGGAGACCTCCATCACCACATGGGTACAGCCGGCATCGGACATCCGGCGGAACAGCTTTTGCAGCTCAAAGGACTCCGGCGTGGTGCGTTCGGTATGGAGTACCTGATCGCCGATCATGTTCTGAATGGTGCCGATGAGTCCCACCTTGGCGCCCGCCTTCTGCTCCAGAATACTCTTGATGAGGTAGGTGGAGGTGGTCTTGCCGTTGGTGCCGGTGATACCCACCATGGTCATTTCACAGGCCGGGTGGTCAAACCAGTTGGCTCCGATCACCGCCAAAGCCTTGCGGGTATCCTCTACCACCACATAGGGGATCCCCTCTGCGGCGTGTTCACATACGGCGCATACGGCGCCCTTTTCGGCGGCCATGGGGATAAACCTGTGGCCGTCTGCGGCAAAGCCGGAGATAGCGACGAAGAGATCGCCGGGCTTGGTTTGGCGGGAATCATAGCTCACGTCGGTGATCTCCTGCTCCATATCCGCTGTGGCGGAAAGAACGGTAAGTCCCCGGAGCAGATCTTGCAGTTTCATGGATCCGACCTCCTTACGTGGAAAAATGATTAATAATTAATTATAGCAAAAATATACGGAAAGGATAAAGAATATTTTGCTGAAATGTCAGTCCTTCACGGAAATATCACCCAGCTGGACGGTGATGACTGTGCCGGCCGCCACCTGCTTGGCGGGATCTATCGACTGGCTCAGAACGCGGACGGAGCCGGACTCGGAGTTGATGGTGCCGCTGAAGCGGATCAACAGGCCGTTGTTGGTGACCACGGTGTTGGCCTCTGCCGGCGTACGGCCGATGAGGTTGGGAACGGTGCACGGTTCATCGGATTTTTCACTGCCGGCGTACAGAACGACGGTGGACTTGCCGGGGATAATGGCGCCGCCCACAGGGGTCTGGTCGGTAACGGTGTCGCCGCTGCCTACCACCTTGGCCCCGAAACCCTTTTCGGCAAGACGCGCTTTGGCCTCGTCAATGTGCAGGTCGATGACGTTGGGAACGGTGGTGTCGATGCCCAGCAGCTCTTCGGCGCTGTAACTGGGCTCAATGCCCAAATAGGGCAGAAGCTCCGACATGACGGTGCTGGCGGTGGGTGCTACCATGTTGCCGCCGGAGACGTAAGTGCCGGTCAAACGGCTGGGGGTATCCATGGTGATCAGCATAATGACCTGGGGATCATCTGCCGGTGCAAAGCAGAGGAAGGAGACCACCACGTCGCCGGTCTGGCCTTTATCTGCCGTACCGGTCTTGCCGCCGATGCGGTAGCCGGAGACCTGACCGTTTTTGCCGGTACCCTGCGCTACCACATATTCCAGACATTCCCGCACTTTGGCGGAGGTGCTTTCGGAGATGACCTGACGGACGGGAGTGCTGTCGTGCTGATAGAGGACGTTGCCGTCATCGTCCAGTACTTCCTCCACCAGATAGGGTTGACGGAGATAGCCGCCGTTGATGCACGCCGCCTGAGCCGAGATCAGCGCCACCGGCGTGACGGTAAAGTTCTGACCGAAGGCGTAGCAGGCCAGGTCCAGCGTGGTGAAGTCGTCGGGTGCCATGAAGATGCCGTCCGCTTCACCGCTCAGGTCGATGCCGGTGCCGGACATGAGCCCAAAGGATTTCATGTACTGATAGAATTTCTCGGTGCCCAGCTTCAGACCATAAGAAATAAAGGCAGGGTTGCACGAGTTTCCCACGGACTCCTTCAGAGTCTGCAAGCCGTGACCTGCGGTATTGGAGCAGTGAATGGTCTCGCCGGATACCGTGATGCTGCCGCCGCAGTTAACGGTGGTGTTCATGTCAATGGCGCCCTCCTCCAAAGCGGCGGAGAGAGTCAGGATCTTAAAAGTGGAACCGGGTTCATAGGTGTCGTTGAGGCATTTGTTGCGCCATTGGAGCAGCTGCAGATCGCTGAGACTGGCGGTATGCTCCTCCAGCTGTTTGGCAAGCCGCTCGTTCTGCACGGCAGAGAAATCATTGAGGTCATAGTTGGGATAGCTGGCCATGGCGAGAATACCGCCGGTTTTGGCATTCATCACGATGCCGGCAGCCCCGTTTTGCGCATCGTAGCGGTCTACCATCTCCTCGATGCCCTTTTCCAGATAGTACTGCACGGTAGTGTCGATGGTGGTGACCAGCGTTTCACCGTTCCGGGCGTCAAAATACTGTTCGTACTCATAGAGCATATCGTTGCCGGCGTTGTCCTTGGCGGTGATGACCAGACCTGTCTGCCCCTCCAGCTCCTGCTCATACCGGGCTTCCAGACCGTAAAGTCCTGTGTTGTCGTCCCCGACAAAGCCAATGACATGGGCGCAGAGACTTCCGTAGGGATAATAGCGCTTGGCATCGGTGACCAGGTAAACACCGACGAGCTTGTTGGCATTGATATATTGGCGCACCTGATCGGCGATCTCCTCATCGGCGCGGAGCTTCAGCACCTCATACTGGGAATTGGTCCGCCCCATTTTCTTGAGAATGGTGGCCTCGTTTACGTCAAGAATGCGTCCAAGCTCAGAGGCGACGCTCTCCCGTGTCCAAGTGACGGGCTTTTCCGTGTCCTTCAGGGCGCGGTCGATCTCCAGCGGGGAGAGGAACACCGTCTCCGCCGTGGCGGAAATCGCCATAATGTTGCCGTTGCGGTCATAGATGGTGCCGCGGCTGGCGGTAACCACCGTGGAACGGGTCTGCTGGCTGATGGCTTTCTTCTGCAGCTCCTCGTGGCGGGTGATCTGCAGGGAGTAGAGCTTGCAAAACAGCAACACGAACATCGCGATCCCCATGACCAGCATCAGAATAAAGGTGCGGGTCTGGATCACACGGTTGGCGCGGCGGATATTGGCGTCTTTTCTGTTGGGATTCGGGGTGGTTTGAGACACGTTTTTCCCTCCTGTTTGGGGCAGATCGGCGTCGGATAAGGCACTTTCAAAGACCAAGCAAGGAGCAAGAAGTCGCCTTCTTACTCCTTACGATTATTCTGCAATATATGAGACGTTCAACGGAAGTATTCCAGCACACGGGAAGCTGCCGCGGCAGTCGTGGAGCGGATGTCCTGCAAGACGCCGGACGCTTCGGCACGGTAGATCACGATGCTGTCAGATCCATTCAGGTCAATGTACTCGATCTGCCCGGCGCCGGGTTTGGACATACCGGCCTTTTCCGCCACCTCCTTGATGGTGGCCAGATCAAATACTTTTTCGTACTGGGTAAGGAGCTCCACGTGCTCGTCGGTAAGGGCGGAGAGCTCCTTCTTGATGCCGCTGACGTGGTTGGATACCTTGGTGAGCTGGACGTAACCCAGCATCAGCACCAGTACCAACGAGCAAAGAACGGCAATGCCGCCCAGCAGCAGAGGAGAGGGGCGGGCCTTTGCCTTGGCATGGGTGCGGGGTTTGGGCTGCGTCGGAACCTGGCGGCGCTCCGGCATGGTGCCGGCTTCCTCCAGTTGACGCTCCCGAACGATGGCGTCCAGATCGTAGGCGAGAGAACCGTATGTAGTTGTGGCCGTTCTGCGTTTCTCTGCCATGTGATGGAAACATCCTTTCCTCAGAGTTTTTCCGCGACCCGCAGCTTTGCACTGCGTGCGCGGGGATTGTACAGGAGTTCCGCCTGCCCCGAAAGAATGGGCTTGCGGGTGATCAGTTTCATTTTCGGCGTCTTTCCGCAGACGCAAACGGGGAAGTTGGGGGGACAGGTGCAGCCGGTGGCCAGCTCCTGCATCGTCTTTTTGATGGTGCGATCCTCCAGCGAGTGGAAGGAGATCACCGCCAGCCGTCCGCCGACGTTCAAATGGTCGGCTGCGGCGTTGAGCATGGGGGGCAGGGCGTCCAGCTCACCGTTGACGGCGATGCGGATCGCCTGAAAGCTACGCTTGGCGGGATGCTGTTTTTCCCGCAGAGCCTGTGGCGGCATGGCGCCCTTGATAATGTCCACCAGCTCATAGGTGGTCTCGATAGGCTTTGCTTCCCGGGCGCTTACGATGTGCCTGGCGATAGCGGGCGCATAGCGCTCCTCACCGTATTCAAACAGGATACGGCGCAGCTCCTCGCAGCTCCATGTATTTACCACTTCCCGGGCGGTGAGGGGTGCGCTGCGATCCATGCGCATATCCAAAGGTGCGTCGTGCATATAGCTGAAGCCGCGCCCGGCGTCGTCCAGCTGGGGGGAACTGACCCCCAGATCAAAGAGCATACCGTCCACACCTGAAAGCCCCAGCTCCTCCAGGATCTCACCGATCCGCTCAAAATTGCTGTGTACCAGCGTGACCCGATCCATGTAAGGCGCAAGCCGCTCCCGGGCGGCGTCCAGCGCCGTTTCGTCCCGATCCACGGCGATGAGCCGCCCTGTGGTCAGCCGGCGGACGATCTCCAGCGAGTGACCGGCGCGTCCCAACGTACCGTCCACATAGATGCCGTCCGGCCGGATGGCCAGCGCCTCCAGACATTCATTCAGCAAGACGGGTTTGTGGCCATAGGCCATATCCTCCGCGGTGTTGTGTTCAAATGCCATGGCTTACAGACCCATCTCTTCCATGGCCTGCTCCAAAGAGCCGCTTTCAAAGGCGGCCTTCTCCAGTTCGGTCCAGCGCTGAGCGTTCCAGATCTCCACACGGTCGAAGCTGCCGATGACCACCACGTCTTTTTCCAAATCGGCATACTCCCGCAGCTTGGCAGGCAGCAGAATGCGCCCCTGTGCGTCCGGTTCACAGTCCGCCCCGTAGGCGAACAGACCCCGCAGCCGCTTGACCTCGTTATAACTCAGGCCCTTGAGCTTCTCCATAAATGCCGCCCAGCTCTCGTCAGAGTAGACACTCAGACAGTGATCCTGTCCCACGGTAACGTGGAATGTGTCGCCCAACTCCTGACGGAGCTTGGCAGGGATGAACAGACGACCCTTGGCGTCAATGGTATGAGCGTATTGACCGGTCATGCTGTTCACCTCCTTGCTTTTTCGACAGACCGTTGGGAAAACCGTGGGATTTCTCACCACAAATAGGGGCACTAACCCCACATTTCCCCACTTATGGACTCAGTATATCCAATCAAAACGGAAATTGCAAGTACAAATTTTCCTGTATTGGCCGCGGTTTTTGCCTGATTTTTCCGGAAAAGGAAAATTGTGGGGCGAAAAACAAAAACGGACGTTCGAAACACGAACAAAAAAGAAGACCGGACACAATATTTTGTGTCCGGTCTGACAAAAAACCACAATATTATGACGCAGAAAAGTGTTTGTATAAAATGTAGAAATTCAAAGCAGATATTTAGGCATTTTTAACAAAAAAATATCAATTACTGGTCGCCCTTCTTCTCCAGAGACTCCTTGGCGGCGCGCATCTGCTCCTGAGAGGTGGCACGGAACTGCTGGCGGGACTGCTGCAACTCCTGCAGGGCAGACTGAATGGCCTCCTCGGTGCGCTTGAGGGCATCCTCGGTGTAGGCGTTGGCTACCTGATACAGCTCGCGGCTGCGATCCTCGGCGCGATGGATGATCTCGCTGGACTTCTGACGCGCCTGCTGAATGATCTCGCTTTCGGAGACGATGGTCTTGGCGTCCAGCTCCGCCTGCTTCATCAGCTTTTCCGCTTCTTTCTTGGCGCCTGCCACGTAGTCGTTGCGGGCGGCGATCAGCTCCCGGGCCTTTTTCAGCTCCAGGGGCAGCTTACCGCGGATCTCGTCCAGCAGATCCAGAGCCTCGTCCCGATTGATCACGCACTTTTCGGAACTGAAAGTGGCGCTTTTTGCCTCGTCGATCATGCCGTAAAGCATATCCAATAACCGCTGTACATCTTTCTCTTCCATGGTCTTAAAACTCCTTTCGATCTTTCAATTCCGCTGCCACTACGGCAGGCACGTACTGTTCCAGGGGCTGACCGTATCGGATCATCTCCCGCGCCATGGTGGAGCTGAAATGCTCGTACTCCGCGCTGGCGGGGAGAAACACGGTTTCCAGGGTGGGCAGGATCCCTTTGTTGATGCGCGCCATCTGCATCTCCAGGTCAAAGTCGGTCACGTTCCGCACACCCTTGACCAGAATGTTTGCCTGCTTCTTTGCGGCATAGTCGGCCAGAAGACCGCTCCACAGCTCCACCTCTACGTTGGGGAATTCGGCGACGCTTTTTCGGATCAGCTCCAGCCGCTTTTCCCGGCTGAACATCGGCTGCTTTTTGTCACAGTTGACCATCACGCACACCAGCACCTTATCAAAACAATTTGCGGCACGGCGGATAATATCCATATGTCCCAGTGTAATGGGATCAAAGCTGCCGGGGTAGACGGCTATGTTCATAGTTACTGGTCCTCGTTTCCGCTGCGGTGATAGACCGTCAGCTTGATCTTGCCGTAACGGTATTCCCGATACAGGGAATAGGGCGCATCCACCGCCGGCAGGGCGGTGTCGACATCACTTTCCGCTATGATTATACCATGTGCGCGGCAAATGTCAAACCTTGTAATTTCGGAAATTGCCTGTCCCAAAAGGCCGGAGGCGTAAGGAGGGTCGAGAAAAATGATATCGAACTTCTCGCCGGATCTGAGATAGGCCATGCTGTCGCCCTGCCGGACGTGAGCCCGGTGGGTAAGTTCGCAGATGTCCAGATTCTCGCGGACCAATTCCACGGCGTCCCGCCGCTGATCCACGAACACGCACTCTGCTGCGCCGCGGCTGAGCGCCTCAATGCCCAGTTGTCCCGTGCCGGCAAAGAGATCCAGGACGCGGCGTCCCTCAATGTCAAACTGAATGATGGAGAAAAGGCTCTCTTTCACCTTGTCGGTGGTAGGGCGGGTCTCCATGCCCTGCAGCTCCTTTAAGCGTCTGCCTCTGGCAGTTCCGGTTATCACACGCATAGTTCTCAGATGCACGGGACGTGCTGTCCTGTGCGGCTCCTTCCTGTGTTTTCTCCAACAGGATAACACAAAGAAAAAGCGGTGGCAAGAGCGTATATAGGGCTTTTACGACAGGAACGGACACAAGATATGCTTTTTGTCGAAAAATGTCGAAAAATTCTCAAAGAAAAACGACAAAATCACCTTGAAAACGATGTCCGTTTCTGCTAATTTGTTACCAAGCCAAGCGATAAATGTTGTTTTGTCGGTAAGGCGCAGCGCTGCAATGATAACTTTGGATAAAGGACGGAAGCGTGTTATGGAAAACAAAATCAGAGTACTTCTTGCCGACAGCAGCGAGGAGTTCCGCATCTTGCTTAAAGAAAATATTGAGACATCGGGTGAATTTACCCTGGTGGGTGTGACCGGCAGCGGCCGCGAAGCGCTGGAGCTTGTCAAGACGACCCATCCCCAACTGGTGCTGGCGGATGTGGCGCTGCCGGAGCTGGACGGACTGAGCCTTTTGCAGGAAGTGCAGAAGCTGCCTGCTCCGCCCCGCACCCTCATCGTTTCCGCGTTCTGCAATGACCGCACCGTACAGGAGGCGATGAACCGCGGCGCGTTCTATTTCATGGCCAAGCCCGTCAATCTGCAGTCCCTGCTGGAGCAGATGCGCCTTGCCGTGCAGGGAGAGGAGACGGAGGAGCCGTCCTATTCTCCCACTCTTGAGAGCCGCGTCACCGCCATTATCCACGAGGTGGGTGTGCCGGCGCATATCAAAGGGTATCAGTACGTCCGCGAGGCCATTATGATCGCTGTGGAGGACATGGACGTTATCAACGCCGTCACCAAGGTGCTGTATCCCGAGGTGGCCAAGCGCTTCGGCACCACGCCCAGCCGCGTGGAGCGTGCCATCCGTCACGCCATCGAGGTGGCATGGGATCGGGGCGATCTGGAGACGTTGCAGCACTACTTCGGCTACACCGTCAACTCCGCCAAGGGAAAACCGACCAATAGTGAGTTTATCGCGATGATCGCAGACCGGATTTCCCTCCAGCGGAAACAAAAGCGCGCATAAGAATACGAGATCCCGCCCCTGGGGGCGGGATTTTTATGTCTCGTCGCTGATGTAGATATCCTCTGCATTTTGCTGTGCGGCAATCAACACATCTTTTGCCGCACCGTAATTGGCGGCCTCGATTTGCTCCACGGCGTCGCTCATGGCAGCAAAGAGCAGAAAATACAGTTCTTTGAAGTCGGGAATAGAATTCACCTCCCACGCATAAAATATAGCCCGAATACGGGCGATTGTCAATATTCGTCAGCGTAATAAGATAAGTGCAAAGAAAGCGGGAGGCTTTGCATGATTGTTTATGAGAGACTTTGGCAGACAATGAAAGAGCGCGGCGTGTCCCAGTATAAGTTGATAAAAGACTATCATTTCAGCAGCGGGCAGTTGGATCGGCTGCGGAAAAATGCAAGTGTCAGCACTTACACATTAAACCAGTTATGCTGTATTTTGAATTGCGGCTTAGAAGATATTGCCGAATACAAAAAAGACTGAATCCCACCCGGGCGGGTGGGATTTTTCCGCCGCGATTCCCTTGCAATTCCACCTCCTGCGTGTATAATCTAAGGCAGAGAACGGAGGCGGTTTTTTGTGAAAAACAGCTTGAAAGAGAAGCTCCTGAGCGGCAAAAAACCCATCGGGATGTTTGTGGGCAGCGGCAGTGCCGTGGCGGTGGAGTGCCTGAGCCGCACGGGTCTGGACTTCGTGGTCATCGACAACGAGCATTCTCCCATCGAAGCCGGGACCAGTATGGAGCTGATCCGTGCCGCTGAGCTGGGTGGGCTCTGCCCTCTTGCCCGCGTGCGGGAGATCAGCCGTCCGGCGGTGCTGAAGCTGCTGGACGTGGGCGCGCAGGGGCTCATCGTCCCCAACGTGCAGTCCGTGGACGATGTGAAAAAACTCATCAGCTACGCCAAATACGCCCCCATGGGCGACAGGGGTTTTTGCCCCACCCGCAAGGATGGTTGGGGTTTTGACATTGCCGGGACCGTACCGGAGCAGATGGCGCACATGAACGCGGAGACTCTGCTGATCCCCCAGTGCGAAACAGTGGGTGCCCTGAACGCCATAGAGGACATCGCCGCCCTGAATGGTGTGGACGGTATCTTCGTTGGGCCTTTTGACCTGTCTATCTCCATGGGCCTTGCCGGTCAGTTCGACCATCCGGATTTCACCGCGGCGGTGGACCGAATCGTTTGCGCCTGTCACGATGCCGGCAAGTTCTGCCTGTTCTTCGGCGGTACGCGTGAGGCGGTGGTGGAGGGCTTCCGCCGCGGCTTCGACGGCATGGCGTACTCCATCGACACCCTGGCGCTGATCAAAAGCGTCAAAGCCGACGTAGACGCCATCCGAAAAACAGTATAATAACAATGCCCACCCCAACGGGTGGGCATTGTTTTAATAATTTATGTCAACTACTTCATACCCCGCGTCGGTAACGGCTTTCCGCAGCGTATCATCGCTGACCTCACCGATGACGGTGGCGAGCTTGCCGTCCAGATCCACCGTGGCAGTCACGCCCGGCAGATCGTTCAGCGCCTTTTCCACCCGCCCGGCACAGTGCATACACATCATGCCCTCAATGGAAATCGTCTTTGTCATGGTCTTGCCCTCCTTGATTGTTATTATGTCAACTTTATTCAGCCTTTTCGGCTTCCATGCCCGCAAGCGCAGGGCGTTGGATACCACGCAGAAGCTGCTCAGGGACATACACGCCGCCCCCAGCATGGGACTGAGCAGAAAGCCGAACGCCGGATACAGCACACCGGCGGCAACGGGAATGCCGATGGCATTGTAGAAAAATGCCCAGAACAGGTTCTGCCGGATATTCCGCAGCACGGCGCGGCTCAGCTCCGCTGCGGACACCACGTCGGCAAGGCGGCTTTGCATCAGTACCACGTCCGCCGACTCGATGGCGATATCCGTGCCTGCTCCGATGGCAAGTCCCACATCGGCGCACACCAGCGCCGGAGCGTCATTGACCCCATCGCCCACCATGGCCACCAGGTGACCCTGCTGCTGCAAACGCTCAATGACCTGTGCCTTATCCCGGGGCAATACCTGAGCAACGACCTCGTCCACGCCGACTTGCTCGGCGATGGCGTTTGCGGTGCGTTCATTGTCACCGGTCAGCAGCACCACCCGCCGCCCGGTGCTTTGCAGGGCACGAATGGCATCGGCGCTGTCGGGCTTGACGGTATCCGCCACGGCGACCATGCCCAGAAGCGTATGGTCCTCGGCAAAGAAAAGCGGCGTCTGCCCTACCTCTGCCGCATCGGCGGCGGCACGTTCGAGGGGCGTGATGTCTACGCCCTGATCTTTCATCAACCGGGCGTTTCCGCCGGAGATGGTCTTACCGTCCAGTACGGCTCTGACGCCGCCGCCGGAGATGACGGAAAAGGCGTTGACGGGGCAAAGGGGAATATTTCGCTCCTCCGCCTCCTGCACAACGGCAAGGCTCAGCGGATGCTCACTGGGCTGTTCTGCCGATGCCGCCACACAGAGAAGCTCCTCCTCCGTGACATCACATACGCAGACGCAGCGCACCACCCGGGGTCTACCTTCGGTGACGGTGCCGGTCTTGTCCAGCACCACCGTGTCCGCCTTGCCCAAAAGCTCCAGCGCCTGAGCGGATTTGATGAGAATGCCCTGCTCGGCGGCTTTTCCGGTTCCCGCCATGATGGCCACCGGCGTGGCAAGCCCCAGCGCGCAGGGACAGGAGATAACCAGCACCGCGATGCCAACGGTCAGGCAGAAGCGGACGCTCTCTCCGCCGATAAACGCCCACAGAAGCACCGCCAGAAGCGCGATGCCCATAACCACGGGCACGAACACCCCCGCAATTTTGTCAGCCAGACGGGAGATGGGCGCCTTGGAAGACGCCGCCTCCTCCATCAGCCTCACGATCTGGGAAAGGGTGGTATCGCTGCCCACCCGTTTTGCCTGCATTTCCAGATAGCCGCTTTGCACCACTGTGGCGGAACTGACGGAATCGCCTACGGCTTTTTCCGCCGGCAGGCTCTCACCGGTGAGGGCGGACTCATCCACCGCGGCGCTGCCGCTGAGCACCGTGCCGTCCACCGGCACCTTTGCGCCGGAACGCAGGATCACGATGTCTCCCACCTGTACGTCCCCCACGGGGACGGTGACCTCCTGCGCTCCCCGCCGTACTACGGCACTCTCCGGCGCAAGAGCCAGCAGGGAGGAGATGGCGTCGGTGGTCTTGCTCCGACTGCGCTGCTCCAGATATTTGCCCACGGTGACCAGGGTGAGTATCATGCCCGCCGACTCGAAATAGAGGTCAGGCATCCCGTTGATGCGGCCTGTAAAGAGCGCATACAGTTCAATGAAGCTGTAAATCAGTCCCGCCGCCGCACCCAATGCCACCAGCGAGTCCATGTTGGGACTCCGCTTGAAAAGGCGGGAGAACCCAACCGTAAAGTAGTTTCGGTTCAGCAGCAGAATGGGGACGCAGAACAGAAGCTGCAAAAGCGCAAGCAGCTTAAAGTTTGCCGCCAGCGCGGCAGGAAGGGGCAAGCCGATCATCTGCCCCATGCCCAGATAGAACAGGGGGACCAGACACACCACGGACCACAAAAGCCGCCGCCTCATGCGCCGCAATTCCTGCTCCTGCGCTGACTGCGTGCTGTGCTCCGCTTCACTTGCCTGCCGTGCGCCGTAACCGGCGTCGGTAACAGCGGCGATAATGGCCTGAGGAGAGAGAACGGCCTCATCGTAGTCCACCACCATGCTGCCCAGCATCAGATTGACGCCGCAGCTTTTCATACCGGGAAGCTTCCCCACGGCTTTTTCCACGTGGGCGCTGCACGCGGCACAGGTCATACCGGTCACGGCAAATTTCTCCTGCACGATAAGCTCCCCCTCTCCGTAGGGGCGGATGCCCACATCCGCCCGTGTTCTTTGTAGGGGCGTACGACTCTGTCCGCCCGCCTTATTGCCCTCAGCTTATCGCAAGACGCCCGAAAAGTCAAGATTTCAGCGCTTTTCCTTGGGCCTGACCAATGCCGCCGCGATCAATCCGAAGATCACCGCCGCCGCGATGCCGCCTGCGGTGGAGGTCAGACCACCGGTAAAGATCCCGATGACCCCTTTTTCCGCCACGGCCTTCTCCACCCCCTTGGCCAGGGAGTAGCCGAAACCGGTCAGCGGCACGGTAGCGCCGCAGCTAGCCCAGTCCACCAGGGGCTGGTAGAGATTGACCGCCTGCAAAACCACGCCCGCCACCACATAACCCGTCAGGATACGGGCGGGGGTCAACTGGGTCAGGTCGATGAGCACTTGACCGATGGCGCACAGAATGCCGCCGCAGATAAAACAGTATAAATAGGTTAAAAAGTCGCTCATTGGTTCACTACCTCCAGAATGATGGCATGGCAGATGCCGGGAATGCTTTCGCCCTGAAAGCTGGACGTGGGGGAGAGCAGCGCCCCTGTGGGCGCAAAGAGGACCCGCTTCCACACGCCGCTTTTCATCTGGGGCAGTATCCAGCTGCACAGCACCGATGCCGAGCAGCCGGCACCGGAGCCGCCGGCGTGCATATCCTGTCCCTTGCGGTCATACAGCAAAAGACCGCAGTCGTGATAGTTGCGCCGCAGGTCATAGCCCTGCTTTCCCATCAGATCCACCACGATGTCGTGTCCCAGCTCTCCTAAGTCGCCGGTAAAGATCATGTCGTAATCCTGCGGCGTGGTGTGGGTATCGGCAAAAACGGTGCTGAGGGTGTCGATGGCGGCGGGTGCCATGGCGCCGCCCATGTTGTTCACATCGGTGATGCCCATGTCCCGTATCTTCCCGGGGCAGACGTGGGTAATACAGCTGTCTCCGCCCTGCGTGCCGAGAATGCAGCAGCCGGCGGCGGTAGCCGTCCATTGGGCGGTGGGGGTCCGCTGGGAGCCGTAGGGCAGTGGGTTTCGGTACTGACGCTCGGCGGTACAGAAGTGGGAGGAGGTCATCCCCGCCGCCCGGTCAAACTGCCCGCCGGACAGCAGCATCGCGGCAAGGCTCAGCCCCTCGCCCATGGTGGAGCAGGCGCCGTAGATGCCGTAAAAGGGGATGCCCTCGTCCCGCAGGGCGAAGGTGGTGCCGGTGCACTGATTCATCAGGTCGCCGCCCAGCGCCAGATCTAAGTCGCTGCTATTCAGATCGCACTTTCGCAGGGCATGCCGCAGGGAACGGCTCTGCAGCTCCGATTCCGCCTGCTCCCAGGTCTGCCTTGCACAGAAGGAGTCGGGGTCGATCTCGTCAAAGCGGGGGCCGAGAGGGCCCTCTCCCTCCTGCTTGCCGCCCACAGCCGCATAGGAAATAATATGCGCGGGTCGGCTTAATTGGATCGTACGCAAAGAAAATCACCTCTTGGGGTAGCATTCCCAAGAGGTGATTTTTTCATGCAAAAACAAACTGCACCAATAGCATATAGCAGACGGTGCCGCCGGCGATGGAGAGCAGCGCGTTCTTGAAAAACCAGTGCAGCGCTGCGGTAAAGGCGATGCCGATCAGGTACGGTGCCCAGCCGATCGCTGCGGCAAAGCTGATATCTTTGATGCAGAAGATCACCAGCGTGGTCATGATGGCCATGGGCAGCACCCGACCCAGATAGCTGATGATGTCGGGTACCTTGCGGCCGCGGAACACCAGGAACGGCAGGGCACGCTCCAAAACGGTGCATCCGGCACAGATCACAATGATCAGAAGAGACTGTGTAACTCCCACGTTCATGACGCCACCTCCTTCTTCGGCTCGATGAACCCGCGCAGCAGGATCAGCGCGGCAACGGTGACGGCAAGGGATGGCAGGATGAAGTTGCCCGGACCGATGAGGGCGAGACAGGCGGCGGCGGAAACAAAAGCCGCCGCGGCAGGCAGACGGTTGGCGGCGCTGCGGAGCTGATCCACCAGGATCACGGTGAAAAGCGCCGTCATGGCAAAGTCCACGCCCGTCATGTCCACGGTGATGAGCCCACCGATCCAGGTGCCCAGCATACTCAGCACCAGCCAGTAGCCAACGACCTGCACCGTGGTGAAGATATACGCCCACTTTTCGTCGATGCCCTCCTCCGCCTCATGACCCTGACGGGCACAGTGGAGGGAGAAAGTCTCATCGGAGAGGTAGTAGGTAAGGAAATGCCGCCACGGGCCGAAAGAACGGAATTTCTCGATAAAGGGCAGCCCGTAGAAGATGTGGCGGCTGTTGATCAGCAGCGCCATCACCGCCACGGTCACCAGCGGTACAGAGCCGGTGAGGAAGGAGACCATCAGAAATTGCAGAGAGCCTGCATCCACCAGCAGACTGGTAAGTCCCACCCACAGCACGTTGTAGCCGGCATTCTGCATCAGAACGCCATAGGCAAGTCCTACCGGGATGAAGCTGATGAAGATGGGAAAGCTCTGCCGCAGCGCATAGAGAAAGGTCTTTTTCAAGCGAAAGAACCCCCTTTCGTCAAGGTGCTTTTATTATATCGAAAACCGCCGAATATGCAAGAAAAGTTTTCACTTTTCGTAGAAGCGGACGACTCTGTGTGGCCGCCCGCTAACACCTCCCCTTAAATTCGTAGGGGCGGACGACTCTGTCCGCCCTCGTTCTCCGTCTGCCTCGACGATCGAACCTTCCCCGCCTCCACTTCCATCATTTTCAACTTTCCGTTTTCCCTTTTACATTTCCCCTAATAGGGGGTAGAAATACCCAAAAGAAAGGCGTATAATACAAATTAAACGACTATCTTCAAAAAGGAGCGTGATCCCATGGAGGAACTGCGCAGCTTCGGCTATCTCTGCCCCAAATGCGGCAAAGCTGTCCTGGGCAGCCGTACGAGGTTTGCCCTGTCCGCCGCAGCGGTACGCATCGAATGCGACTGCGGCGCCGAGGGAGTGGAAGTCCAGACCGACGGCAGTAAATTCCGCCTTTGGGTCCCCTGCGGCCTGTGCGGCAAGACCCATCAGGCGGAGGTTTCCGCGGATGCGGTGCTGAATGGCCGGGGCATCGGCCTTGCCTGCCCCGAAACGAAACAGCTCTGCTGCTATGTGGGCGAGGAGAGCGAGGTCCGCACCCGGATGGAGGAGCTGGCCATCTGTGCGGAAAAGGAAAAGAGCGGGGAGGACGCCGCCTTTACCGATAACGTCATCATGTATGAGGTGCTCTCCGAGCTGAAGGACATCGCTGCCCGGGGCGGTATCTCCTGCACCTGCGGCAGCAGGGAATACAGCATACAGATCCAGCGCAGCGCGGTGGATCTGCGGTGTAAAAAGTGCGGCGGCAAGCTCCGCCTGAGCGCCGCCACCGATGAAGATCTGGACAAATTGTGCTGTCAGATGCAGCTGACCATCAAAGGAGCGGTATGAGTACGATCATATGTTTTGCCGTATTTCTGGCGGCAATGGTCATTTGCGTGATCCTGGGCTGGTCCGGGATCTGGGCGCTGTGGCTTGGCATCCTGCTCTTTGCCGTACTGGGTCTGCGCCGCGGAATATCCCTCAAAGAGCTGTGGGGTTTTGCCTGGCGTGAGGGGAAAAAGCTGCTGCCCCTTCTGGTGTTCTTCCTGCTCATCGGCTGTACCACAGGTCTGTGGCGCAGCAGCGGCACCATCGCCTGGTTCATCTACTACGGTGTACAGGTCATCCGCCCCCATCTTTTCATACTGGTGGCGTTTTTACTGACCTGTCTTTTGTCCTACGCCCTGGGTACCGCCTTCGGCGTGGTGGGCACGGCGGGCGTGATCCTGATGGCCCTGGGCCGCAGCGGCGGCGTGAGCATTCCGGTGGTGGCAGGTACGGTCCTGGCGGGCGCCTTTTTCGGCGACCGCTGTTCTCCGGCGTCCTCCAGCGCCCTGCTGGTGGCGGCGATGACGGAGACGAAGCAGTACGATAACATCAAAATGATGCACAAGACCGGTCTGCTGCCCATGGCGCTGAGCCTGGCATTTTTCGGCGTGCTCTCCTGGCGCCATCCTCTCAACGTGATGGACGACGCTCTGCTGAGGTCGCTGCACGACACCTTTTCTCTGACCCCGTGGGTGGTGATACCGGCGGCCATCATGCTGCTCCTGCCCCTGTTCAAGGTGAACATCCGCTGGGCCATGCTGGCGGGTGTTGTGGTGGCATTTGCTGAATCCGTGTTGTGCCAGCACCTGCCGTTTGCCGACGTATTACTCACCGCCCTGCGTGGTTACAAAGCCCCGGCGGGCGCTCTGCAGGACATTCTCTCCGGCGGCAGCA
>JAZUEB010000012.1:0-7601 GCA_045639965.1 Vescimonas sp. | reverse complement strand
CCCCGGAAGTTACCGGCTCACGCCGCAATCTCCCGGTTCATCGCAGTTTGTACACGCCGCCGGGTGTGTAGCACCCCTCGCGCGCGTACTTGACTATAATAAGGGAAAAGTCCCTGCTTGTCAAGTAGATTTTTCTGCTTTTTTCATAAAATTTTCAATATTTTTTCAGCGTTTTGCCAAATGCGTTTTTTCTACCACTCTCCCACAATATCTGGTATAATGAATGCAAAAATACGCCAAGGAGGCATCCTATGAGAACTATTCGAGTCGGTATTGCGGGCTTCGGTATGTCCGCCCACATCTTTCAGGCGCCGTTTCTCGCCGCCGATGCACACTATGAAATTCGCAAATTCTTCCTGCGCAGCGGAGAAAAGTCCAAAACAGAGTACCCCAACACGGAGATCGTCCGCACTTACGAGGAGCTTCTGACGGACGACATCGATCTGGTGATACTCTCCGTCCCCAATCCCCTCCACTACGAGATGGCAAAGCAGGCGCTTCTGGCGAACAAACACGTGGTGGTGGAAAAGCCCATCACCCGCACCGCTGCGGAGGCGCGGGAACTGTGTGATTTAGCCAGGGCACAGGGCAAGATCCTCTCCGTTTACCAGTGCCGCCGTTTTGACGGCGACTTCCGTACCGTACAGCAGATCGTGGAGAGCGGCAAATTGGGGGAAGTGGTGGACTACACCGCCCACTTTGACCGCTACTGGTGGGGCACCAGCAACAAGGAATGGAAGACCTCCGGCGCGCCGGGCATCAATATCCTCTACGATCTGGGCGTCCACATCATCGACCAGGCCTACGTCCTGTTCGGTATGCCCAAGGCGGTCTACGCCGATTTCCAACGCCAGAGAGAGCAGACCAACGCCCCCTTTGACCAGTTCACCGTCACGCTGTACTACGACACACTTCATGCCACTCTCTCCGCCGGTGAGGTCGTGGCGCTTCCCGGTCCCCGATACGCCGTCCACGGCAGAAAAGGCAGCTTCCTCAAATACGGGCAGGACACGCAGGAGGCGGCGCTGATCGCCGGCAAACGTCCCGCCGGAGACCCCGACTGGGGTAAGGACACGCCGGAGAATTACGGCACGCTGAAGATCATGGGCGAACAGGGCGCCTTTACCATGGAGCAGGTGGAAACGATCCCCGGCAGCTACGGCCTGTTCTATGATAATCTCTACCACGCCATCACCGAGGGCACCGAGCTTCTGGTCAAGCCGGAGCAGACGGTGGATGTGCTGCGGATCATCGAGGCCGCTTTGCAAAGCGGCGAAGAGAAACGACAAATTGAACTATAAGCAAAAATATCACGGAGAGCAACCGCTCTCTGTGATATTTTTTATAAAAGGCTTAAATTTAGATCTAAATTCAGTGTGATCACGCCCATATCATATGGCCCCATGGGATCCTCCCCCACACGGCAGTTGATCCATACAGAGCCATTGCCAAACATACTGCCATGGGAGTTGGCAAACATATCCTCGCAGGTCTCATTCTCCACGTCCAGCATAAAATCTTCGTTGATGTCCGCCTGGGATAAAACCGCTACCAGTTCCTCCGGAGAGTTGATCCACTCACCGGCCACCAGAACGGGATACAGGCAGTCGGCAGACAAGGCTTCCCAGTCCCTGTCCAGGATCTCCTGCCGAACCCTTTTGGCAAAGGTCTCTACCTCATCTTTACTGCGGTCAGACCAATATATCCCATAGTAGTTCACATCCTCTTCGGACCCCTCAGGTCCCTCAAGTCCTTCGGGCTCTGCAATATCCTCGGATTCTTCGAGCTCCTTGACTTCTTCCTGAGTCTCTACGATAACTCCTTGCTCTTCGTCGGCTTTTTCCTCCTGAGCGCATCCGCAGAGAAGAAGCATCCCCGCAGCCAAAAGCACCAAAAGCAGTTTCTTTCCTGTTTTCATATCTCCGTTTTTCTTTTCTCCAGCAGTTCCCTTGCCACCGTCTTCGTCTCCTCGCTGCGGAGATCATCGTCCAGAACGGCCTGCAACTCCTCCGCCGTCAACCCGGCAAAAGCCTCCCGCAGCTTTTCGTCCATGGGGCGGGGGTCAACTGCCTCGTTCTCCGTCGCGCGCTCTTTATCGCTGATAAAAAACGCCTGATAGAGCCACGCCGCACCCAAAACGCCCCACAGCACCAGCCAAACGGCGTTCTCCTCTCCGTTGGCAAGACGCTTCGCATAGAGGATCACATTCGATATGCACAGGAGCAGCATAGCAATATGGATCCCCTTGACCTTTTTGCGACGATGGGCTTTCAGGTACTCCCGCAGCTTACCCATATTGATCCTCCCGATCGTAGGGGCGACCCTTGCGGTCGCCCGCTAAATCTTTTTCCGTAGGGGGGGGTCCCCTGACCCCGCCCTACGCTACATTACGCCCGCCGCCACTTTGCTCCGCCGGCCACGTCGGTGACCTCGATACCCTGCGCTTTCAGCTCGTCGCGGATACGATCCGCCTCGGCAAAGTTCTTCGCCTTTTTCGCATCGGCACGGGCACGGATCAGCGCCTCCACCTCCGCGTTCTCCTCGCCGCTTTCGCTGACCACGGTGAACACGGCGGGCTGTGCCGCCAGCTTGGCCTGCTTCTCGCGCACATCGGCGGCTTTTTCCGTCAACTTGAGGCCCAGCACCGCATCCATAGCGTCGATGGCGGCCAGCTTGGTGGCGTCGGTGGTCTTGGCCTTCAGCACGTCGTACAGCACGGTCACACCCATGGAGGTGTTCAGGTCATTGTCCATTGCGCCCGCAAACTTGGCTTTCAGTTCACCCAGAGCCGCCTCATCCACATCGCCGCCGTCCTTCAGCGCCGCCACCTTGGCGATCAGCTTGTTGTACGCCACCGTGGCGTTGTCCAGATTCTCCCAGGAGAACACCAAACTCTTGCGGTAGTGGCTCTGCAGACAGAAGAAACGATAGGCCAGCGGGTCATAACCCTTCTCCTCCAGCAGGGAAACCGTCAAAAACTCGCCCTTGGACTTGCTCATCTTGCCGCTTTCCGTGTTCAGGTGTGCCACATGGCACCAATGAGGGCACCAGGGGTGACCCAGATAGCTCTCGGACTGGGCGATCTCGTTGGTGTGGTGGGGAAACGCATTGTCCACGCCGCCGCAGTGCAGGTCGAGATACTCGCCGTTGAACTTCATGGAGATACCGGAGCATTCAATGTGCCAGCCGGGATAACCGACGCCCCAGGGGGAGTCCCATTTCAGCGCCTGATCCTCAAACTTGGACTTGGTGAACCACAGCACGAAGTCGTTCTTGTTGCGCTTGTTGGTATCCTCCTCCACACCCTCGCGGACGCCCACCGCCAAGTCCTCCTCGTTGTGGTCGTTGAAGATGTAGTACCGCTCCAGCTTGCTGGTGTCGAAATACACGTTGCCGCCGGCCACGTAGGCGTAGCCCTTCTCCAGCAGCCGGGTGATGATCTTGATGTAGTCGTCGATGAGCCCCGTGGCGGGCTGCACGGTGTCGGGGTACTTGATGTTCAGCTTCTCCGTGTCGGAGAAAAACGCGTCGGTGTAGAACTTGGCGATCTCCATCACGGATTTGTGCTCCCGCTTGGCGCCCTTGAGCATCTTGTCCTCCCCCTCGTCGGCGTCGCTGGTCAGGTGTCCCACGTCGGTGATGTTCATGACGCGGTTCACGTCGTAGCCCGCAAAGCGCAGGTACTTCTCCAGCACGTCCTCCATGATGTAGGAGCGCAGATTGCCGATGTGGGCAAAGTGATAAACGGTGGGGCCGCAGGTGTACATCTCCACGTGTCCGGGAGTATGGGTCTTGAATTCCTCTTTTTTGTGAGTAGCAGAGTTGTAAAGATACATAGCTAAATCTCCTTATATATTATAATGTATGGTTATTCGTTTGGTAAGTCCATCATCATGCCGATGGTGCGGTAAATTTCTCCGCAGGCAGGGCACTTCCAGTCGCAGTTGCTCTTTTTGGCCTTTTTGTGCAGGAATACCAGCTCCGCCTTGCCGCATTTGGGGCACACGGTCGGCACCTCCCGCCACAGCCGTTTCAAAAACGCCACTTCTTCCTCTCGGGTCTTGTGGTACATGAAAGCTCTCCTCTGATCTCGTAGGGGCGACCCTCGCGGTCGCCGGCAACTGCCGCCGTCTTTTGTAGGGGCGCCCCTTGCGGTCGCCCTTGGCTCCCCTGTGTAAGGGGTGATTCCCTCGCCGAGGGAAATGTCGCCGTAGGCGACAAAAGGAGATGGAGCTGTCGCCGCAGGCGACTGAGGGGTTGTCCGTAGGGCGCAACAATCCCGGCGTGCCACCTCCGTAGGGGCGGACGACTCTGTCCGCCCGTTCCGCTGTCTTTCGTAGGGGCGACCCTCGCGGTCGCCCGCTTAAAAATCGTCAGATTTTTAAGTAAAATAACGCCTCCCATGCCGTCAGGCATGAGAGGCGAAATTTTTTCGCGGTTCCACTCTCGTTTCTTACTCGTGGGCGGTTTTTGACGGTCACCAACCGGAGGGCATCTCCATCCCCCACGCTCCCGGACGCACTTTCGGTTTGCCTTTGCAAAGCGGCTTTCAGCCGGTGACCGCTTCTCTCTTGACAAAGGGGAAAACGTACTCTTTCCGATCCTCGCGCTATGCGATTGTGGCTATTGTAGCAAGGTTTGACGGTGTTGTCAAGTAGGGGCGACCCTTGCGGTCGCCCGCTGTTACCGATTCACTTCCCGCTTGTTCGTCCGCCCCAACAGATAATCCACGCTGACCCCATAATAATCCGCCAGCTTGATGAGAACATCGGCGGGAACGGAACGTCTACCGGTTTCATAACCGGAATAGCATACTTGTGTACATTTCAGGTATTCTGCCAAGTCCTTTTGCTTCAAGTCTGCGTCCTCTCGTAAATCTCTAATCCTTTGATACACTTTTTTGTACCTCTCTTCTGTAGATACAAAAAGTATATGTAAAGCAAATTGTTATATTGCATTATATAGCAATACGCTATATAATGCAATCAGAGGTGATAAATATGCCCGACTATCAAGCCATGTATCTCCGCCTGTTCAACGCCGTCACCGATGCCATTGAGAGCATTGAACAGCAGAATTACGGCACAGCAAAACAACAACTGATCCTCGCCCAGCAGGAAACCGAAGAACTCTATATCTCCGAAACGTAAAAAGGAGCGGCTTGCGCCGCTCCTTTCATTCTTGATTTTCCTTGAATACGTCCCAGTTCTTCACGAAATACTCCACGCCGGAGTAGACCGTTGTCGCCAGAATGACGATCTGGCACACGGTATTCAGCCAGCCGGGAATACCAAACAAAATCAGACAAATGCAAACCATGGTACTGGCAGTCTTCACCTTGCCGGACCAGCCGGCGGCAATGACCCGACCCTTCTCCACGGCGATCAGCCGCATCCCGCTGACGGCAAACTCCCGCACCAGAACGACCACCAATATCCATGCGGCAAGGGTACCTTCCGCCACGAACACGGACAGAGCCGTCACCACCAGACACTTGTCCGCCAACGGATCCATAAACTTTCCGAAATCGGAGATCTGGTGGTAATGGCGGGCGATATAGCCGTCCAGCAGATCGGTCAGACTGGCGATGATAAAAATGGCCAGCGCCGTATAGCGGCTGCCGGAAAAGTCCCGGTAGTACACCACCAGAAACACGGGGATCAGAAATACCCGCGCGATGGTCAGCTTGTTGGCCGTGGTCATGGGCATGGAAAACACCACCTTTTGGTGTAAAATACGTCAGTCATTATAACACAGACTTGCAAAAATGCAATCCCCTTACTCCACCAGCTCGCCGGTCAGATCACCGTCCATGGTTCCGGTGATGCGTACCCGTACCAGCTCGCCCGGCTCTACTTCTCTTTCGGCGGAGAAAAACACACTGCCGTCAATGCCGGGACTCTCGGCGTAGGTACGCCCGGCCAAACACATGGCGTCGTCGTCAAATCCGTCGCACAGGACCGCCGCCACGTCGCCCAGACGGCTCTCGTTGGACTCGTCCATGATCTCGGACTGAATGTCCGCCACCAGCTCGGCACGGCGTTTGGTTTCTTCCTCGTCTGCACGGTTTGTCATTTCCGCCGCGGGGGTTCCCTCCTCCGGGGAATAGGCAAAGGTACCTACCCGGGGCAGCTTTACCTCCCGCAGAAATTCGCACAGCTCGTCAAACGCCGCCTCATCCTCATAGGGCAGTCCCGTAATCAGGCTGGTGCGAATCACCACGCCGGGAATTTTGGCACGGATCTTGGCAAACAGATCCAGCAGTCCCTGCTTGGTCTCCCGGCGGTTCATGGCATGCAAAACTGCGTCATTACAATGCTGAATGGGAATGTCCAGATAGCGACAGATCTTTTTCTCCGCCGCGATGGTGTCCAACAGCTCGTCGGTAATGGTGTCGGGATACAGATAGTGCAGACGGATCCATTGAAAATCCATCCTGCACAGCCGGCGCAGCAGCTCCGGCAGCTTTTTCTCCCGATACAGGTCCATGCCGTAGCGGGTGATGTCCTGGGCAATGACGATACACTCCTTCACGCCATCGGCGGCAAGGGCTTCGGCCTCTGCCAAAATGGTCTCTATGGGACGGCTGCGGTACTTGCCCCGCAGTTGGGGGATCACGCAGTAGGCGCAGCGGTTGGAACAGCCCTCGGCGATCCGCAGATAGGCATAGTGGGGCGGCGTGGTCAAAAGACGTGGCAGCTCCTCCACCGGGCCGTGGATGTCGCTGAAGTGGCGGCACTCCTCCCCCGCCATGACCTCGTTCACCGCTTCCACGATTTTTCCGTAATCGGCAGTTCCCAATACGCCGTCCACCTCGGGCAGCTCGGCAAGTATTTCGTTCTGATAACGTTGGGACAAACACCCGGTAACAATGATTTTTTTCACCCAGCCGGCGCTCTTCAGCTCCGCCATCTCCAGGATGGTGTCAACGGCTTCGCTCTTGGCGCTGTCGATAAAGCCGCAGGTGTTTACCACCACCACGTCGGTGCCGGCGACTTCTCCCTGCACCTCCATGCCGGCCTCGGCACATAGAGCCATCATCTGTTCGGTGTTCACCCGATTCTTGTCACAGCCCAGAGAGATAAACGATACCTTCATATGTTACTTTTCTTCCTTTTTTTCCTTACTTTTTGGACTTTTATGTTCCCTTTATTCCTCGATTTGTTCCCCCAATTTGTTCAAAAGCGGGCGAATATCGCTCCACGAAAAGCCCCGGCGCTGCAAAGCAGCAGACAGTTTCCGTCCCGTTTCGCGGTCAAGCGGTTTTCCTTTCAATTTGCCCCGTAGGAATTTTTCAATGCTTTCCGCCGGATCCGGCAAAAGCTCCAAAGCCTCTTCCCACAAGGGTTTGGGGATACCATGGTGAAAAAGCTCCTGCTCCACTCGGCCCCTGCCATACCCCATGGCGGCATAGTGCCGCACGATGACGGCGGCGTAAGCAGCATCATCTACCGCGCCCAGTTGAGCCAGCCATTCCGTCGTTTCCGCCGTTTCCTCCTCATCCGCCCCTTTTTTCTTCAATTTCTCCGAAATTTCTCTCTCCGAAAGTTGTCGGCTTGAGGCTAAATGAGCCGCATAAATGCGGCGCTCCGACTTTTTTG
>JAZUEB010000011.1:0-4094 GCA_045639965.1 Vescimonas sp. | reverse complement strand
CCTCTCTGTAGGGGCGACCCTTGCGGTCGCCCGCAATAATCCGCCCCTCTCCGTAGGGGTCGATGCCCACATCGACCCGCCGCATCCGTAGGGCGCGACGACTCGGCGCGCCGCCAAAAAAGGTGTCCGTGAAATCTGCTTCACGGACACCTTTTTTATTCCTCCTTTTCAACCGGCTCTTCCCAATCCGCCATGGTGGCAACGAGACGGTTGATGTTCTTGCCCAGCTCGTGGAATTTGGCCTCATAGTCCGTCATGATCCCCACAACACCGTCTGCGTGGAGGTCATGGGTCACCTCACTGAGTGCAAAACCGAATTGGGGAATTTCCTCCAGACTCCAGTCAAAGAGCTTGTCGTTATCGCTCTTAAAATGGATCTGCCCGCCGTCTTTCAATACCTTTCGGTATACCTTCAGGAAATTGCCGTGGGTCAGGCGGCGTTTCTTCTGGTTGCTCTTGGGCCAGGGGTCGCAGAAGTTGATGTAGATCCGGTCCACCTCCTCCGGGGCGAACATATCGCTCAGCAACGCGGCATCGCCGTCGATGAACCAGACGTTTTTAAGCCCCAACTCCCGGCAGCGCTCCATGGCCACCACCATGGCATCGGGTACCTTTTCCACGGCAATATAGAGCAGCGACGGGTCGGCCTTGGCTGTCTCCGCAGTGAAGCGGCCTTTGCCGCACCCCAGCTCCAGATGGAGTTCTTTTGCATCGGGCATCAGCTCTCTCCACTTGCCTTTCATAGCGAAAGGGTCACGGATCCAATAGTCGCTGCAAACCTCCATTCGGGGCTGTAAATTCTTCTTTTTTCGCATTCGCATCGGACATTCCTCCCATCGTTCAGCAGTAGAATAACACAGGAAACACCAAAAGGGAAGTGACAACCCAGAAAAATGTTCAAAGATAAGCGGGAAGTTTTGTGAAATGTTCTAAAAAAGCAAAATTGCAATAGTTTCACTTGCTAAAATCGGCCGAAGATACTATAATACATTATGTATGAGGAGTATTGTGCCCGTATGGGGAAAATTGCGGTGGGCGCAATGCTTGAGGAAGTAAGGAGGAAGAAGCATGACAAACGTTTTGCTGGAGAAAAAGGGCAATATCGCCATTGCCACGATCAATCGTCCCAAGGCATTGAATGCGCTGAATTCCGATGTGCTGACCGATCTGAACGAACTGGTGGATGTGGTTTCCGCTGATGCGGAGATCCGCGCGCTGGTGATCACCGGCAGCGGCGAAAAGGCTTTCGTGGCCGGCGCCGATATCGGTGAGATGAGCACCCTGACGGCGGCAGAGGGCGAAGCTTTCGGCAAGCACGGCAACGACGTGTTCCGCCGCATCGAAACGCTGCCCATTCCCACCATCGCTGCGATCAACGGTTTTGCGCTGGGCGGCGGCTGTGAGCTCTCCATGAGCTGCGATATCCGCATCTGCTCCGAGGCGGCCGTGTTCGGCCAACCGGAAGTGGGTCTGGGTATTACCCCCGGCTTCGGCGGCACCCAGCGACTGGCCCGTCTGGTCAGTCCCGGTATGGCAAAGCAGCTGATCTATACCGCAAAGAACATCAAGGCGGATGAAGCCTATCGCATCGGCCTGGTGAACGCGGTCTATCCCGCCGAGGAGCTGATGCCCGCCGCGGAAAAGCTGGCAAACACCATCGCAAGCAACGCTCCTATTGCGGTGCGCGCCTGCAAGAAAGCCATCAATGACGGCCTGCAGGTGGACATGGACAAGGCCATCGTCATCGAAGAAAAGCTGTTCGGCAGCTGCTTCAAGACCGCGGATCAGATCGAGGGCATGAGCGCCTTTCTGGAAAAGCGCAAGCACGAACCCTATCAGAATAAATGAGTTAATTAACAGACTCAGGGAGTCTGATGATTAAAAAGAATCCAAAAATTTTATTTTAGGAGGAACAAACATGAAAGTTGCAGTATTTGGCGCAGGCACCATGGGCAGCGGTATTGCTCAGGTCTTCGCACAGAAGGGCCACACCGCTCTGATGTACGCTTCCAGCGTGGCAAGCGCACAGCGTCATAAGGACAAGCTGGCTGCTTCTCTGAACAAGAAGGTCGCCAAGGGCAAGATGGATCAGGCGGTTGCTGATGACATCATGGCTCACGTCCTGGTCGAGGAGTTCGAGGCTGCTGCCGATGCGGATCTCGTCATCGAGTGCGTTGCTGAGAACATGGCCACCAAGAAGGAACTGCTGGGCAAACTGGATGCCATCTGCAAGGAAAGCACCATTTTTGCGTCCAACACCTCTTCTCTGTCCATCACCGAGATGGCTCAGGGTCTGAAGCACCCCATGGTCGGTATGCACTTCTTTAACCCCGTGCCCGCTATGAAGCTGGTCGAGGTCATCGCCGGCGGTAACACCCCCGCTGAGCTGGTGGAGTGGACCAAGAACCTGTCCGTCGAGATCGGCAAGACCCCCGTTGTGGTCAACGAGGCTCCCGGTTTCGTCGTCAACAAGATCCTGATCCCCTATTGCAACGAAGGCGTTTGCGTTCTGCAGGAAGGCGTTGCCTCCGCAGAGGATATCGATATTGCTATGCAGCTGGGCTGCAACCACCCCATGGGCCCCCTGCATCTGGGCGACCTGATCGGTTGGGATATCGTGCTGAACATCATGGACGTGCTGTTCAACGAGACCCACGATAGCAAGTATCGCGCAAACGTGCTGATCCGTAAGATGGTTCGCGCCGGTAAGTTGGGTATCAAGTCCGGCGAGGGCTTCTTCAGCTACAACAAGTAATTTTTCAGTAAAGGAGAAAAGAGTATGGATTTCCATCTGACTAAGGAACAGCTGCTCGTTCAGAAGATGTACCGCGACTTCGCAGAGAACGAAGTGAAGCCCCTTGCCGCAGAGATCGACGAGGAGGAGCGCTTCCCCATGGAGACCGTCGAGAAGATGGCCAAGCTGGGTATGATGGGTATTTATTTCCCCAAGGAGTACGGCGGCGCCGGCGGTGACGTTCTTTCCTATGCTATGTGCGTGGAAGAGCTGGCTAAGGTCTGCGGTACCACCGCAGTTATCGTGTCCGCCCACACTTCTCTGTGCGCCGCTCCCATTTTTGAGAACGGTACCGAGGAGCAGAAGAAAAAATATCTGCCCGACCTGTGCTCCGGCAAGAAGATCGGCGCTTTCGGTCTGACCGAGCCCGGTGCCGGTACCGATGCCCAGGGCCAGCAGACCACCGCTGTCCTGGATGAGTCCGGCGAGAACTACATCCTGAATGGCTCCAAGTGCTTCATCACCAACGGTAACGTGGCTGATACCTTCGTCATCATCGCCGTCACCGGCAAGGTCGCCGATAAGCGCGGCCGCATGATGAAGGAGATCTCCGCTTTCATCGTGGAAAAGACCGATAAGGGCTTCTCCCAGGGCAAGCATGAGAAGAAGATGGGTATTCGCGGCAGCTCTACCTGCGACCTGATCTTCGAAGACTGCATCATCCCCAAGGATCGTATGCTGGGCAAGAAGGGCGAAGGCTTCAAGATCGCCATGAAGACTCTGGACGGCGGCCGTATCGGTATCGCTTCCCAGGCTCTGGGTATCGGCGAAGGCGCCGTTGCCGAGGCTGTCAAGTACACCAAGGAGCGCGTCCAGTTCGGTAAGCGCATCTCCCAGTTCCAGAACACCCAGTTCCAGCTGGCTGATATGCACACCCGCATGGAGGCTGCCAAGTATCTGGTCTACTCCGCTGCTATGAAGAAGCAGAACCACGAGCCCTACTCCGCTGATGCTGCTATGGCCAAGCTGTTCGCTGCTGAGTCCGCTTCCGACGTGACCCGCCGCGCTGTTCAGCTGTTCGGCGGCTACGGCTACACCCGTGAGTATCCCGTGGAGCGCATGATGCGCGACGCCAAGATCACCGAGATCTACGAGGGCACTTCCGAAGTCCAGCGTATGGTCATTTCCAGCCATCTGGGCGTTAAGTAATTGAAGGAGGTACATGGAAAATGAAAATTTTAGTTACCGTTAAGCAGGTCCCCGATACCTCCGGTAAGGTGGCCGTGAATCCCGATGGTACTCTGGACCGTGCTTCCATGCAGACCATCATCAACCCCGATGACCTGAACGCCGTTGAGGC
>JAZUEB010000010.1:0-2216 GCA_045639965.1 Vescimonas sp. | reverse complement strand
CCCGCTCCACGTCCGCGCCGCATAGGGCGCATTTGACAATCATGACGCATCTCCGATCCCGAAGAGTCGAAGCGCGAAGTTGTACGCTCGCACCTGATGCTGGTACGGTGTCGCCTTGATCGGCATCGGGATCACCGGCGTCTCGGGTTCCTCACCGTAAGACTCACCGTCGTGCTGCGGTATGAGGTCGGGGGCGAGTTCCACGCCGAGCAAGGCAAGCAGCGCCGCGTTTTCCGAGGAAAACGGTACCAGCCATGCCTTGTCATCGGGATCGTAAAACCTGCCGGGGATCTCCTTGATCGACTCTCTGATCATGAAGGCGTCGTAGATGCGGATGTGATTGCCATCCTTTATTGCTTTCAACGATCTGCCTCCTTTACTTTGGGTTTCGCAAAGGCGTCAAGAATACTTTGCATCATGTCCTGATCCTCTGGCTGCAGTCCGGAGAGAAGTTTCCGAAGCAACGCTTCCTGATCATCGTGCAGGTACCGGCGACCGATATACCATCCGTCCGCGACACGGATGCCACCATATTTACCTGCTACGGTGTAGATCGGTGCAGAGCAGGTGAGCTCTTCAATGTCTGTCACGATGGTGTTCTTGGAAACACCAAAGCGTTCCGCTAACTCCCGATATGTTACCTGCCGGTAGTCGCTCAGATATTCCAAAATCATTTGGCGACGCTCGATTACGCTCATTGCTCTGCACCTCCCTTCGTCCTTTGATGTCTTTATGGTAGAGGTCAAAGTACCAGCCTAATTGGTACTTTGAAAAACTTTTTTGAAAAAAATAAAGGTCGGAGCTTACCAGAATGAAATCACCCTGATAGAAGCTCCGACCTTAGTGGTGGCTTTTGCCCCGGCGGTCAGTCAGCGTATTTTGTTTATCTCTTTTGTGTCTTGCATGCCGCTGCGCGTTCTGTTTTCAATGTGTCCAAATCCCCGGTGTAACACCTGCCGCACTTAGGACACTGGACAGAAACCGTTATTTTTCCTTTGCCGTCTGCGAGGAATTTTCCCTTGTTGCACCAAGGACAAAGGAACTCCATGCGAAATCTGAACTTGCTCAATCCGCTGCACCTCCAAATACAATGTACGCGATTTTTGCTTACACTTGCCGATAATGAATGGGGTGAGAGGTTATCCCACCCCGTTTTCGTTTATCTGTACGCTACGGCATAGCTGTCATCGACGATCAGACCAAGCTGCTGCATCCGAATCTGCGTTGCACGCTTGGAGACGATAAAACGTTCTGCTACTTCTTCAATGGCTTCATTTGCCTGCGCTTTGTTTTGCCCACTAACCAGATACCCTCTGCTGACACCGGCACTGCGAATCGCCTGCTTTGCGTATGGCGCAAAAGTCTGTACCGGCATTAGAATGGCAGCAGCAAAATGATCGGCCTGCCATTCCTCCCAATCTTCATCCGTCTTCTGCCGCTTATACTTGTATCGCTCAATGTTGTCTGTACGACAAGCCACAAAGCGATTGCTTCCGGTTTTACGAAACTCATATTGACGGTTGTCCGCAGAATGATAGCTTCTGTGGCAGATCCAATGACCGGTCTCATGCGCTTTTGTAAAGCGCTCTCTCGGACGGCTTTCACAACCGGACAAACTGGAGTCAATCAGCACGGTACCCTCTTCCAGATGGAAGGTTGTCGGTCTGTACAGGATATCCAGTCCCGGAATTTCCATTTTCGAGAAGGCGATCATACCGAGGATGGAGCCATTGATGCTGATATGCTCATGCCTGATGTCGAGGGGCAGGCACTCTGTTGCCAGATGGTCGATATTGACCGGCTGCGGCCATTCCAGTACGTTCGGCATATATTCGGTCAGAACGGTTGTTGCGATGTCATCGAAATCCCTTTCGGAAAGGATGTACATGCCATTGGGCTTCATGGGGTAATTCAGCTTCATCGGACATCTTCCTCCAATCTTTGGTAAACCGTTTTTGGTGAAAGAGAGAGTAATAGCACTGTTATACCGCCTCTCTCTGCCTACATAAATCTATATCTCGGCTCAATCAACGGTGTAACAGTGCTACATCGTCAGGTACCCTTATCCGCAGGCGCCTTCAATTTTAACATTCACTTCCGATCGCCGGGGTTATCCATCGACTTGATGATGGCTTCCCACTGTTCGTCTGAAATGCCGTTATCTCTTGCCTTGCGAAGCGCCACCCTCGCAAGGGGTTGTTTCCCCAAATAGGGAG
>JAZUEB010000009.1:0-12443 GCA_045639965.1 Vescimonas sp. | reverse complement strand
GAGACGCCCTATCAGGAGCACGTCCATCTGGAGACCAACAGCGCCATCGCGGACATGGAGGGCGACAAGTTCGTGTTCTACGCCTCCGCCCAGTGTCCGTTCTATATCCGCAAGTCCATCGCGGGTTTGCTGGATATTCAGCCCGAGGACATCATCATCCGCCAGTGCACCACCGGCGGAGCTTTCGGTGGTAAGGAGCATTTTCCTGACGTGCTGTGCGGCGCTCTGCTGGTGGCAGAAAACAAGATCCGCAAGCCCATCAAGATGGTCTTTGACCGGGAGGAGGACACCCAGTTCTCCGTCAAACGTCATCCATCCAAGTGCATCTACAAGACCGCCGTCAAGGACGGCAAGATCACCGGCGTGTGGGGCCACATCTATTATAACTGCGGCGCCTATCTCTCCTCTTCCTACGTGGTGCTGCAGCGCGGCGTGTTCCACGCCAACGGCGTCTATACGTTCCCCAATACGTACTTAAAGGGCGAGGGGATCGGTACCAATACCTTCCCCACCTGCGCCTTCCGCGGCTTCGGCGCACCACAGACCCTGTTTGCTATTGAGACGCACCTTGACCACCTGGCGCACCATCTGGGCGTTGACCCGCTGGCGTTCAAAATGCAGTACATCTGCAAGAAGGGCGACGAGACCACCACCAACGGCCACATCATCGAGGAAGTCAAACTCCCGGAGATGCTGGAGGTCATCACCCGTGAGTCCGACTACTGGCGCAAAGCGAAAGAGTACACCCCCGGCTGCGGCAAAGGCATCGGTATCGCCCTATACAACCACGGCGGCGCGTTCACCGGCAACGGTGAGCAGGCCATCATCAAGGCTCACGCCCGTCTGGTCAAGACCGGCGAAACCGTCCGCATCGAGGTGGGCTCCACCGAGATGGGTCAGGGCTTCAAGACAACTCTTCGCAAGATCTGTGCCGCTACTCTGGGTATTGATATGGCCCAGGTGGAATATAACGATCCCGATACTTCCAAGGTGGTGGACTCCGGTCCGACGGCAGCTTCCCGCAGCACCATGGTAGTAGGCAAGCTGGTGGAGCGTGCGGCTCTGGAGATGAAAGAGCGTTGGGACGAGGGTGACTTCACCACCGAGGTGGAGTACGAGCATCCCGACGGCTATCCCTGGGATCAGGCTACGTTCCGCGGTGACGCGTATCTCGGCTACGGTTGGGGCGTTGCCTGCGTGGAAGTTGAGGTTGACAAACTGACCAACGAGGTCAAGACCACCGGCGTCTGGTCCTCCCACGAGATCGGCAAGGCAATCGATGAGCTGATCGTACATGGACAGATCAACGGCGGTATTCTGCAATCATTGGGTTATGGCTCTATGGAAAAACTGGAGAACAAGAATGGCTACTTCAAGCAGAAGAGTATGTCCGACTATGTGATCCCCACGTCCATGGACTTCCCCAAGCAGTTCTATCACATTCAGGATAACCCCTATCCCTGGGGTCCCTACGGTGCCAAGGGTATGGGTGAGCTGGTGTTCAACGGTGCGTCCGCTGCCTATGTGGATGCCGTGGAGCGGGCACTGGGTACGCAGTTTACTGCCATTCCCATTCCGCCGGAAGATATTGAGGAGGCGATCAAGCATGTTCAGTGAGATCCGTTTTACGCTTAATGGTGAGCAGAAAGTCTATACCGGTGATCCGCTGCGCCGTCTCCTTGACGTGCTGCGGGAGGATTATGAGCTTACCGGCAGCAAAGAGGGCTGCGGCGAGGGTGAGTGCGGTGCCTGCTCCGTTATCAAGGATGGCAAGCTGGTCACTTCTTGCATTATCCCCGTGGCAAGCTGTAATGGCGCGGAGATCTTCACCATCGAGGGCATCCGTGATACCGAAAAGGGTCAGTGCATTGTGGACGCTTTTGCCGAGGGCGGCGCCGTCCAGTGCGGTTTCTGCATTCCCGGTATGGTGATGGCGGCCTATGTGCTTTTAAGCAACAACCCCAACCCCACCGAGGAGGAGATTCGTATCGGCATCAGCGGCAACATCTGCCGCTGCACCGGCTATGACTTGATCGTGGAGTCCATTCATCTGGCGGCGAAGAAAGGAGCGGCGTTATGGAAAAAGTAAAATGCTACATTCCGCAGACCCTTTCCGAGGCTCTGCAAATCCGCAAAGCCACCGGTGCCACGCCGCTGGCAGGCGGTTCTGATCTGATGGTGGCAAACAGCATGGGCGCAGGGATCACCCCCGCCTTTGCAAAGGATGTGCTGGTCATCACCAATCTGCCCGAGTTGAAGGGCATTACCGCAAACCTCGACGGCAGCGTGGCCATCGGTGCCTGCACCACCTCCGCAGAGATCGCCGCAAACGAGCTTGTGCATCCGCTGGTGCGTGATGCCGCCTCCCGCATGGGCGCTATCGCCCTGCGCAATACCGCCACCATCGGCGGCAATATCGGCAACGCATCCCCCAAGGGCGATATGCCCCAGCCCCTGATCCTGCTGGACGCAGAAGTGGTGCTCAAGAGTGTGGACGGCGAGCGCCGCATCAAGGTGGACGACTACATCATTGCCACCAAAAAGACCGCCATCCATGACGACGAACTGATTACCAAAGTCATCATTCCCGAGGCAGACTTTACCCACATCTTCTTCCGCAAGGTGGGTATGCGCCGCGCCAATGCCATTTCCAAGCTGACCCTCTCTGCGGCGGCGAAGATCGAAAACGGTGTGGTGCTGGACTTCCGGGCATCCTCCGGCGCCGCAGGACCCAAGGTCATGCGCTCCCGTCAGGCAGAGGAACTGCTGATTGGGAAGAAAGTCAGTGAACTGGCGGCTTGTAAAGAGGAATTCCTTGACGCGTGGAATGGGGTCATCAGCCCCCACGCCATGCCGGAATACCGCCGCAATACCACCAGAAGAATGCTATCCTATTTCATCGACGCGCTGATCGCCGGTCATCCTGCCGGACGCGTCGAGTAAGGAGGAATACTATGGTTATTCACCATCCGAAAACCGCTCTGGATGCAGTCCTGCTCCGCAAAGCAAACGCGGATACCACCGTCTATCTCGCAGGCGGTACGGACGATCTGCGCCTGAACGGTGCCGCCCAGGGCAAGGACCTCATCGACATCAACGGTCTGGACGAGAAATACGATACCATCACCGTGCGCGGCGGCAAGGTCTGGATCGGCGCCCGCTGTACCTTGCAGCAGGTACTGGAGAGTGAGCTTGTCCCCGCATTTATCCGCGAGGCGGCAGGCTTTTGCTCCTCCTTCGTTCGCCGCAACAGCGCCACCATCGGCGGTAACGTGGCTCTGCGCCGCGAGGACAGCTATATGGCTGCCGCACTGACCGCCGCAGACGCCGTACTGGATACCGTTACCCCCCATGGCGAGGAGACGAAACCCATCGGCGAATATCTGCAATGCACCTGCAAACGCTTGATCCGCTATATCGTGGTGGACAAGGATCGCACCGGCTGGGTCAGGCGCTTCGGCAACACCAGCGCCGGTCATGCAGCACTGATCGCCGCTGAAAGTGGTGGCATCTATGCGCTCAGCGTTTCCGGTACGCCCTTTACCTACGGCAGTACCGCGGAACTTGCCAAGAACATGACCTTTGCAGACGACGTGACCGGCAGCGCCGCCTACAAGAAGTATCTGGCCGAGACCGTGTTCACTTTGGGGAGGTAACGCTATGGACGTAAAATGCAGAATAAACGGCGAAAACGTCGTTTTACACGGCGAGGGCACCGAGCGCCTGCGTGACGTGCTGTACCGTGCCGGTTACCACTCCGTCCGTGACAGCGACGATGCCGAAGGCTTTGCCGGCAGCGATACCGTCATCATCAACGATACGCTGAAATACGCCAACTTCGTCCTGCTCTATCAGGTGGAGGGAGCGGAGATCCGCACGGCGGAATCCCTGCTTCAGGGCCGCGAGCTGAACGATGTGCAAAAGGCCATGGTGGCGTCCGGCATTGTGCAGAGCGCCTATAATGCCCCTGCTGCGGCATTGATGCTGACCTGGCTTTTGGAGAAAAAGCCCAACCCCACCCGTGAGGAGGTCAGGGAGGTACTGTCCTCCATCTTCATCCGTGATGCGGGATATGAACACTATTATCTGGCGGTGAAGCTGGCAACGGAGCTCCGCGACTTCGGTGAGTTCCGCAGCGAGATCGCTCCCAGCTTTCGTCCCCATCTGGAGGTCGTCGGCAAGCCCTGCGGCAAGATCGACGGTGCAGCGCTGGTTTCCGGCGAGAGCGTGTTCGTGGAGGATAAGGTGCCCGAGAACGCCTGGTGTCTCCATGTGCTGCGGAGCCCCTTTGCCAGCGCCTATATCAAGTCCATCGACACCTCTGCGGCGGAGAAGCTGGACGGCGTGGCCGCCATCCTTACCGCCTACAATACCCCCGAGACCCACTACATGCAGGCCGGTCAGGGCAATCCCGAGCCGTCTCCCCATGACCGTCGCCTCTTTAATTTAAAGGTGCGCCACGTGGGCGACCGTGTGGCCGGTATCGTTGCCCGCACCCCGGAGATCGCCGATCAGGCCGCTGCCCTTATCAAGGTGGAGTATGAGCCGCAGGATGCCGTCTATACGGTGGAGGAGGCCATGGCTGAGGGCGCACCGTTGGTACATAACGGCGAGGTCATTTATAATGTCGGCGCTCCTGCTGACTTGGCGCAATTCAATGCCAAGGCCGGTGACGAGCGGGAGGGAAAGGTGATCTATCAGTTCCCCCTGGGCGCGGATATCCACAAGAACATCGCCGCGTCCAACAAGGGCGGCATCGGCGACATGGAAAAAGGCTTTGCCGAGGCTGACGCCATTGTGGAGCGTACCTATCAGACCAGTCAGATCCAGCATACCCCACTGGAGCCCCACGTTTGCTATGCCCATATCGAGGGCGGCAGACTGGTGATGAACTGCTCCACCCAGGTGCCGTACCATGTGCGCCGCATCGTCAGCTGGGTCTGCGGCATTCCCGAAAATAAGATCCATATTATCAAAGAGCGTGTCGGCGGCGGCTACGGCTCCAAGCAGGACATCCTGGTGGAGGATCTGACCGGCTACGCCGCCTGGATCACCGGCAAACCCGTCTACTACCGCAACACGCGGGAAGAGGAGTTCATTGCCAACTCCACCCGTCACCCCATGCGGGTCAAGGTGAAGATGGGCGGCAAGAAGGACGGCACTATTACCGCCATCTTCATGGAGGTCTGTGCCAATACAGGCCCCTACGGCAACCATTGCCTGACCGTTCCCATGAACAGCTGCTCCAAAACGCTGCCACTTTTTGCTGTGGACAACATGGCGTACGATCTCAAGGTGTTTTACACCAATACGCCGCCTGCCGGTGCCTATCAGGGCTACGGTACGCCCAAGGGTACCTACGGCATCATGATGGCCATGGCAGAGCTGGCTGACAAGCTGGGTATCGACTATCGCACCATGGTGGAGAAGAACCATGTCAGCGAGGGCTATATGCTGGAGATCCTCAAGGGTCTGGGCGAGGGACGTGAGGGTAACGTGGTTCCCGTCGGCTCCTGCGGTCTGGACGAGGCTATCGCCAAAGGCTGCGACATGATCGAGTGGGGAAAGAAAGAGTTTTCCGACGATCCCGACTGGAAGATCGGCAAGGGCTTTGCCATGATCATGCAGGGCAGCGGACTGCCGGGTCTTGACCACGCCGAGGCCATTGCCAAGCTGGAGACAGACGGTACTGTTATCCTCAACAGCGGCGGTGCCGACTTGGGTACAGGTCTTGACACCATCTCCGCCAAGGCGGTGAAGGAAGTCCTGAAGCTGCCCATGGAGAAGATCACCGTCGTGTCCGGCGATACCGACTCCTGTGCATTCGATACCGGCGCCTACGCATCCTCCGGTACATTCTTCAGCGGCAACGCCTCTCTGATGGCGACCCAAAACCTCAAGGCGCTGATCCTGAAAGAAGCCGCTCTCCAGATGGACGAGAACGAGGAAGATCTGGACGTTCGAGCCCCCGGTGAGGTCTATTCCAAAAAGACCGGCAAGGCCATCTCCTATCAGGAGCTGAGCCATACTGCGATCTCCGGTACCGGCCGCGGTCAGATGGTCGCCCATGGCAGCTTCGTGACCGCTGCGTCCTCTGTACCCTATGGCGCACACTTTGCCCAGGTGGCAGTGAACGTCAGGACCGGTGAGATCAAGGTGCAGAAGTTCTATGCTCTGCAGGATGCCGGTACGCCCATCAACCCCGAGATTGCGCTGTGCCAGATGTACGGCGCCGCCATGAAGTCCATCGGCCATACCCTATATGAGGATATGAAGCTGGACGAAAACGGCAAGTGCATCAACGCCAACCTGACCGATTATGGTGCTCCCATGATCGGCGAAGCCCCCGACGATTTCAAGGCGGTGCTGATCGACGTGGATGATGCTTACGGCCCCTTCGGTGCCAAGTCCATCTCTGAGATCGCCTGCAACGGTGCGGCTCCCGCCATCGGTATCGCCATCCACGAAGCCTGCGGCGTGTGGATGCGCTCCTGGCCCATGACCCCCGAAAAGGTGCTCCGCGAGTTGGGGAAGATCTAAGCATAAAAAATAAGAGCTGTGAAAGCAGCTCTTATTTTTTATGCTTTTGCAGCAGTTGTCCGCAGTGGGGACAGATGACCCGTTCCGGTGTGAAATTGTTGATCGGCAGAATCTTTTTGCAGTGGGGACAGCGCAGCTTTCGCAGGGCAAGCAAAAACCCCACCGCGATAAAAGCAACCGTACCGAGGAAGAAAAGCGGCTGGGAGAAATGGGCACCGAGCCAAGTGCATAGGACACCAAGCAAAGTCAAAATGCTACATAAATAGTAGGTTAATTTGATCCCCATTTTCAACCTCCGAACTTCTCCGCGAACAGCTTATCGCCGTACTCCTTCATCTCCGCGCAGAACTCGTCATATTTTTTCAGGAGTGCAGCACCTTCCTCGGTCAGTACCGCACCACCACCGTTTTTGCCGCCGGCGGTAGAGGTCAGCAGGGGATAACCCAACGCCTTTTCGCTGTTTTTGATGATGGTCCAGGCTTTGGAATACGCCATTTCCATGCTGTTTGCCGCGGAGCGCAGGGACTTCAGCTCCTCTACCCGGTGCAGAAGTTGGGCGATGCCGGGACCGAATGCTTTGCCGTCGGTAAACAGGCGGCAGGTAAAGCTGTATGTCATACCACCAGTCCTTTCAACCTTTACTGCTTCCATTTTACCAATTCTGCATGGAATGTCAACGCAGGGTTGACTATTTTTTTGCGCGGTGTTATTCTAAGAAAAAGATAACGAGAGGAGAGAAAGACCATGCGTGTTTTGATCCGCGGAGCGGGGGATATTGCCAGCGGGATCGCCCTGCGGCTGTATCGCGCTCATTTTCAGGTGACCATGACGGATATTACCCGACCTACCGCGATCCGCCGCACGGTGTGCTTTTCCCAGGCTATTGTGAACGGAACGGCGGAAGTGGAGGGCGTTATTGCTCGTTTTGCCGCGTCTCCTGCCGAGGTTGATCGTATTTTGCAAGCAGGGGAAATCCCTGTTTTGGCGGATCCCGACTGCCTTTGCCGTGAAGCGTTAAAACCGGATGTGTTGGTGGATGCCATCCTTGCCAAACGCAATTTAGGCACGAAAATTACTGATGCTCCCGTCGTGATCGGTGTGGGTCCCGGGTTTACTGCAAAAGAGGATTGCCATGCGGCGGTGGAGACCATGCGGGGACATACGCTGGGACGAGTTATTTATGAGGGAAGTCCCATTCCCAATACCGCCGTGCCGGGTCTCATCGGCGGATACGCCGGGGAACGGGTACTCCGTGCGCCGGATAACGGTGTGTTCTCTCTTTTGCGTGACATCGGCTCTGTGGTTTCAGAGGGTGACACGGTTGGCGAGGTCAACGGCAAGCCTATGACGTGTACCATCGGCGGTGTTTTGCGTGGAATTTTACCCGACGGCACCCCTGTCCACAAGGGGATGAAGTCCGGTGATGTGGACCCGCGGTGTAAAGTGGAATACTGTTACACCGCTTCTGATAAAGCGCTTGCCGTGGGCGGCGGCGTGCTGGAAGCGATATTAAATTTGAGGGGTTGACCGATGGACGAGATCAAACTGACAAAGCTGGCGAGCTGTGCCGGCTGCGGCGCTAAAGTAGGTGCCGGCGTACTGGCGGAGCTGCTGGGCGACATTAAGGTACACCACGATCCCAAGTTGCTGGTGGGATTCGATAAGAGCGACGACGCCTCTGTTTATCAGATCAGCGAGGATCTGGCGCTGGTGCAGACGGTGGACTTTTTTCCGCCCATCGCCGATGATCCCTACCTGTTCGGGCAGATTGCCGCCACTAATGCGTTGAGCGATGTGTATGCCATGGGTGGTGAGCCGAAAACGGCGTTGAACATCATGTGCGTGCCGGAAAATATGTCGAAAGAGGCCGTCCACGAGATTTTGCGGGGCGGCTATGACAAGGTATATGAGGCGGGGGCTGTTATCACTGGCGGCCACAGTATCTATGATGATGAACCGAAATATGGCCTTGCGGTCACAGGCTTCGTGGATCCGAAGAAGATGCTGACCAACAGCGCCGCCAAGCCCGGTGATGTGCTGATCCTCACCAAACCGATCGGCATCGGCGTTCTGACCTCTGCCATGAAAGCAGACCTGTGTACCGAGGAAACGAAGCGTTATGCCTATACCTTGATGTCCACCTTGAACAAGACGGCACGGGACGTAATGGTGAAGTACCGTCTCCACTCCTGCACGGATATTACCGGTTTCGGTTTGCTTGGCCACACTTACGAGATGGCGCAGGGGAGTGACGTGACCGTTACGCTGAATACAAAAGCCATCGACCTGATCCCGGAGGCGTTGGAATTTGCCCGCATGGGTATTCTGCCGGCGGGTATGTACCGCAACCGCCAATATGCCGAGCACGCTGTGGACAGCGGGGAAGTGGAACTGGCGGTGCAGGATATGCTCTACGATCCTCAGACCAGCGGCGGATTGCTGATTGCAGTAGATTCTGCCGACGCGGATTTACTGTATGCTGCCCTGCAGGGGAAAGTGCCGTCAGCGCAGAAGATCGGAGTGGTGTCCACCTATCAAGGCGGCGCGAGAATACGATTGCGCTGAAAGTGTTTCAAAAAAGGGTCAATATTTCAGTTTTGAAATATTGACCCCTTTTTTCTGTTGTGCTATAATAATAATAGCATGAAAATGGGGTAGAATTTTATCTTGAAAACCTGTTTGAAAAGAGGTAACAATATGAAAGAGATCAATCTGCAAAAATACGGCATTACCGGTGTATCGGAGATCGTCTACAACCCCTCCTATGAGCAGCTCTTTGCCGAGGAGACCAAGCTGGGTCTCACCGGGTTTGAGGTGGGTCAGGTCACCGAGCTGGACGCTGTGAATGTCATGACTGGCATCTATACCGGCCGCTCTCCCAAGGACAAGTATATTGTCATGGATGAGAATGCCAAGGACACCGTTTGGTGGACGACGGATGGCTATAAGAACGATAACCATCCCATGAGCGAGTCCGTGTGGGCCACTGTGAAGGACATCGCCGTCAAGGAGCTGTGTAACAAGCGCCTGTTTGTGGTAGATGCGTTCTGCGGCGCCAACAAGGATACCCGCATGGCCATTCGATTTATCATGGAAGTGGCATGGCAGGCTCACTTTGTCCGCAATATGTTCATCAAGCCCGCCGAGGAGGAGCTGGCATCCTTTGAGCCGGACTTCGTGGTCTATACCGCGTCCAAGGCCAAGGTGGAGAACTACAAGGAACTGGGATTGAACTCCGAGACCTGCGTGGCTTTCAACATCACCTCCCGCGAACAGGTCATCATCAACACCTGGTACGGCGGTGAGATGAAGAAGGGTATGTTCTCCATGATGAACTACTACCTGCCTCTCAAGGGTATTGCTGCCATGCATTGCTCTGCAAACACCGATATGAATGGCGAGAATACCGCCATCTTCTTTGGCCTGTCCGGTACCGGCAAGACCACGCTGTCCACCGACCCCAAGCGCCTGCTGATCGGCGACGATGAACACGGTTGGGACGACAAGGGTGTGTTTAACTTCGAGGGCGGCTGCTACGCCAAGGTCATCAATCTGGACAAGGACTCCGAGCCCGATATCTATAACGCCATCAAGCGCAACGCCCTGTTGGAGAATGTCACCGTTGACGCAAACGGCAAGATCGACTTTGACGACAAGAGTGTGACCGAGAATACCCGCGTCAGCTATCCCATCGACCACATAGAGAAGATCGTGCGTCCCATTTCTGCCGCACCTGCTGCCAAGAACGTGATCTTCCTCAGCGCCGATGCGTTCGGTGTTTTGCCGCCCGTGTCTATCCTGACGCCGGAGCAGACCCAGTACTATTTCCTGTCCGGTTTCACGGCCAAGCTGGCAGGTACGGAGCGCGGGATCACCGAGCCGACGCCAACCTTCTCCGCCTGCTTCGGCCAGGCATTTCTGGAGCTGCATCCCACCAAGTATGCGGAGGAACTGGTAAAGCGCATGAAGATGAGCGGCGCTAAGGCGTATCTGGTGAATACCGGCTGGAACGGCACCGGCAAGCGCATCTCCATCAAGGATACCCGCGGCATCATTGACGCCATTTTGGACGGCTCCATCAATAGCGCACCCACCAAGATGATCCCCTATTTCAACCTGGAAGTGCCTACCGCTCTGCCCGGTGTGGATCCCGCTATTCTGGATCCTCGCGATACCTACAAAGACAGTAGCGAGTGGGAGTGTAAAGCCAAAGACCTTGCCAATCGTTTTGTGAAGAATTTTGTCAAATACGAGACCAATGACGCCGGTAAGGCGCTGGTCAAGGCGGGCCCGCAGATCTGAGAGAAAGAAGCCGGAAGCTCTGCTTCCGGCTTCTTAAAAAAAGAAAAGGAGAGCTTCAAAATGTTGGAAATCAAGCTGTATGTTGCAGACATCGACTATGATGGAATCGTGGACATGGCCCTCCCGAAAGTTGCAGATAAACTTGCAAATAAGGGAACATTTCTCGGAAAAGTGCTTAAAAAGCGTGAAAAAATGTTGAGAAAAGCAGCACATAAGTTTTTGACCAAAAAGGGGCAGGATGGGACGGAACAACTGATTGCGGATCTTGCCGAAAAGAAGAGAAGTCTGTTGATCGAGAAAGCGGCCGGCATCGTAGAAAAGAAGGGGATCGGCCTGCGCGTTGTGGGGATCGATGTGAATAAATGCTGAAAAAGCGGGGATATTTGTGTCCATAAAGTAACAAAAAAGTCCAAAAGGGAACGAAAAAAAGTAGCGAAAGGGAACCTTCCGCTACTTTTTTTCGTCATAGATGTGATTACTTCTTCAAATCGTTGATAAATGCGCGCAGAGCATCTACATTTTCCTGGGTGGTGGCCCAACTGCCGCAGAAACGAATGGCGTTCAGATTGGGTTCGATACGCTCCCAATACTCCGAGCCGAACTCTTTGCTGATGGCGGCGAGCTCCTCATCGGTGACGATGGGGTACTGCTGATTGGTGGGGGAGTCGAAGAACAGGGAGTAGCCGTTGGAGACAAAGATGTCACGGATCTGATGGGCCATCTCGATGGCATGGCGGGAGATCTTAAAGTAGAGGTCGTCGGTAAAGAGAGTATCGAACTGGATGCCCAACAGACGACCCTTGGCCAGCATACCGCCTCGCTGTTTCATAAAGAAGCGGAAATCCTTTTTCAGAGCGGGATTCATCACCACAACGGCCTCCCCGAACAGGGCGCCGACCTTGGTGCCGCCGATATAGAAGATGTCGCACAGATGAGCGAGCTCAGGCAGGGTGAGGTCGGCTTCGTCGGACATGAGGCCGTAGCCCAGACGGGCGCCATCGATATAGAGAGGCATACCGTGCTTTTGACAGACCGCATAGAGATCGGTCAACTCCTGCCTGGAATAGATGGTGCCGCCCTCGGTGGGGTAGGAGATGTAGACCATGCCGGGCATGACGATATGCTCATAGTCGGGGTTATCCCTGTGCCAGACAAAATAGTCGTCCACCTGCTGCGCGGTGATCTTGCCGTTGCTGGTAGGGAGAGCCAGTACCTTGTGGCCGGTGGACTCGATGGCACCGGTCTCGTGGCAGTTGATGTGGCCGGAGACGGCGGTCAGTACACCCTGATAGGGGCGGAGAACGGAGGCGATGACGGTGGTGTTGGTCTGGGTACCGCCCACCAGGAAGTGGACATCGGCATCCGGACGCCCGCAGGCCTCCCTGACAAGTTCGCGTGCACGTGCACAGTAGACATCCTCGCCGTAACCGGGAGTCTGCACCATATTGGTGGAGGCGAGCGCATCGATGATCTGCGGATGCGCACCCTCGCAATAGTCGCTCAGAAACAGTAGCTTTTCCATAATTCCGTGATGAATGAAGTTCATTTCGAATTCCAAATATATCAAGAAATGCTTATTTTTGCAATAATGGACAAGCGCG
>JAZUEB010000008.1:0-11597 GCA_045639965.1 Vescimonas sp. | reverse complement strand
TCGTACAGCTTAAAGGCATCACTGCCGGAGAATACGGTCTCGTTCTTTGCCTTGTGCTCGGCAAGCATTTCGCCGAAGATCTTCATGCCGCCGTCGATGGTGCGGCCGAAGTTCTCCTCCTCGGTACGGATCACCTTGGTGGTATAGACCTGCTTCTCCCGCAGATCGGGATACTGGCACTCGGTCACGTCCACCACGGTCTCCACGGTCTGATAGCGGCACGCCTCGTTCACACCCAGAAGTTTACCGTGACGTGCCGCACGGCGCAGCAGGCGGCGCAGCACGTAACCGCGGCCCTCGTTGGAGGGCAGAATGCCGTCGCAGATCATAAAGCTGGCGGAGCGGATATGGTCGGTGATCACGCGCAGACTAACATCCCGCTTCTGGCTCTCGCCGTAGTGAGCGCCGGTGATCTCGCTGACCTTGTTGGTGATATTCATCACCGTGTCGGTGTCGAACAGACTGTCCACGTTCTGGCACACACAGGCCAGGCGCTCCAGACCCATGCCGGTGTCGATATTCTTCTGCTTCAGCTCTGTATAGTTGTTGTGACCGTGGTTGTCAAACTGGGGGAACACGTTGTTCCAGATCTCGATATAGCGGTCGCAGTGTCAGCCCACGGCGCAGGTGGGCTTGCCGCAGCCGAATTCTTCGCCGCGGTCATAGTAGATCTCGGAGCAGGGACCGCAGGGACCGGAGCCATGCTCCCAGAAGTTGTCCTCCTTGCCCAGACGGGTGATGTTCTCGGCGGGAATGCCGATCTCCTTGTTCCAGATGTCAAAGGCCTCATCATCGTCCAGATACACGGAGGGATACAGACGGTCGGCTTCCAGACCCACCCACTCGGGGGAAGTCAGAAACTCCCAGCTCCAGGCGATGGCCTCGTGCTTGAAGTAGTCGCCGAAGGAGAAGTTGCCCAGCATCTCAAAATAGGTGCCGTGGCGGGCGGTGTGGCCCACATTGTCGATGTCACCGGTACGGATGCACTTCTGGCAGGTGCAGACCCGCTTACGGGGCGGCTCCTCCTCCCCCTTGAACCAGGGTTTCATGGGAGTCATACCGGCGTTGATGAGCAGGATGGACTTGTCGTTCTGGGGCACCAGCGAAAAGCTGGGCAGACGCAGATGGTCTTTGGTCTCGAAGAAGTGCAGGAACATTTCCCGCAGCTCGTTCAGACCGTGATAGGGATGAGCCATAGTTGATTACTCCTTTGTATTCAAATTTCTGATTACTATAAAAAAACTGTTCCGTATCAAGTGTAGGGGCAATCGGCACACGGGCCGTCGGGGCGATGCGAGGAAAAATATGCCGGTGGCATATTTTTGTCGTATCGCAAGGAAGTTGTCCAACGAATGAGAGCGATAGCGAACAGGAGTTGCCGACAACGACGAGGGCAATACGCCGGCCCCTACGAATGAAAGAGGTACCGACGGTGCGTTTGTAGGGGACGGCCTCCGGACGTCCCGCCGCAGCAGTCTCCCACCATTTTCGATAAAAACAACACGCCCCTATCCGAAGATAGGGGCGAAGCGCTGCTTCACGGTACCACCCTAATTATCCCCGCCAAAACGGGGCATCTTAGTTCGTCCGATAACGGGGACGGAACGTGTCATTCCTCATGACAGGCTGATAAAGCGGCTGACCGAACCCTCGTCGCACAGGGCTTTCACCATCCCCTGTTCGCTTTGGCGGAGCGGAACAATCTCTTCTTCGTCATCGCCTTTGAACGGTATTATTCTACCACAAAATGCGCTGTTGTCAACGGTCAATCTTTGGCGCTCAGATCCACCGCGTGCCGCACAAAGCTCATGGGCGGTACGGGTTTCGGCAATTTCATCGTAAACACCATCTGCGGTGTCTTTGGCTCGGTCAGCTCGTTGCTCTCACTATCCCGCATCCGCGGTGTGGTCATAACAAATGGCTTGGTGTCCGGACCCACGATCTCGATGGTATCCCCCATGGCAAACTTGTTCCGCAGGGAGAGCGTTGCATTTCCTTCTCTGTCGCAGTCCGTCACCACGGCGCAGATCTGCCAGTCTCTTATGTAGCGGGAGTTCTCATAATACTGCCCCGGCTGACCGTAGTAAAAACCGGTGGCATAGTGCCGGTGGCTCACGTGCTCCACCTCATTACGCCAGACGGAGTCAACAGGCCGACCCGCCGCCACGTCATCCAACACATGGCGGTATGCCCCCGTCACGATGGCGGCATAGTAGGCGGACTTGGCACGACCCTCGATCTTCAGGCAGTCGATGCCCGTATCCATCAGATCGCCCAGATGGTCGATCATGCACATATCCCTGGAGTTCATAATGTAGGTACCCTTTTCATCCTCAAACACCGGGAAATATTCCCCGGGACGCTTCTCCTCCATCAGCGCATACTGATAGCGGCAGGGCTGGGCACACTCGCCCCGATTACTGTCGCGGCCTGTCATATAGTTGCTGAGCAGGCACCTGCCCGAATAACTCACGCACATAGCGCCGTGACAAAACGTCTCGATCTCCAGTTCCGGCGAGACACGACGGCGTATCTCCCGAATTTCGTCCAAGCTCAGCTCCCGTGCCAGTACCACCCGCTGTGCGCCCAAGTCATACCACGCCTGGGCGCTGGCATAGTTGGCGATGGACTGCTGGGTAGAAATGTGCCGCTGACAGCGGGGCGCATACTTCCCCGCCATGGCGAAAGCCCCTAAATCCGCCAAAATCAGCGCATCCACCCCGGCAGCATCCAATTTTTCCAGATGCGCCGGGAGCTGCTCTACCTCCCCCATGCGGGGCATGGTATTCACCGTGCAGTGCACCCGCACCCCATGGTCGTGGGCAAACTGCACCGCTTTTGGCAGCTCCTCATCGGTAAAATTTCCCGCAAAAGAGCGCATGCCAAATGCGGTGCCCCCAAGGTACACCGCATCGGCGCCGTAAAGCACGGCCATTTGTAATTTTTCCCAGTCTCCCGCAGGAGCTAACAGTTCCGGTTTTTTACGCATATCAGTTGTAGGGGTGTGCCGCCGCAAAGGTGTTTCGGGCATCAAGAGTCTCAAAGAAATGACTATTAACGCCGTCGGAATACCAGTACCAGTAGTTGGTGGTATTGGGATGGAGTGCCGCCTGAATGGACTCCATGCCGGGATTTCCGATGGGTCCCACAGGCAGTCCGGCATACAAATAGGTGTTGTAAGGACTGTCGATCTCCATATCCGCATTGGTCAGGTTAAAGGTATTGGTCCCCTTGATAAAGTTCAGCGTAGCATCCAGCTGCAGCTTCCAACCGTCGTTCAAGCGGTTATAGATGACGGAGGCAAAGTCCCGCTTGTCATCATTGGCACCGGCCTCGCCTTCGATCAGTGACGCGATGGTGATGATCTCCCGCAGGCTGTAAGCGCTGTTGTCGATAGAACTCATGGTATCGCCGTCCATCTGGCTGACGAATGCTGTCAGCATGGTGTCGATGGCATAGACTGCGGATTTTGAAGGGGAGAAATCGTAGGTGTCGGGGAACAGATAGCCCTCCACACGCTCAATATCGCCCAGCTGATCCTCCCGCAGGAAGGTATAGTCCTTAAACTCGTAGTTGGCGCAGGCATCCTCCAGCTCTTCCACCGTGGCGATGCCGTTCTGTGCCAGCAGGTCGATGATTTCACGGACGGTCATGCCCTCGGTGATGGTCAGGCGCACCAGGCCCTCCGCCTCACGGCGATCCGCCTCATAGTCGTGGAGAGAGGAGATCAGGCTGCGGTAGTCCATATTGGTGTTCAGGTTCTCATAGGTGCCCGGGTCGATCTTCTTGCCCGCGTGCATAAACCGCCCCACGAAACAGAAGAAGCTCTTGTTGTTGATAAGACCCGCTTTTTTCAGTTTCTTGGCTACGTCACGGACGCTGTCGTCTTCCTCCACCACGACGGTGGCCTCCAAGTAGTCCTTGTTCAATGCGCACAGATCGTTGGCAAGAAACCAGCCGATCCCTGCCAGAATAGCGGATACCAGCACCACGCAGATCAGATAGACCGCCACGCCCCGGCGCCTGTTCTTTTTGCGCTTGGCATTCTGGCGAGCCTTCTGCTGGGCGGCACGGCGCACCTCCTGGGCATTGTAGTAAGTTGTTTCAAAATTATTCTCGTTTGGCATATTTTCAAATTCCTTTCCGGACAGTCAGCACTATCAGCTTCCGTAGTTTCCCACGGTTTTCCATACTCATACAAGATAAGTATATCACAGCGTTCGACTTTTGTAAACACAAAAGCGACGGGAGAACTCCCGCCGCTTTTCGCTATGGCTTGGCCGCTTTCTTTTTTCGTTCCTCATAGACCAGATTCAATGTATACAGCACCACGCCTGCCCAGATAAAGCAGAAGCTCACCAGCTTCTCCCTGGTCAGCGTCTCCCCCATGATCTTTCCGCAGAAGATACCGATGGTAGGGCTGATATACTGGCAGATACCGGCCGTCATCAGCGGCAGGTTGCGCACACCGATGGCGTAAAACAGCATAGGCAATCCCGTCACGATACCGCTGCCGCAGAGCAGGAGCTGCCGCACCATGGTCACGCTGCCCAATCCGTTATCGCCCATACGGAAGACGAGGATAAATACCAGGGCGATGGGCACCATCAGCAGAATTTCGATGGTAGTGGACACGATGGAGTCCAGCGTCAGGCTCTTTTTGATGGCAGCGTAAATGGCAAATGCCACCGCCAGCACCAGCGTGACATAGGGTACCCCGCCGAAGCCGTTGGTGCTGAGCACGATGCCCACGATCACAACCGCCAGCACGATGAGATGCCGCCAGGAGATCCTCTCCTTAAAGAGCAGTGCACCCAGAAAGAACACCACCAGCGGCTGGATATAGTAACCGAGACTGCACTCCAGCACCCGTCCGTTCCGCACCGCCCACAGATACACGATCCAGTCGGTGAACAGGAAGAGCATGGCGGGTACCTCCCGCTTCATCACCTGCTTGTCACGGAGCGCCGCCCAAAGCTGGGGCAGCTTGCCCTGCACCTTCAAGATCACCAGGCAGGTCACCGCCGCCCAGATGATGCGGCAGGCCATAAGGAAAAAGGTGTCCATGCCATCGCAGAGCATCCAGTACAGCGGCTGAAACCCCCAGATGAGGAAACAGCCCAGCATGGCGAGAAACCCCTTTTTATAGTTGTAGGCAGCCATAAAGCTCCCCCCTTTACACCGCTTGCAAAGAATGATAGAATTGTATCACCGAGGTGAGAAAATGGCAATACTCTGTCGAGAATTTTATAGAGGTGATACGGTAGAAATTGCCAGAAACCTGCTGGGCAAATATCTGGTGCGTCGTTTGGACGGCGAGCTTCTCGTCTGCCGCATCACGGAGACGGAGGCCTATGTGGGCGCCATCGACAAGGCGTGCCACGCCTATGGCTATCATCAAACGAAGCGCAACGCCACCATGTTCGGCGAGGCGGGTCACGCCTATCTCTACCTCATCTACGGGATGCACACCTGTCTCAACTTCGTCACCAATCCCGCCGGTGAGCCGGACGCCGTTCTGCTCCGCGGCTTAGAGCCTGTCTACGGCACGGACACCATGCGCCGCCTGCGTTTCGGCAAAACGCCCGCCCAACTCACCCCCTACCAGCGCAAAAACTTTTGCAACGGCCCCGGCAAGTGCTGTAAGGCGCTATCCCTTGACACCTCGCTCAACGGCATAGACTTGACCGGAAATGTTCTTTTCATTTGCGACTCTCCCGCCGATGTGGGGCTGCCCGATGTTCCCCGGCCACCCCGCAAAATCGCGGCGGGCAAACGCATCGGCATCGACTATGCCCAGGAGGCCAAAGACTTTCTCTGGAGGTTCACCCTATGCTGATTTTTGATATGGACGGCGTACTGACCGACAGCAACGGCATCTGGAAACAGGTGGACGTGGACTTTCTTGCCAAGCGCGGCATGCCCTACACCCGGGAATACTACGACGGCGTTGCCCATACTGTACTCTCCAAGGCAGCGGTGTTCACCAAAGCCTACTGCCACCTCTCCGAAAGCTGCGAGGAGATCATCGCCGAGTGGATGGAAATGGCGGGCGATGTGTACGCAACTGATGTGCTCGCCAAACCCTTTGTCAAGGAATATCTGGAGAAGTGCCGCCGAAACGGCGAACGCATGGTGGTACTGACCAGCGCCGTTCCCGCCCACTGCCGTGCCGCGCTGACCCATCTGGGGCTGCTCCCCTGCTTTGAGCAGCTCTTTTTCGCCCAGGAATTGGGTCTGGACAAGCAGACCCCGGACATCTACCGCAAGGTGGTGGAGCTGTTAGGCGTCGATCCCGGCGACTGCACGGTCTACGACGACTCCGCCGCCGCCTGCCGCAGCGCCAAGGCCGCCGGTCTCCATGCCATCGGCGTCTACGATTCCTATTTCCACTTCTCCTGGGAGGCGATGCAGTCCGCCTGCGACAAAACCATCCGCAGCTTTGAAGAACTGCTGTAAAGGAAGATTGCTTTATATCGTTCAAAATAAACGAGGTGTGCCATGCACGCCTCGTTCTTTATATCTCAAAAGCTCCCGATGGGAATGCTCCCGTCGTCGTTTCCCTTTTCGATCTTCTCAATGGTAACGAAATAGCTTTTTCCGTTTTCCATCTCCACCTTGACCTGTTCCCCGACCTTGCGGCCCATCACCGCCTTTCCCACGGGGGACTCCTTGCTGATGAGGCCCTTCAGCGCATCCTGACGCAGGGTCGTCACCAGTTGAATTTCCCGTGACTTGCCCGTGTTCTCCATGCGGATGGTCACCTTGTCGTAAAGGCCCGCCGTCTCCTCCGTGGACTTGTCCTCGATGACGTGGGCGGTCTTGATCATCCGCTCCAGATAACGGATGCGGGCGTCATTCCGGTTCTTCTCCTGCTTGGCGCACTTGTACTCGAAGTTCTCGCTCAAATCGCCGAATGCCCGCGCCGTTTGCACATCCTCAATCAGCTTGGGACGCAGCTCCCGCACCCGATAGTCGATCTCCTCCTGCATCTTTTGCAGATCACTTTTCGTCAGTTCATCATACATCGTTATTTTCCTCCATGATTTTTGCCAATCTGTCCAGCGCCTCCGGCAGCCGTTCCAGCTCCAAACCGGAGTAGTTCACCACCAGAACGTGCATCGGCGCCGCCTGTTTGTCCCTGTAATAATCCGACAGCAGCGCCAGCCGCAGTCCCTGCTGTGCCGCCCGGTTCCGCAGCACCTCATCCGGCAGCTCGGTCTGCAAACGCACCAGAAAGTGCAGCCCGGCACCCCGTTCCATGATGGTCGCTCTGCCTGCCAGCGCCCCGGTTTCGATACACGCCATCACCGCATCCCGCTTCTGGCGGTAGCGCTTCCGCATCCGGTTCAGATGTTGCTCATAGCTGCCCCGTGCCAGAAATTCCGCCAGCGTATACTGCTCAAAGCCCGACACCGTACAGGCATAGAAGTCCAGCCGCCGATGATACTCCTCCAAGAGGGAGATGGGCAGGATCATATAGCTGATGCGGATACTGGGCGCGATGGTCTTGGAGAAGGTGTTCAGATAGATGACCCGCTGGTTTTCGTCCACCGAATACATGGTCGGGATCGGCCTTCCGGTGAAGCGGAACTCGCTGTCGTATTCGTCCTCTAAAATGTACCGTCCCTCTTTTTCCGCCGCCCAATGCAGCAGCTCCTGCCGCCGGGAGATGGGCATCACGATGCCGGTGGGGTAGTGGTGACTGGGGGAGATATGCACCACGTCGGCATCGCTTTGCCGCAGCTTCTCCGCGGACAGGCCGTTTTCGTCCAAACCGATATACCGCACCGAAACGCCGTTGCTCTCGTAGATGCGAGCGATCTTGCCGTATCCCGGCTCCTCCACCGCATAGCACTTGTCACGTCCCAGAAGCTGCACCAGCAGATGATACAAAAGCTCCGTTCCGGCACCCACGATGATCTGTCCCGCCTCCACCGTCATACCCCGCTCCTGCCGCAGATGGTCCCTGATGGCCTGCCGCAGCTCCGGCGCACCGGTGGACGGCATAGAGCGCAAAAGTCCCGTGTCCTGCTCTAAAATCGTCCGCCGCATCAGCTTGACCCAGGTGGTAAAGGGGAAATATTCCGCCGCCGTGGAGTTGGTCACAAAATCCAGAAACCAGCTCCTCTCCTGCTGCTCCTCTCCCCTTGCCGCCACCACGTTTGCATTCGGTGTCCGCTCCATAGGCGTCACGTAGTAGCCCCGCTTTTCCCGGCTGTAAATGTACCCCTCGGCCACCAGTTGCTCATAAGCGGTCTTCACTGTTTCTACGCTGAGCTTCAAATGCTCGGCCAACATTCTCTTGGACGGCAGCTTCTCGTCCGGCGCCAGCTTCCCGGTCAGAATATCGCTTTTGATGTGGCGATAGAGCTGCTCATACAGGCTCATACCGCTGCTTTTGCTCAGAGAATAGGTCAGCATAACTCCTCCATCTGGTATGGATAAAAAATATTAAATTGGTTATTTTAATCATACCAGTTTGTATTATAATATATATAAATCTACAAAGCAAGAGGATCTGAACTTGAAGGACAAAAAAGTCAGAAAACTGGTATTTTCCGCTATGCTGGCCGCTCTGGTAACGGCTGCCACCATGGTGGTCAAGATCCCCTCCCCTACCAATGGCTACGTGAATTTGGGGGACTGCTTTGTGCTGCTCGCCGGTTGGCTGTTAGGCCCCTGGTACGGCGGTGCTGCCGCCGGGATCGGCGCCATGCTCAGCGATCTGCTCTCCGGCTACGCCTATTATGCGCCGGCGACCCTGCTTATCAAGGGCTTGGACGCCATAGTCGCGGCGCTGCTCTATCGCTCTCTATCAAAGCGGCGCGGTGCCTTGCCCCTGAGCGGTATCGTGGGTGAACTGCTGATGGCTGCCGGTTACTTCGGCTACTCCTCCTTGCTGCTGGGCAAGGGGCTTGCCGCCGCGTTGAGTATCCCCGGCAATCTCGTCCAGGGCGCCATCGGCATTGTGGTTGCCATCCTACTGATGCAAGTTGCCAAGCGTTCGCATTTAACGGAAAAACTCTGAGAAAGAAGGCTTATTATATGGCAGGAATTACACATGAAGTGGAAAATATTGGTCTTTTGCAGCAGGTCAAGCAGGAGGCTGCCGCCGCTGCCCAGCAGCTCTGTGAAGCCGCTAAGCTTCACAGAAGTCAGATCGTTGTGGTCGGCTGCTCCACCAGTGAGGTGGTGGGCCGCCAGGTGGGAAGCTGGTCTACCCCTGAGGTGGGACAGGCAATTTTTGACGGACTGAACAGCGTTTTTGCTCCCATGGGGATCTATATCGCTGCCCAGTGCTGCGAGCATTTGAACCGGGCGCTGATCGTAGATCACGCCGCTGTTCCCATGGCAGAAATTGTCAATGTCGTTCCCCAGCCAAAGGCCGGAAGCTCCTTTGCTACAGCGGCTTACCGGACTTTTCCCCATCCGGTGGCGGTGGAGGAGATCAAAGCCGACGCAGGACTGGATATCGGCGGTACATTGATCGGTATGCACCTGAAAAAGGTAGCTGTTCCTGTCCGTTTGGCACAAAATCACATCGGCGAGGCGATCTTGCTGGCGGCACGGGTAAGGCCCAAATTCATCGGCGGCGAGCGGGCTGTTTACGACGAAACGTTGAAAGACGGCTATCCGGAATTCTAACAAAAAGAGAGAAAATCCATTGGATTTTCTCTCTTTTTTCATAAAATCAGAACTCCGGCAAGGGAAAGATCAGATGTAGGATCAGGAACACGATCGCCGCCACGAACGCCAAAATCAAAAACGTTTTGCAGCGTTTTTTGCTCAAAAGTGCCTTACTTTCGTCGTCATGCTCATTCTTCCAGCGCACAAACATCCATGCCGTACACAGCAGCAGTACCAAAGGGACAAACAGCATCCCCACCCATGCAACATATGCCATAAGCGCTACCTCCTTGGGCTACTTTTTAGTTATTATATCATAACTTTTGTCCATCGTAAAGTCCAAAAAGTCCATACAAAAAGGGAAAAAAGTAGCCTGTCCGAAAGACAGGCTACTTTTATTCGCTTCAAGCAGTCTCTTACTTGGCAGCCTTGGCAGCCTTGAAGGACTCGATCAGCTCGGGAACGACCTTGAACAGGTCACCCACGATACCGTAGTCAGCAACCTCGAAGATAGGAGCGGACTCGTTCTTGTTCACGGCGATGATGCACTCGGACTCCTGCATACCGGCCTTGTGCTGGATGGCGCCGGAGATACCCAGAGCAACATAAACTTTGGGGTGAACGGTCTTACCGGTCTGGCCGACCTGATGGTCAGCGGAGATCCAGCCGGCGCCCACGCAGGCACGGGAAGAACCGACGACGCCGCCCAGGACCTCAGCCAGTTCCTCAGCCAGCTTGATGCCGCCCTCGACATCCTTGGAGATACCACGGCCGACGGAGACGATGAAGTCAGCACCGATCAGGTCAACCAGCTTCTTGGCGGCCTTGACGGTCTCGGTCACGTTGGTCTTGATGTCGGAAGCAGCCAGCTCGAAAGCGGGATGCTCGATGACAACGTCCTTCTTGCAGGGGCGCTTCTTCATAACGCCGGGACGAACGGTAGCCATAGCGGGACGGAAACGGGGGCAGATGATGGAAGCCATCAGATGGCCGCCGAATGCGGGACGGGTCATCTTCAGGTCACGGGCGACGGAGTGATCCTCGCCCTGGATCTTCACGGTGCCAAGCTTCTCAATGCGCTCTTCGGGCAGGGTGGAAGCCTCACGCAGGAAGTCCTTGTAGTTGGGCATGTCGATGTCCAGGTGGGTGCAGTCTGCGCACAGACCGGTGTGCAGGCGAGCTGCGCAGCGGGGTGCCAGGTCACGACCGATGTTGGAAGCACCGAACAGCAGGATCTCGGGCTTGAGGGACTCAACGGCCTCAACGATCACCTTGGTGTAACCGTCGGTGGTGAAGTCCTTCAGCAGGGGGCTATTGAACACGTACACCTTATCGGCGCCGTACTCGCCCAGCTCAGCGGCGATGCCGTCGACATTGTCGCCCAGCAGGATGCCGCACAGGTCCACACCCAGCTCATTGGCCAGCTTGCGGCCCTCGGAAATCAGTTCGAAAGTGGTGGGCATCATAACGCCCTGGCGCTGTTCACAGAAAACCCATACGTTTTTGAAATCAGCGATTACAGTATTCTCAAAAGCCATTTTTCGTTCTCCCTTCTATCAGATGATATGCTTGGCAGCGAGAATGCCGGCCAGCTTGTCGGTGGTCTCCTTGCCTGCGCCCTCGAGCATCATGCCGGCACCCTTCTGGGGAGGCGTGAAGGAGGTCAGGATGTTGGTGGGAGAACCTGCCAGACCGATGGTGCTCTTATCGATCAGAGGATGATCCTTCAGGGTCTCATAGGTCATGGTGACCAGGGGCTTGCTCCAAGCCTCGAAGGCGCCGCCCACGGACAGGTAACGGGGAGCGTTCAGCTCCTTGATGCAGGTGATCATGCAGGGGGTGTTGACCTTGATGGTCATGTAGCCGTCCTCCAGGATGCGCTTGACGGTGAACTCGTTGCCGTTCTTGGTGATCTCGCCGGCATAGGTGATCTGGGGCAGATGCAGCTTCTCAGCGATCTGGGGACC
>JAZUEB010000007.1:0-16599 GCA_045639965.1 Vescimonas sp. | reverse complement strand
CCGCCCTTTTCCACGCTGAAAATGAACACGCCCTCAGTCAGGTCGATCCGATACTGTGCCGCCATCTCCTCGGTCATGGAGCCTGCAGTGATGGCCATATAGGCCTTATTGGTCACGGCGCCGTTTTCCATGATATCGGTGAGGATCGCCTGCACGTCCGCCATGGGAATGGCAAAGCCCAGTGCCTCAACTGCCGTATTGGAATAGCTGGAATACTTCGCACTGACGATGCCGATGACCTCGCCGTAGAGATTCATCAGCGGACCGCCGGAGTTGCCGGGATTGATGCCCGCATCGGTCTGTATCATGTTAAACGGCGTACCGTCCACGTTGATGGCACGGTTGCAGCAGGACACGATGCCCTGGCTCATGGAAAACGTCAGCTCACCCAGGGGATTGCCGATAGCCAGCACGCTGTCGCCCACGTTCAGCTTTGCGCTGTCGCCCAGCACCACGGGATCGAGACCGCTCGCCTCGATCTTGATGACCGCCACGTCGTAGTCGCTGTCGCCGCCCACATAGCTGGCGGTATAGGTTTCGCCGTTATAGAGGGTCACCTTGACCTCGTTAGCAGCGGACACCACGTGTTCATTGGTGATGATGTAGCCGTCGGTGCTGATGATAAAGCCGCTGCCGCTGGACGCCGTGGGAACACTTTGGCCGAAGAAGTTGGTGGAACGGGAGGTGGAGTTGATACTGACCACGGAGTTCACCGTGGCGGCATAGACCTCCGCAGGGGTCATTAGGTTCTTGCCGTCCACCTGCTTCACCGTCACCGCTACCGCTTCCCGATTGGACTGCTGGAGAGTCGTCGAGTGCCTGAATCCTCTGCGATACAGCGCCGCACCGCCGAATCCGCAAAGGCCGCCGAGAATGGCGCAGGCCAGAAGCAGGGCTGCGATGCGGATATACTTCTTCTTTTTGGCGGGCTTCGCCGGCTCTGCAGTCCGATCATAACGATATTCGCTGCGGTAATCATCCCGGGGAATATCCCCCCGACTGTAATGATATTGATTGAATTCGTCGTTATACATACGGATTCCTCCTTTATTTTTGCGGAAAACTATGCTATGCTTTTTATGATATGTATTTTAATCCTTTTTTTGCGCTTTTCTTGAACAGGTTGTATCTTATTTGTGATTTTTTTATGAACGGGGTGATGCGCCGTGCTGCGTGTGGACAACTTGAAGCTGACGCCCGATGAGAACGAAGCCCTTTTGCTGCAAAAGGCGGCTGTCGCTCTGCGCATCAGGGCGGATGCCATCACCGATCTGCAGATCCTGCGAAAGTCCGTAGATGCCAGGGAAAAACCTGTACTGGTTTACAGCGTTGCCGTTGCGGTCAAAAATGAAGCGCACTGCCGGGGCAAGAATATCTCCCCATATGCGCCCATCATATACCGATTGCCCCGCACCGTCAAGACATCGGTTTGCCCTCCCGTGGTGGTAGGCATGGGACCCGGCGGTCTCTTTGCCGCCCTGGTACTGGCACGGTGCGGTTTGCAGCCTATTGTGTTAGAACGCGGCGAGCCGGTGGAACGGCGGTGCAGTACCGTAGAAAAATTCTGGCGCAGCGGTGAGCTGAACAGCGAGTCCAACGTCCAATTCGGTGAGGGCGGTGCCGGCGCATTTTCCGACGGCAAGCTGAACACCGGCACGAAAAATATCCGCCACCGTTTCATCCTGGAGCAGATGACCGCCTGCGGTGCGCCGAAGAGCATCCTCTACGATGCCAAACCCCATGTGGGAACGGACAAGCTCCATGAGGTGCTGCAAAATCTGCGCCGGGAGCTTCTTGACCTGGGGGCAGATCTCCGTTTCGGACATAAACTGACAGATATTACCGTCACCGGCGGTGCCTTGACCTCTTTGACCGTCACAGCAGGCGGGGAATCCTACACCCTGCCCTGCCGCCAATGTATCCTCGCTTTGGGCCACAGCGCCCGTGATACCGTGGAGATGCTGTATGACCGCGGCGTTTTCATGGAGCAGAAGGCCTTTGCCATGGGCGTACGCATCGAACACAGCCAGCACGATCTGGACGTGCAGCAGTACCGGGAATATGCCGGGCATCCGGCCCTGCCCGTCAGCACCTACAAGCTGGCCTGTCACCTGCCCAATGGCCGCAGTGCCTTCTCCTTCTGTGTCTGTCCCGGCGGACAGGTAGTAGCCGCCGCCAGCGAGGAAAGCCGCCTGGTCACCAACGGCATGAGTACCTATGCCCGGGACGGGGAGAACATCAACGGAGCGCTTTTAGTTAACATAACGCCAAATGATTTCGGCAGCAGTCACCCCTTGGCGGGTATTGCATTACAGCGTCGGCTGGAGGAAGCCGCTTTCCGACAGGGCGGCGGAAATTATAAAGCTCCCTGTCAGCGGGTGGAGGATTTTCTACTTAAACGCCCTTCCGTCGGACACGGGACAATCGTTCCCAGTTACCGCCCCGGCGTGACCTGGGGCGACCTGCACGACTGCCTGCCGGATTACATCGCCGAAACACTGGAGCTGGCGCTGCCCGTTCTGGACAAAAAGCTCCCGGGTTATGCCGCACCGGATGCCCTCTTGACAGCGGTGGAAAGCCGTTCATCCGCACCGGTGCGTATCCCGCGGGATGAAAGTTATCAATGCAATATCCGCGGCATTTATCCCTGCGGTGAGGGTGCCGGCTATGCCGGCGGGATCCTCAGCGCCGCGGCAGACGGCATGTGCTGTGCCGAACAAATCATAGGAGGAATCATAATATGAAAAAACTCGCTGTCGTAGGACGCACGTTCCAACCCCGCAGTCTGCAAAAGATTCGCGACACCGCCAAAAGCTGCGGTTTCACCGTGGATTTTTACGTCGAAAACAAATTGACGCCGGAAACTGCCGCACAGTATGAGGTCCTGTACGGCCTGCCCTCCCCCAAATTGTTGCCGCTCATGACGGGTATGAAGTGGTTTCACTCCTGCGCCGCCGGGGTGGACGCCTATGTCAAGGAGGATCTGTACGCCGATCCTGCCACAGTCCTTACCAATTCCGCCGGTGCCTATGGCCCCACTATCTCCGAGCATATCATCATGGTGATTTTAATGCTGCTGCGCCGCTATCCCCTCTTTGATGATATCGTCCGTTCCCGTGACTGGGTGCAGGAGATCCCCATGCGCTCTATCTCCGGCAGCCGTATCACCGTGCTGGGTACAGGCGACATCGGCACGTGCTTTGCCCGAAAGGCAAAGGCGCTGGGTGCTGCCCATATCTGCGGCGTACGCCGCAGTGCAAAGCCTGCCGCAGACTGCTATGATAAAACGGTGACTTATAAGGAGTTGGACAGTATCCTGCCGAGCACGGAAATTCTGGTGATGGCGCTGCCCGGTACGCCGGAGACCACCGAAATCCTGAACCGTGACCGCATCGCCCTGCTGCCCCAAAACGCCATTGTTGTCAACGTGGGCCGGGGCAGCGCCATTGAGCAGGACGCCCTGATGGATGCGTTGAATGCCGGGCGCATTGCCGGTGCGGCACTGGACGTGATGGTGCCGGAGCCGCTGCCCAAGGATCACCCCCTGTGGACCACGAAAAACCTGCTGCTGACTCCCCATTGCTCCGGCAACTTCTCCCTGGGACTCACCGAAGATATCAACGTAGAGCGCTTCTGTGAAAACCTGTTGCTTTACAGCAAGGGTGAGCCCTTGAAGCATCTGGTCGACCGCAAATTAGGCTATTAAAAGGAAGGAGGGCTGCAAAGCAGTCCTCCTTCCTTTTAATCAAATTCAATGGGCGTATGCTCGCAGATCTCCTGAATTTTTGCTTGCAGAGCCTTCATGTCCTCAAAGGCATAGGGTTTCAGATTGGGATTGCGCAGCAGGGCAGCCGGATGATACAGCGCCATCATCAGCACGCCGTTCTTCTCAAAGAACTGTCCGTGCTCCTTGGTGATCTTAAAGTCCTCACGAATCAGTTCCATAGCGCTGATCCGTCCCAGACACACGATGATCTTGGGCCGCATCAGCTTGACCTGTCGCCGCAGGTAGCCCCGGCAAGCATCCTTTTCCGTGTTCATGGGGTCCCGGTTTTCCGGCGGGCGGCATTTGACCGAATTGGTGATGTAAATATTTTTCCTCTTCAGGCCGATCATCGCCATCATATCGTCCAGCAGCTTACCGCCTCTCCCCACAAAGGGCTCCCCCTGCAGATCCTCATTGGCGCCGGGCGCTTCGCCGATAAACAGCACTTCGGCGTTGGGATCGCCCGTGCCAAACACCACCTGCGTGCGTGTCTCGCACAGGGCACAGGCTTCACAGTTCAGGCATTCCTTTTTCAGTTCTTCCCATGCGCTCATGCCAATCTCTCCTTCATCCAGCTCCAGATATCCGCATACACCGTCTGCTGCATAGACTTCTCATTCAGGATCTCATGGCGCAGGCCGGGATAGAGCTTCATGGTACAATCCGCCACACCGCTCCGCTTAAATTCGGCATAGGTCTGGCGCACACCGGCGCCCAGATCTCCCACGGGATCCTTCTCGCCGGAGATGAGCAGAATGGGCGTCCTGCCGTCCATTTTGTCCAGATTGCTGAACTTCTGGTTGAAACGGAACCCCCGGAGCATTTCCCGGAACAGTCCCACCGTAGGAGGTGCACCGCACAGAGGATCGGCGATATAGGCATCCACGTTCTCGGTGTCGGCACTGAGCCAGTCCAGCTCGGTGCGGATCGGCTTGAAGGGCTTGAGATAGGGACCGAATGCCAGTTTTGTCACCAGATCGCTGGTTTTGTCCGCTCCTTTGCGTGCCAGAATATTCGCAATGGTAATTCCCGCCGTCACCGTCAGGCTGCCCTGCCAGCCGGTACCCATGATGATGGCCGCCTTGACCGTGCCGGGATGGCGAATGAGATAGGATCGCACCACGAACGACCCCATAGAATGACCCATCAGGAGATGGGGTACCCGGGGATACTCCTCTTTCAGGCGATTATGCAGAAGATACACATCGTCCACCACCGTCTGCCAGGTGCTGCCGTCGCCAAAGTAGACCGGCGTCCCGTTTGCCGTAACGGAAAGCCCATGGCCCAGATGGTCGTGCCCCACTACCGCGATGCCCTGCTCGTTGAGAAAGCGGGCAAAGCCGTCGTAGCGGCCGATATACTCCGCAACACCGTGAACGATCTGCAGTACCGCAGCGATCTCTCCCTCCGGCGTCCATGAGATCCCGTGGAGCATGGTCTTACCGTCTGAGGACAAAAACGTAAAATCTTTTTGATTTGTCATGGCAATCCCGTCCTTTCTATGCTATAATCAGGTTAATTGTAACACAGAAAGTCTAAAAAGGAAAGAGGAATTGCCATGGAAAAGTACGTTTTAGCCCTGGATCAGGGTACCACCAGTTCCCGCGCTATCGTTTTTGACGCCAAGGCGCAGGTGGTCGCAAAAGGGCAGCATGATTTTCCGCAGCACTATCCCCAACCCGGCTGGGTCGAGCACGACCCTATGGACATCTGGGAGACGGAGCGCCGTGCCGCGGCGGATGCGATTGCGGCACTCCCCGCAGGCAGTATTGCCGGCATCGGCGTGACCAACCAGCGGGAGACCACGATTTTATGGGATAAAAACACCGGTGAGCCGGTGTATAACGCCATCGTGTGGCAATGCCGCCGTACTGCAGAGCTGTGCGAGGAGCTGAAACGGCAGGGACTTGCCGAACGGATCCAGAGTACCACCGGTCTTCTGATCGACGCCTATTTTTCTGCCACCAAGATCCGCTGGATCCTGGACAACGTGCCCGGTACGCGGCAAAGAGCGGAAAAAGGAGACCTCCTCTTCGGCACGGTGGAGACCTGGCTGATCTGGAAGCTCACCGGCGCCCATGTCACCGATTACTCCAACGCCAGCCGCACCATGCTCTTTGATATTCATAAGCTGCGATGGGACGAAGAGCTTTGCGGTATTTTGCGCATTCCCCTTTGCATTTTACCTACACCCGTGGGGAATTCTCAGGTATACGGCACAGTGAAAGACGGCATCGAGGGGCTGGAGTCCCTGGCGGGCGTTCCCGTCTGCGGTGCCGCCGGCGATCAGCAGGCGGCTCTCTTCGGGCAGGGCTGCTATCACGAGGGAGACGCCAAGAACACCTACGGCACCGGCTGCTTCACGCTGATGAACGTGGGCAGCCGGGTGGTACGCAGCCGTGCCGGTCTGGTGTGCTCCGTGGGCTGGCAGGTCCGCGGCAGGACCACCTACGCTCTGGAGGGCAGCGTCTTTAACGGTGGCAGCACCATCAAGTGGCTGCGGGAGGAGCTGCACCTTATCTCCTCCGCCCCGGAGTGCGACCGTCTGGCCGAAACCGTACCAAACAGCGGCGGCGTGGTGGTGGTTCCCGCGTTTACGGGTCTGGGAGCTCCCTACTGGGATATGTACGCCCGGGGTGCCATTCTCGGCATCACCCGGGGCACCAACCGCGCCCATATTGCCCGGGCGGTATTGGAATGCATTGCCTATCAGGTCACCGATCTGATGCTGGCCATGCGGCAGGACGCCGGCTGTGACATCACCTGCCTGCGGGTGGATGGCGGCGCCAGCGTCAGCGATCCTCTGCTGCAGATGCAGTCCGACCTGCTGCGCATCGACGTGGACCGCCCCGTCATGGTGGAAACTACCGCTTTCGGCGCCGCGGCGCTGGCAGGTCTGAGCTGCGGTGTGTGGCAAAGTCCGGAGGAACTCTCCGCCCTGCGAAAGAGCGAGCGCGTGTTCTCCCCTGTCCGTGTGCAGGCGGACTGCGACGCCGATTACCGCCTGTGGAAGCGCGCTGTGGGACGCGCCGCTGACTGGATCGAGCACTGAAAATCTCAACTTTTTGTGAACTTCGACTCTCTTTTCTTGCATCTTTGCAAAAAACGGGTATACTAATCGCAAAGAGGATAGGGCAGAACCGTTTTTACACAGAAAGGAGTCATACTATGGCATTTTTTGATGATCTGAAGAGCAAGGCACAGGTCGCCACCGAAAAAGCAAAAGATCTGGCGGAGGTCGCCGCTGACAAGGCAAAGGACATGGCGGATGCCGCCAAGCTGAACATGGCCATCTCCGGCGAGCAGCGGGAGCTGGAGAAGAACTACCGCGCCATCGGTGAGTGGTTCGTCGCCGAGTGTCCCGATGAAGTTCCCAACGCCATCAAGGACGTGGTCGCCGCCATCCATGCCGGCAAAGCAAAGATCGCCGAGCTGGAGGTACAAAAGGCACAGTTGAAAAACGACTGACAAAACGCAAAAAAAGAGGCAAGTCAAAAGGCTTGCCTCTTTTTTGTGTTTTAGTACGCTACGCCCCAGTAGATATCGGTGGTGCATTCCTTGCCGCATACCACACATTTTCCGGTGGTACCGGACTGCTTCAGGGGCATACAGCGGGAGGAGACACCCGCCTTTTCCTTCATGGCCAGCTCGCACTCCAGGCTGCCGCACCACTTGGTCTTGGCAAAACCGCCCTTGCCCTCTGCCATGGCCTTGACCTCCTGCCAGTCGGTCATATCAAAGCTGTTCTCCTGCAAATTCTTCTCCGCCATGGCGTACAGGTTGTCGTGAACGTCCTGCAGCAGCCGGGGAACGGCAGTCTCCAGGTCACTAAGCGGCACAAAAGTCTTTTCGCCGGTGTCGCGGCGGGCGATGCAGCACTGCTGCTTTTCCATGTCCTTTGGGCCGATCTCCACACGCAGCGGCACGCCCTTCATCTCATACTGGGCAAACTTCCAGCCGGCGGACTGATCGCTGTCGTCCATGCTGACACGCAGACCGATGGTGCTCAGGCGGTCACGCAGGGCAGCCGCGGCATCCAGAACGCCCTCCTTATGCTGGGCAATGGGGATCACCACCACCTGAGTGGGCGCGATCATGGGGGGCAGCACCAGACCGTTGTTGTCGGAATGGGTCATGATGATGGCGCCGATCAGACGGGTAGAAGCGCCCCAACTGGTCTGGAACGGATACTGCAGGGTATTGTCCCGGCCGGCAAAGGTCACGTCATAGGCACGGCTGAACTTATCGCCGAAGTAGTGGCTGGTACCGGACTGCAGCGCCTTGTGGTCCTTCATCATACACTCGATGGTGTAGGTGGCCTCGGCACCGGCAAACTTCTCCTTGTCGGTCTTACGACCCTTCACCACGGGCATAGCCAGGAAGTTTTTGCAGAAATCGGCGTAGCAGTTGAGCTGCTGCTCGGTCTCGGCCTTGGCCTCCTCGGCGGTCTCGTGGATGGTGTGGCCCTCCTGCCACCAAAACTCACGGCTGCGCAGGAACGGACGGGTGGTCTTTTCCCAGCGGATCACGCTGCACCACTGGTTATACAGCATGGGCAGCTCGCGCCAGCTATGCAGGATATGGGACCAGTGGTCGCAGAACATGGTCTCGGAGGTAGGCCGGAATGCCAGACGCTCCTCCAGCTTCTCGCTGCCGCCGTGGGTGATCCATGCCACCTCGGGAGCAAAGCCCTGCACCAGCTCGCCCTCCTTCTTCAGCAGACTCTCGGGGATCAGCACAGGCATGGCCACGTTGACGTGACCGGTCTTCTTGAACTCCGCATCCATGTACTTCTGAATATTCTCCCAGATGGCATAGCCATAGGGCCGCAGGATCAAAAAGCCCTTGACGCTGGCATAGTCCACCAACTCCGCCTTCAGGCAGATGTCCGTATACCATTTGGTGAAATCCTCCTCCATCGGGGTGATGGCTTCCACGTTTCTCTGATCTTTTGCCATAATGCTTACCTCTATTTCCTCGTTATTTCACGATAGATTACCAAAATAGTATTGTATCTGCCAAGTGTGAAAATGTCAAGAAAAACGCACCGCTCCAAGCGGTGCGTTTGTATTTTTCATGCCTTTTCCTGTTTCAAGCGCCGCATCTTGTCGAATAGTGCCAGCAGCACGCCCACCCAGATGATGATAAACGCCGCCAAACGGTTCTTATCCAGCGCCTCCTTGAAGTAGAAAATGCCCACCAGAAACTGGATCGTGGGATTGACGTACATCAGAATGCCGGAGAAGTAGTAGGGGATATGCTTCACACCCATGTTGAACAGCAGCAGCGGCACGGAGGTCACGATACCGCTGAACACCAGCAACAGCAGGTGCAGTCCATCCGTTTCGCCGATAGCTCCCATGCCGTTCGCCTCGGCCCATGCGATGAAACCCAGGGCAAAGGGCGCCATACACAGGGTTTCTACGAACAGTGCCACCTCCGGCGACAGGTCCAGGCTCTTCTTTACACCGCCGTACACCGCAAAGCTGCCCGCAATGATAATGGCCAGATAGGGCATCGTCCCGGTACGCACCAGCATATAACCCAGCGCCACAATGGCCAAGGCAAAGGTCGCCCACTCCAAGCGGCTGGGGCGCTCCCGAAATGCCAGTACGCCGATAAGCCCCACCAACACAGGCTCGATGAAATAGCCCAGGCTGGCGTCCAGTACATGTCCACTGTTGACAGCGTAGATGTAAACGCCCCAGTTGATGGTGATGAGCACGCCGCACAGGAAAGACTTTCCCAGCGCTTTTTTATCGGTGAGGATACGCTTGATCTCACCGCCCCGGCGGCGGATCAGGGCATAGAGCCCCATAAACACCGCCGACCAGATAATGCGGTTTGCCAGGATATAGACCGGGTTGACGCCGCTCAGCAGTCCCCAGTAGATGCCCAGCACGCCCCACAACACATAGGTCAGAAATACGGTGATCGTCCCGAACGTTCTTCTCTGTTTCTCCATCTCTTTCTCCTCTTACAGCGCCCGCAGGAATTCCGGCTTCAGTCCCTGCCCCTGCAAACCCCGCTGCACCTTGTCCAAAAGCGCCTGTTGGTCGGCGTTCAGCGTGCCTTTCAGCGTCAGATAGTTGCTGGCGTGGTTCATGCGGAACACGCTGCCCTCGCTGTCGATGTGCTGCAGGAACAGTTCCGTCTCTTTCAGGACCTCCACCGGTGTCAGCACGGTGAATTCTCCGTCACGCACCCACTTTGCAAGGGGTGTCCCCGGCTCCACCATCAGCGTCAGAAGACCGATATACTCCGGTTTCATGGCGGAGAACGCCTCCGCCGTAGAGGTGGCATGCTCTCGCCACAGCTCCACACTGCCAAGGCCGGAGATCGCCGTCACCGATAGCTTCAAGCCGCAATTCCGCGCCTTCTGTCCCGCGGCAACGATGGCACTTGCCGTGTGCCCCTTGTTCATCCGTTCCAGCACCGCGTCGCAGCCGGACTCCAGCCCCATGTACACCATCTGTAATCCGCAGCTTTTGAGCAGACGCAGATCGTCCTCGCTGTGAATTTGCAAGCTGGTGGGGGAGGCGTAGCAGGTCACCCGCTCACATTCGGGGAACAGCTCGTACACCCAATGCAGGATCTGCACCAGATCATCGGTGCGCCGCATCAGCGCATCGCCGTCCGCCAGGAACACCCGCTCTACCCGGCGGTACATCTGCCGCGCCAACCGGAAGTCCTCTGAGATCTCCTCCATGGGCCGCATGGCAAAATGCTTGTCGTCGTACATATCGCAAAAAGCACAGCCGTTGTGGCTGCAGCCGTAGGTCACCTGAACGATCAGGCTGTATGCCTCGCTGGGCGGACGGTATACCTTTCCCAAATAACGCATGCTATCACCTCTTTGCCTCCATTATACGACAGAAATTTTGATTTGAAAAGTGCATATTCCCGTTTCCCCTCACATATCTTGAAACAAATTCTTTCCCCGAGGTGTAACGGTATGGATACGAATTTCAATCGCGTCAGCCTGTGCGGTACGGTGCAGTCACCGCCGCAGCTCAGTCACGTCAATCACAATCTTGCCTTTTATAAATTTCCTCTCGCCGTGGAGCGTCTGAGCGGCCAGATGGATACTTTACAGATCATTATCTCCCAGGAGCAGCTTGCCGCCACACCGCTTTGCATAGGCGATACCGTCACCGTCACGGGACAGCTCCGCTCGTTCAACAATAAAAGCGGCGAGGGCAGTCGCCTCGTGATCTCTGTGTTTGCCCATGAGCTGGAGCGCGGCGGAGAAACACCGCTGAACCTGATCTGGCTGTCCGGCATCGTGTGTAAGCCTCCCACCGCCCGTCAGACCCCCATGGGACGGGAGATCTGCGACGTCATTTTGGCGGTAAACCGCCGCTACGGCCGGGCCGATTATCTGCCCTGTATCGCCTGGGGCACCGTGGCGCAGGAGGTCTCTGCCATGCGCACGGGACAGCGGCTCACCATCGAGGGGCGGGTCCAGAGCCGTCTCTACACCAAGCACGAACCCACCGGACCTGTTCAGCGCACCGCCTACGAGGTCAGCATCATGCGTCCTGCCGCATTGGAGGAGTTCCTGTTATAAAAACGGACGGCATCTGCCGTCCGTTTCTTTATAGGTGCCTTTCAAAATTGCCGCCGGTGTGAACGCCTTCATTGATCATAATAAAGGCGGTAGGGTCTGCCTCCTGAATGGCCTGCTGCAGCGATACCACCTCATACTTATCCAGGCACACGCACAGCACCTGCATGGGCTGATCGGTATAGCCGCCGTTGCCGCTCCAGTAGGTCACGCCGCGTTCCAGCTGATTCATGATAAACTCCCGCAGCTCCTCCCCCTTGTCCTTGGTAAAGATCAGCATCTGTACGGCGATATTCTGCTGGTGCAGACGATCCACGAACAGTGAGGAGAAGACGGAGTAGATGGCGGAATACAGCGCCACCGGCAGGCTGAACAGCACCGCGCACACGATATAGAGCGCCGCATTAAACACGATGGATAGCCGCCCCACGGTGCCCTTTCCTTTCTTGGACAGATACAGTCCCACGGTATCCAATCCGCCGGAGCTGCCGCCGCAGGTCAGGATCAAACCGCCGCCGAACCCGCTGAGGATTCCGCCCAACAGGCAACTGGTCAGTTTATCCTCTACGATCGGTACGGCGGGGATCGGGATCACAGATAAAAACAGGGAGCTGGCGGCGATACAGATCATCATGCGAATGACGAACTTGCGTCCCATGGATCTCCACGCCAGTATCACCAGCGGAATATTGGCGATGAAGTACAAAATACCGGCCATATCAAAATCCGCCGTCAGTCCTGCCCGTTCCAGCAGCGTGCGGATGACCTGGCACAGGCCCAGGATCCCGCTGGTATATAAATTCTGCGGTACGATCAGCAGATTGACCGAAACCGCCGTAATCAGGGTTCCCAGAATGGCGATCGTCAGTCGTGCCCAGCGATTGTGTATCATTTTATCGTACATAAATAACCTCCTTTGAAAACTGCAAAACAAAGGTATTATATGTGTTTTTCCAAAAAAGTCAACCCCACGATTGACGCACGATCTCCGCCGCATTATAATACACCCAAAGCGAGGTGCTGCTCCATGACCAAATGCGAAAGCTGCAACTTTTATAATTACGACGAGGAATACGACGATTACGTGTGCGATATGGATCTGGACGAGGACGAGATGGCGCGTTTTCTCTCCTCTGATGTCAATGCCTGCCCCTTTTGGCGTCCCGGCGACGAGTACCGTACCGCCCGCAGACAGTAAGGAGGCCGTTTCATGGATATTCGTGCCGTTTTTGACCGCGTTTCCCTGCGTGATCCTGCACCGGACAGCTTTTCCCTGCTCATTAAGGGCAAACGGGGCAAGCTGCTTTCCATGCTCTCCACTCCCGGCGGCAAAGAGCCACACCCCGCCGTACTGTTGAGTCACGGCTACCCCGGCAACGAGCAGAACATGGATCTGATGCAGTTCCTCCGTGCCTTGGGCTTTGCCGTCCTCACCTACCACTATTCCGGCAGTTGGGGCTCAGACGGCGACTTTTCCTTCCGCAGCTGCATCGAGGACGCCAATACTGAGCTGGACTTTCTGCTCCAAAACGCTGCCGATTACGCCATCGATCCCGCCCGTATCTATGCCGTGGGGCACAGCATGGGCGGTTTTGTCGCCACCCACCTCCTTGCCACACGCAAAGAGCTGCGAGGCGGCGTATTGCTCGCCCCATGGGATGTGGCAAGGACTTACGCCTTATCCAAAGCCGATGGCGAATGCCGTCAAAACCTGTCGGAGGTCCTCTCCTGCGGCTACGGCTGGCTGCGAGGCATCACACCCGAAAAATTCGACGCAGAGCTGTCCCGGGATACCGACGCCCTTCGTTTGGACAAGCTGGCACACAGGCTGCAGGGCATTCCCATTCTGTGTATTTCCGGTGAAAGCGATGTGGTCACACCGCCCGAACTGCACCAATACCCTCTCCGTGATGCGATGACAGACTGCAAATCCTTCCGACACGTCACTCTCCCCGGCGACCACTGCTTCCAGGCGTACCGTCCTTTGTTGTGGGAGACCGTAGGAGAATACCTGCTGGAGCTTGAGAAATAAAAAAATGTTCCCCACGGGGAACATTTTTTTATTGGCTATTTTTTTGTCAGCGTCAACGCCCACTCGCTCCCCTTTTCCTCGAAAGCGAACTCGTAGCCGTTGTTATGGGCGAAGCGATGGATATTCTCCACCGCGCAGGGGTCGTCCACCAGCACCTCCAGCGTCTGGGGGGCGTTTTCCTTGACCTCTTTCTGCACCAGTACCACCGGCATGGGGCAGAGCAAACCGCGTGCATCAACCATTTGTCTTTCCCTCCTTACGGCAATAATACAGGGAAACCGCCAGCAGCACCGCAAAGCCGATCAGGACCGCGATCTTGCCATTGGTCTTGACCCCGACGACCACCAGCTCCTGGGCCTCGTTCAGGCTGTCCGCCACGCCGGCCAGGGAGAAGTTGTGGGCAAACGCCGCACCGGCGATCATGCCGAATACCGTCACGGCGCTGTCACCGTTGCCGGAGGCCGCCAGAACGAGCTGACGCAGCGGGCAGCCGCCCAGCAGCACGCAGCCCCAACCCACCAGTACCATGCCCAGCAGGTTCCACAGCTCCGCCGAATGGGCGATGGGCTGTAAGGTCACGCCCAGCTTAAAGTTCCCTAATATCAGATTGCCCACCAGCACCGTGCCGAAAATCGCCACGAAGCCCCACAGCAGATGGGCGTCCTTGAGCAGGATAGTATCCCGGATACCGCCCACCATGCAAAGGCGGGATCTCTGTGCCAGCGCACCGACTACCAGGGCGATCACCAGCGCGATGAAGAACGGCGCGTGCTTGGAGCCGGGACCGCTCTCGCTGAAATGGAACAGTCCCGGTACCGCCAGAAACAGCACCAGCAGTCCCGCCATCACGATGGGCAAAACCGCGCCCTCTGCCTTTTTCACCTCATAGGCACGGCCCAGGGTAAAGCCTTTCTTGATGAACACGATGCCGATGCAGATACCGATGACGAATCCCGCCAATCCCACCAGGGCATTCACGTCACCGCCGCCCATACGCAGCACCATACGCAGCGGGCAGCCCAGGAACACCAATGCGCCGATCATCACAAACGCGCCCAGGACAAAGCGCACCGCAGGGCTGGAACCCGCCTTGGGGCGAAATTCTTTCCCGATCAGCGCCATAATGAACGCGCCCAGCACGATGCCGATGATCTCCGGCCGCACGTACTGCACCACGGCGGCACTGTGCAGGCCCACCGCGCCGGCAATGTCCCGCTCAAAGCAGGCGATACAAAATCCCATGTTGGCGGGATTGCCCAGCGCAGTCAGCACCAGCGCCGCGATACCTACCATCACGCCGGCGACAACTACAAAAATATTTTCTTTTTTCATGTAAAAATTCCTCCTCTCGTTATTCTTATTTTAGAACAACGAAAAAAGTTTGTCAAGAATTAAACTTATGGTTTTTTCCTTGCTTTTTGTGTTTCTTTGATATAAAATGTTTTGGAACGTTCATTTGAGAGGTTGACAATCAGACATGGATCATCCCTACAAGACAAGAGAGGGCGGCGCCACCGTCACGGTATTTGTCCCGTATGACTGCCAGAACCACTGTCCTTTCTGTATCAATAAAAAGGAATATGCCGACTGTTCCGGTTTTTCTCTGGAGAAGATCCTGGAGAGCATCCGCACCATGGACGCCATCACCCCCTGTTGTGACTTCGTGTTCACCGGCGGTGAACCCCTGGCAGATCTTAACGCCCTCCAGACCATGCTGGACGCGATCCCCTCCACCCACAAGGTGTATATCAACACCACTTTCCCCGTTCAGATGCACACCAGTGCGGACGAGATGATCGCCTTTACGGAGAAGAACAAGGACAAGATCACCTGCATGAACATCTCCCGTCACCTGGTCAAGTATGTGGAGGAAAGCGACGACGAGGTACTGGGCCGCATCGCCTGCCGTACCCGCATCAACTGTGTGCTGTACAAGAAGTACCCGGCGGACAGGCTGCCCGCCTACGTGGAGCGTTTCCTGCCCTACGGGATCCCCGTCCAGTTCCGCTACGACTACACCGAGACCACGCCGGAGAACCTGTACGAGGAGGATAACGACCCCATTTTGCAGGATCTCAAGCGCCTGTTCACCTACAAGGGTCTGGACGGCTGCCGGATGCGCAACGGCTTCCACTTCGAGTACAAGGGTCTTCACATGACCTACCACAAGACCCTGCCCTACTCCACCATCGTGGAGACCGGGGACGACGGCGTGACCTACGATATCCTCTACGATATCCTCATCAAGCAGAACGGTGACATCCACAGCGACTGGACCGGCGTCAAGATGGATGTGGACGCCTACCGCAAGGTGGTCTTTGAACCCTATGATCTCCACATTATCAACGGCACCATTGATTTTTGAAAACCAGGCAAAAAACTCCCACCCTCTCGGGTGGGGGTTTTTAGCTTTTCAAAAAGTCTTTTGATAAGCCGAGCCTGCATTTCCGATTATTCTTCCGCACTCTCCATGGTGAGATACACGCAGAGCGGCTGCCGCTGCTCGTAGTTATCCCAAGCATACGTTGTGCCAAAGTCCAGCACCCAGCCGCCATCCACAGCAACGGCGTCCACGCCGAGATATTCGCTCATCGCCGGATCAGGCGACTTCTTGCCTGCTTTGTACGCATCAAGCCACGCATTTGCCTGCGACGTATCCACCTCGTCGAACAGCATACGGGCGATGTGCGTCATGGTGATGATGACAGGATTGCCGGCGGCATCGGCAGAGCGGAAGCGCACGACGCTGCGCCGGTCATCGCCATAGCCGACTTGCAGGATCCCGCTGCACGGCAGCGTCATAAGCGGCTCCTTGGAAAGCCCTTTGTTGCCGTTCCAAAGCTGCAGCTCGCGGGGCAGCAGCTTGGCTGCGTCCTCCGGTGCAGGATGGAGAACGACCGTGGCGCCGCGCAGCAGATCCTCCACCGTTTTCCGCAGTGGTTCACGCAAGGTTTCGTCTCGGTAGGGGTCGTTTTCCGTCAAAGAGCCCGTGCTTGGATTCAAAACTGCGTGTTCAGCACGAGCTTCGAGGAAATATCCGTCATATAAGCGGATGCAAATAAGGAAGGTGGCAGGTACACCGCGGTCCATTCTTCCCTCATCCGCTACAAAGCAGAGCGTGTCCTCGGTCTGCTCCAGAATGAGACAGTCCCGATGCCAGTCGCTGTTTTCGTCCCTCTGATGGACGGTCTCTCCCACAGGGGCATAGGGAATCCCAAAGCACTCCCAGGGATT
>JAZUEB010000006.1:0-5055 GCA_045639965.1 Vescimonas sp. | reverse complement strand
CATACTGCTGTTCTTCGTTCTGGGGCTTTTCGTACTGGTGCTGACCTGCATATTGGGCTACGTGGTGGCGCTGATCGCCTCCCGGCTGAAGAACAAGAGCTTCGTGACGGTGATACTGTCTCTGGTGTTTATCGCCGCCTACTACTTCTTCTACTTCCGCGCCAGCGAGTATTTGCAAAACCTGCTGCTCCATGCGGAGGTCTTGAGCGGCAAGCTCAAGGCAAACGTATGGCCGCTGTATCAGTTCGGCCTGGGTGCTGCCGGTGAGGTGGTGCCGTTCCTGATCGTGACCGCTATGGTGGCGGTACTGGTTGCGGTGACGGTGGCGGTGCTGTCCCGCAGCTTTGTACGGATCGCTACAACCAACCGGGGCGAGAAAAAAACGGTGTACCGCGAAAAGACCGCCAAGGTGCAGGGCGTGCGCCAGGCGCTTTTCCGGAAGGAATGGAAGCGGTTTACCTCCAACGCCACCTATATGCTCAACTGCGGGCTGGGGATTCTCTTCCTGCTGGCGGGCAGCGTGGTGGTCCTCATCAAGCAGGCGGGGCTGCGGGAGAACGTGGTGCCTCTGTTGGATGCCCTGCCGGAGGTGAAGGGACTCATCCCCGCCGCTATTCTGGTGATGATCATTCTGCTGGGCGGCATGAACTGCATTTCGGCACCGTCGGTGTCATTGGAGGGTAAGAGCATTTATCTGGTGCAGTCTTTGCCGGTAAAGCCGTGGGACGTGCTGTGGGCAAAAAAGATGCTGCACATGCGGCTGGACCTGCTGCCCTGCCTGTTCTGCGCGGCGGTGCTCGGCGAGGCATTGCAGGTGGAAACGACAGCGCTGTTTCTGACCTTGATGGGGACCATCGTGTTTGTGGAGTTCCATGCGGCATTCGGATTGGTGCTGAACCTGTGGAAACCCAATCTGAGCTGGACCAGCGAGGTGGTGCCCGTGAAGCAGGGCGCGAGTGTGGCGCTTGCCCTGTTCGGCTCGTGGGTCATTGCGCTCCTTATCGGTGCGGGCGCGTGGTTCAGCCGGAATCTTATTCCGCCGACGGTGTATCTGGCGGTGATCGTCGTGATATTGGCGGCGGTGTCGCTTTGGATGAACCGGTGGCTGAAGACAAAGGGAAGCAGGATCTTTGCGGAGTTGTAAAAAAAGAACGGACTTTCCAAGTCCGTTCTTTTTTGCTATACTGGTGAAAAAGAAACGAAACGGGAGAAAGACCATGCGGAACGTTGTGATTGGAATACTGGCCCACGTGGACGCGGGAAAGACCACGTTGGCTGAGGCAGTTTTGTATCAGACCGGCGCTCTGCGGAAGCTGGGACGGGTGGACAGGGGCGACACCGCCATGGACACGCATGAAATTGAACGGGCAAGAGGCATCACGGTCTTTGCAAGTGAAGCGCATTTTACCCTGGGGGACTATGACGTGACGCTGCTGGACACCCCGGGGCACGTGGACTTTTCCGCCGAAACCGAAAGGACTTTACAGGTGCTGGATTACGCGATTTTGGTCATCAGCGGCATCGACGGGGTGCAGGCGCACACCCGAACCCTGTGGAAGCTGCTGCGGCTTTACCACGTACCGACCCTGCTTTTTGTGACCAAAATGGACTTTGCCCGCAGGACGAAAGGAGAACTCCTGGACGAGCTGCGCGGGGAGCTGGATGACAACTGCATCGACTTTACGGACGAGGGACGGTTTGAAAGCCTTGCCATGTGTCGGGAGGACTTGCTGGAGCGGTTTTTGGAGACGGGAACGGTATCCGATGCCGACGCGGCGGCGCTGATTGCGGGGGAGCTGTGCTACCCGGTGTGGTTTGGCTCGGGGCTGAAAGGGGATGGCATAGACAAGTTCTGCGGCGATCTGGCACGGTATTTGCAGGCAAAGGAGTACCCAAAAGAGTTTGGGGCGAGGGTGTTCAAGATCAGTCACGACGGACAGGGCAACCGCCTGACGCATCTGAAAGTCACCGGCGGGACTCTGCGAGTGCGCGCTGCGATCGGCGAGGAGAAGATCAACCAGATAAGGCTCTACCAGGGGGCGAAGTTTACACCGACAGACGAGGTGAGTGCCGGCGGCGTCTGTGCCGTGACGGGACTTGCCCGGACCGAGAACGGGCAGGGATTGGGGTTTGAGAGCAGCTCTATCGCCCCGATATTGGAACCGGTGATGAATTACCGCATCGTGCTGCCCGACGGGGTGGACAGCCGCACCATGCTGCCGAAATTGCGGCTTTTGGAGGAGGAAGACCCTCAACTGCACATTTTTTACGACAGTCGTTTGCAGGAGATCCGCGTCAGTCTGATGGGACAGGTACAGGTGGAGATATTGAAATCTATTATCGCTCAGCGCTTCGGCGTGGACGTAGCTATCGACCGGGGACGGGTGCTGTATAAGGAGACCATCACAGATCAAGTGGAGGGCGTGGGACACTACGAGCCGCTGAAGCACTACGCCGAGGTGCATCTCCTTTTGGAGCCGCTGCCGTTGGGGAGCGGGCTGGTACTCACATCGGCGTGCAGCGAGGACGTTCTCGACCGGAACTGGCAGCGGCTGATATTGACGCACCTGACGGAAAAGCCGCATTTGGGCGTATTGACCGGGTCGCCTGTCACGGACATGAAAATTACGTTGGCGGCGGGGCGTGCTCATTTGAAACACACCGAGGGCGGCGATTTTCGGCAGGCCACCTACCGCGCCGTGCGGCAGGGGTTGATGCAGGCGGAGTCGAAGCTGTTGGAGCCGTGGTATGCGTTTCGACTGGAGCTGCCCGCCGAGCAGTTGGGCCGTGCCATCAACGATATTCGCGCCAAACACGGGACATTTGACTCGCCGGAGGATGCGGGGGATCTGGTGCGGCTTTGCGGTCGGGCTCCGGTGGCCGCCATGAACGACTATGCAGCTGAAGTAGCGGCCTATACCGGCGGACGGGGCCGTCTTGCATTGGAGATGGCGGGGTACGACGAGTGCCAAAACGCCGAGGAGGTCATCGCCGCCTTTGCCTATGAGCCGGAGAGCGATTTGGACAACACGCCGGACTCGGTGTTCTGCGCCCACGGGGCGGGGTTCAACGTGAAGTGGAACGAAGTGCCGCAGTATATGCATCTGGAGAGCTGCCTGAAAAAAGAGGTGCCCTATGTGCCGCAGGTCAATCGGCGGAATTTGCAGCTGGACGAAAAGGAACTGGAGGCCATTATGGTGCGGGAGTTCGGGCCGATCAAGCGCCCCACCTATCGCACACCGGCGGCGAGTTTTGCCGGGGAGGCGGAGGAAACTACCGTGATCCAAAAGCGGCGGTTTATCGTGGACGGCTATAACGTCATCTTTGCGTGGGATGATCTGCACAAGCTGGCGCAGGTGGATCTGGCTGCCGCACGGGATCAGCTTTTGCATCAGCTTGCCAACTTTGCGGGTTTTACCGGCGCGGAGGTGGTGCTGGTATTCGACGGATACAAGGTGCCGGGAAATGCAGGCGAGAAGTTCGATAAGCACGGCGTCCATGTGGTCTATACCAAGGAACACGAAACCGGGGATCTGTACATTGAGCGCCTATTACAGGAGATCGGTAAAAACGAACAGGTAAGAGTGGTGACCTCCGATGGACTCATCCAACTCTCTGCGGTGCGGACAGGCGTTTTGCGGATGTCTGCAAGAGAGTTTGAGATCGAGCTGACGGCGGTGAACGAGGAGATCGGCAAGGTGCTGGAAAAGCAGGAGAGGACGCGGGTCACCATTGGGGATGCGATGAAAAATGCTGAATGCTGAATGCAAAATGCTGAATGAAGGTGTGGGCAAAATAGATTTTGCCGACGATTGGAAAGGCGGGCGGACAGAGTCGCCCGCCCCTACGGGATAATAGGAGACGTTACAGGAGAATTCGTAGGGCGGGGTGAGGTCACCCCGCCCTACGGAAAGACAAGAACGAGGTGAAAGCTTGATACGGCGGGCGACCGCAAGGGTCGCCCCTACGACACACATAAAAGGACGGAACATCGCACGGTGTTCCGTCCTTTTTATGAAGGAAAGATTATGCTTTTTTGACGGTGACTTTGCCATCGGTGAGCTTGACGCGGGCGGTGTCGCCGTTTTGAAGTTTGCCCTCCAGCATCTGCTCCGCCACCGCGTCCTCAACGACATTCTGAATGGCACGGCGCAGAGGTCTGGCGCCGTACTGGGCGTCAAAGCCGTCCTTGGCCAGAATGGATACGGCGTCATCATCGGCTTGCAGGGTGATGCCCTGCTGGGCCATGCGCTCTGCGGTGACCGCCAGCATACGGTGGGCGATCCTGATGATGTCGCTTTCTGTGAGCTGACGGAACACGATGGTCTCGTCGATGCGGTTGAGGAATTCGGGCTTGAAGGTGCGTTTCAGCTCTGCCATGACCGCTTCGCGGATGCGGGCAAACTGCGCCTTGTCGCTGCCGCTGTTGGCGGCAAAGCCCAGAGTGGGGACATTGGCGGCGGTGATGTTTTTGGCGCCCACGTTGCTGGTCATAACGATGACGGTGTTTTTGAAGTTCACCCGGCGGCCCTGGGAGTCGGTGACGATGCCGTCCTCCAGAATCTGCAGCAGGATATTCCACACGTCCTCGTGCGCCTTTTCGATCTCGTCGAACAGCACCACGGAGTAGGGCTTGCGGCGCACCTTTTCGGTGAGCTGGCCGCCCTCTTCGTGACCCACATAGCCCGGAGGAGAGCCTACCAGACGGGAGACGGTGTGCTTTTCCATGTACTCGGACATATCAATGCGGATCATGGCATTCTCATCGCCGAACATGGCTTCGGCCAGGGTCTTGCAAAGCTCGGTCTTGCCTACACCGGTGGGGCCTAAGAAGAGGAAGCTGCCGATGGGGCGCTTGGGGTCTTTGAGACCGACGCGGCCACGGCGGATGGCCCGTGCCACGGCGCTGACGGCTTCGTCCTGGCCGATGACGCGATCATGGAGGGTGTCCTCCAGCTTCAAAAGACGCGCACCCTCATCCTCGGTGAGACGGGTGACGGGGATACCCGTCCAGGTGCCCACCACCTTGGCGATGTCATCGGCGGTGACGCTGCC
>JAZUEB010000005.1:0-20843 GCA_045639965.1 Vescimonas sp. | reverse complement strand
GTGCCTTTTGGTACTGGACGGCTCGACGCCCCTGACCGACGAGGATGAAGAGGCTATCGCCGTCGCCCAGACCGTGCCCCATTTGCAGGTAGTGGTGAACAAGTCCGACCTGCCCCGCTGCTTGGACATCGGTCTACTTGCCGATCGGTTTGATAACGTGCTGTCCGTCAGCGCCGTGACCGGAGAGGGCATCGCCGCATTGTCAGACGCCATCGAGGCGTTTTATCCCCTGGGCGAGACCGCCCACGGGGAGCTTTTGACCAACGCACGGCAGGCGGACGCCGTCAGCCGCGCCCTGACCGCCGTGAAAGCCGCACGGGGAAGCCTGCGCATCGGCATGACCCCCGACGTGGTACTGACCGACGCGGAAAATGCGCTGCAGGCGCTGGGCGAGCTGAACGGCAAGTCCGTCCGCGAGGATTTAGTTGCCACCATCTTCTCTCGCTTCTGCGTGGGCAAATAATAAGGAGGAAAACGCTTATGGAATGGCTGGAGCTGACAATAGACACTACTCCCCAGGGTATTGAGCCGGTGACTGAGCTGCTGGAGGAGCAGGGCGTCACCGGCGTCATCATCGACGATGAGGGGGAATTCCACGACTTTCTGGAGAACAACCACCAGTACTGGGACTACGTGGACGACGCGCTGATGCAGGAGAAAAAGGGCGTGTGCCGGGTGACGTTCTATCTGGAGAACACGCCCGACGGATATAGCACCCTGGCGCAGGTGCGCCTTGCCCTGACTGCGCTGAAAAATGCCCACGGCGAGTATGCGCCGCTGCTTCTCATGATGAACAACGTGGCAGACGCGGACTGGGAGAACAACTGGAAAGCGTTTTATAAACCCATGGAGATCGGGGAACGGCTGCTGGTGATCCCCCAGTGGGAAAAAGCGGACAGCACGGATCGAATTCCCCTCATCTTAAACCCCGGTCTGACCTTCGGCACCGGCAGCCACGCCACCACACGGCTGTGTCTGACGGCGTTGGACGCCCATATCCACGGCGGGGAGAAAGTTCTCGACCTTGGCTGCGGCAGCGGCATTCTGTCTATCGCCGCTTTGCGTCTGGGGGCAAAAGAGGCCTTCGCCTGCGACATCGACGACAAGTGCGTGGACGTGGCGTATGAAAACGCCGCCCTCAACGGCATCGGTAAGGAAAATTACACCGTCCGCTGGGGCGACGTGACAAAAGATAAGACCTTGCAGGCGGAGTTCGGCACCGGGTACGACATTATCTGCGCCAACATCGTGGCGGATGTCATTATCAGCCTGGCCCCGCAGGTGCGTCCCTTTTTGAAGGAGGGCGGCCTGTTCCTGACCTCCGGCATCATCGACGACCGCGCCGCCGAAGTACAGGACGCGCTCAAAGCCGCCGGCTGGGAAATCCTCGAAATCCATTCCAGCGAGGGCTGGTTCAGCTTCTTGTGCCGGTAAGCTTTCTATCCCTCCGTAGGGCGGCCCCGTGTAGCGCCCCTACGGAGGACGCAGAACACAAAAATTTATGTCGTCTGCCCTTGACAGATACGCGCCCCTCTTCTATAATAAGCATAAGGGTAGCACCGATAGACGGTCAGCCCGTGTTCGATTTACTAAAAGTGTTTAGAAAACCGTCACTTTGCCGAGTGGCGGTTTTCGCTTTTTACCTTGATGGTAATTACAAATCCGAGGATATGTAAGGTCAAAGTAATTGGCATAGTCTCACCTCCTTTACGGAGATGTGGCTAACCGCCTATCCGTTTATGATGCTACCCTTGTCGAAAAGTATATCAAACAGGTGTTGCATTGTCAAGAGCGGCCAGAGTCGCCCGCTCCTACAAAATGCGCCCCCGCAAAAAAAGAGAGCCTTGCGGCTCTCTTTTTTATGCGGCGGGATCGGTGATCTCTCCGCCGAACATCATCTGATTGTAGGTTTCGCGGTCCACCTGATAGACCCGGTTCCGGCTCTCGTAGTCGCTGCTGGCTTCAAAGGTGCTGGAGAGCAGCGTCCCGTCGCCGGCATAGACGTTGCGGTAGGTTTTGACGAAGTAGCCGGTATAGGGCGTCTGTACCTCCACGGGAGCAGAACCCGGCGCCATCTCGTCGTTGACCTCGTACACCGTCTGCCACGGCGTCGAGGAAAGCACCGCATTGGTCATCTCCACGTAGGTGTCGTCCACCTTCGTACCCAGGATGGTCACGGTCAGCTCGTTGTCCTTCCAGTCGGTGACGATCTCGATGGGATAGTCGGTATTGTTGCGGAACGCGAAGTCGCAGCCGCCCCAGCTCACCGTGGCATCACAGCCCCAGGTGATGTAGCCGGGTGCAAACTGGTGGCAGTAGCGCAGCACGATCTTCATGTTGGCCAGAAGCGCCGCATAGTACAAGGTGGAGGACACCTGGCACACACCGCCGCCGATACTGTCGATGGTCTTGCCGCCGGCGTAGGCCGGTGCAGGACCGAAGCCCCGCGCCTCCGTACGTTCTCCTACGGTGGCGTTATACCAGAACTCCTCGCCGGGGTTGTAGATATGTCCGTTGATCTGCTGAGATGCCAGATAGACGTTGCGGATACGGCTTGCCGTACCGGTGACCTTGGTGGTATAGGTGCCCAGTACGTCCCGGAACAGGCCCTGCTCCAGCATCTCCGTCGTCACCGTCGGGAACACGACCTCCGCGTCAGCCAGGATCGTTTCCCCCTCGGGAGCTGCGTTCAGCTGCGCCCTTACCTCTTCCACATCAAAGGCAACGCCGATGCGGGACGGTGTAATGCTCTCCGTTTTCCGGTCATAGCGTGCTTCCGCCTTCTTGCCCTGCAGCTCCCGATAGATCGCGTCAATGTCCAGCGGCTCCGGCGTCACGGTTTCAAAGCTGCATACCACGGCGTCCTGTCCGCCTTTCAATGCGCCATTGAGTTCCGCCAATAGCTTTTCGCCATCGATCCGCTTTTCTGTTTTCGGTTTCGTCAGGTATAAACCTGCGCCCTGTGCGCCCTCCGGCAGCAATTCATATTTGCCCTCCACCACGCCGTTTTCCACGGTAGCAACGATCTGCTCCACCGTTTCTTCCAGCGCCTTACTGTCCACCGATACCTGCGGATATACCACCGCAGGGGTAAACCAACTGCGCACGAAAAAATATCCGTTGGTCACAAAATTTCCCTGCCGACCCACGGCATAGGCGCTTCGTGCCGCCTCGTCATCCGTTACCGATGCACCCAACTCGGAAAAACTAAGCCCCGTCAGCTCTCTGCCGTCCTCTGTCACCAGCGCGATCTTCATTGTCTCGTATCGAGCTGCGCTCTCTTTTTTCCATTTTGCCGCCGCTTCCTCCTGGGTGAGTCCGCTCATATCCACGCCCAGAACCGCGGTGTTGGGATACACCGTATGGCGCAGCGCTGCCGCGGCACAGATCGCCCCGCAGCATAGGAGCAGGGCACCCGCCACAATGCCGATGATGGCAAGGACCGGCAGTTTTTTCCTTTCACGCTTTGCCGGAAGCGTCAACTCCGGCAGAGTGTTTTCTTCCAAGGGCAGCTTCATTTCTTCCTGCATCTCTGCCCCTCCTTTTGCCGATAATCGGAGCTGCCGCTCCGCCTATACAGTATACACCGCTTCCCGGAAAATGTACATATCTATTTTACACCGGACGTTTTGGGGATGCGAATGGTCAGTATGATGCCCTCGTCCGTATCCTCCCGCCCCATTTTTGCCGCCACACCGGATTGCCGCATGACCTGCAGCGATCGGTCGATGCTGTTGAGAAAGATCCGCACATCTTTGATCACATAGTTGATCCGCCTGGTTGGCGGTGTCACCTGCTTTTCACGCAGAAGTCGCTCCACCAGTTCCTCACTCTGGGCCACGTTCAGCTTCCGCTGCACCATCAGACGCAAGGCATCGCGCTGGCTTTCCGCGTCTGAAAGACGCAGCAGCACCCGTCCGTGGCGCTCGGTCAGGTCGTTTGCCAAGATCGCCGCCTGTATGTCCTCCGGCAAGCGCAGCAGCCGCAGCTTGTTTGCCACCGCACTTTGAGATTTGCCCAGCTTCTGCGCCGCCTGTTCCTGGGAAAGTCCGTACCGCCGCAGAAGAGCGGCGATTGCCTCCGCCTCCTCAAAGCAGTTCAGATCCCGCCGCTGGAGATTTTCGATCAGCGCCAGAAGTCCCGCGTCCCGTTCCTCCACCCGGGCGATGAGGCACGGCACCTGCTGCAATCCTGCCAGCTTTGCCGCCCGCAGACGGCGCTCCCCCGCCACAAGCTGGTACTCGTTTTCCTTTTTTCGTACGGTCAGCGGCTGTAAAATGCCGTAGACGGCAATGCTCTGCGCGAGCTCCTGCAGGCCCTCCGGTGAGAACTCCCGCCGGGGCTGCTGGGGATTCGGCACGATCCGCTCCACAGGCAGGTACTGGACCCGACTGGAGTAAAATTCCGATTTCTTTTTCACGGTGTTCCCTCCTTTTCTCCCACAGCTTACGCCATTTCCCGCGCAAAATTTGCCAAAGGGCGTCGGGAAATCGAAAAAATCTGGCGCAGAAGCGCAGCTTGTGGTAAAATGAGCGCAGAACCAGCTCAGGAGGTGTCCTATGCCCCAATTTACCATGCCAAGTCCCGTGGGCTTCCTCACCGTCACGGAAGAAAACGGCGCCATCACCTCTCTGCGCTTCGGCGGCACAGGGGAAACGCCGCCTGCAACGCCCCTTTTACAGGAGGCACAGCGACAGCTCACCGCTTACTTTATCGGTACGCTCCGAACCTTTTCCCTGCCCCTTGCCCCCAGGGGTACGCCGTTCCAGCAGGCGGTATGGCAGGCGCTTTGCGCCATCCCCTACGGCCGGACCTGCTCCTACGGGGACATCGCCGCCGCGGTGGGCAGACCCGGAGCCTGCCGCGCCGTAGGCATGGCCAATCACCAAAACCCCATTGCCATCATGATTCCCTGCCACCGGGTGGTGGGAAAAAACGGCAGCCTGACCGGTTACGCCGGGGGGCTGACCGTTAAACAGGCGCTTTTGGCTCTGGAACAAAAAAAGTGACGCCCGCGGGCGTCACTTTTTTTGTTTCTTTCTTACAGGCCTCTCTGCCGCTTCAGCTTGCGGATATCCTCGCCGAAAAAGGGCAGGATGCGGTACTCTCCCTCCAGGCGCGACAAAAGGGCTCTGCCGTATCGGCCGCCCAGCTCGTCGGGATTGAGATTGGTGGAGATCACCGTCTTCTTTCCCCGCAGCAGCCGTCCGTTCACCAGCTGATACAACGCGCTCTGGACGAATGCCGTAAGCATCTCCGTCCCCAGATCGTCGATGATCAGCAGGTCGCAGTTCTCATAGCGCATGGCATCGCTGTCGCTCTCCGCGTCCTCGCGGTTGAACTTCACCGCCTCCAGCTGAGAGAAAATGTGCCCCGCTGTGTCGTACACCACGCTGTACCCATTCTGGCTCACCACCCGGGCGATGCACGCCGACAAAAACGTCTTGCCCAATCCCGGCTCTCCGCACAGCAGCAGATTGTCGCTGTGCTCACCGAATTGGTGGGCGTAATCCTGACAGGCGTCAAAGTTCTCCTCCATCTGCTCCCGGCTGGAAATGCCGATCTCAGAGTTGATCTCGCCGCTGTACCAGAAAAAATCAAAGGTCTCAAAGCTCTGGGTACCCAGATCCAGCATCTTGCTCAGCTCCCGGATCTGCTCGTCGGCACAGTACCGCCCCAGGCACTCACACACCGCGCCCTTGATAAATCCGGTGTCGCCACACTTTTCACACAGCGGCTTGTCCTCCAGATAGTCCATCGGGCAGCCATTGGCCGCCAGGAGCTCCGCCCGTTGGCGCTGCAGGTCCAGATTTTCGTCCCGCAGCACACGGATGGCGGGCAGCGGATCGCTGCCGTCGGAAAGCGCACCGGCGATCAGGCGGGACATGGTGGCGCTCAATTCCGCTTCGATCTGCCGCAGCCGGGGCTCTTTGGCGTAGAGCTGCCGCTTCCGCTGCTGTATCTCCTCCGTATGGCGCTGCTTTTCCTGCTGCCAGCGTGTCATCGCGCGATGCATGATCTTGCCGTCTACTGCCATACCCCGTCACCTCTTCGTATAGGATCGCATCCAACTGTTGTCGGACTTCGCCGCGGGTTTTGCTGCCGCGGGCTTTCTCTTTTCGCCCTGCTCCACCTCCGACACCGTGTGCCAACCGGCCTCATGCCAACGGCGCAAAATGCCGTTTAAGTATCGCCAGTCCATCGCCTGCTTGCGCAAAACGGTGCGGTCATATCCAAGGGCCACCGTTTCCGGCGGAAAACCCTTTTCCATCCAGTCCAATATGTAGCGCTGTTCGCTCTCCACCGGCGGGCGATCGCCCAGCTGCAGGACACGCATATAGGCACCCATGCCCTCGATCCTGCGGGCATAGTCCCGGAGATACCGCGCCGCACTCTCCTGATCGCAGATCCCCTGCTTCTGCCAGTAGTATCCCTCTTTTTCGATCTGCCGCATGGTGGGGCGGCGCATGGGCCCGTACCGCCGCTCGGCACGTTCCACGCAATGGCACACCAGCAGATATAAGACGTCCGCCGGGAACCCCACGTCGTGGTAAAGCCCCGCCAGAATCTGGTCGTCATTCAGGCTCAGATGCTTGCCCAGCTTCTCCGCCACAGACTGCCGCAGCATCGAAAATTCTCGGTTTTCCAGCATTTCCGCCAACTCCTCGGCGGTATAGGCGGTACGCTCCGAAACGGTGGGCTGCTCCGTTTTTCTCTCCCCCGCCAGCAGACCCATTTCCCGCAGGGCATTTTCCGCCCCGCTCAGCCGCAGCTCGGTCAGGTGCAGCTTTTCCGCCAGCTCCCGTGCGGGGATCCCGCCATTGGTGCGCATCAACGCCAGATATAAAAGGGCCGCGTCGCCGTTGCCGCTGCTCAGGAGCTTTTCCACATCGGACGCCTTGAGCACCACGCTCTTCTCTTCGCCGTGAAGAATATATCCCGCCATCTGCACACCTCCCTTTTTATCGTATTCCTCATTCTACACGAAAACCCCTCTTTCGTAAAGTGTTGAATTCGCTTTTTCGAAAAAACTCCCGCAAAAAATGCCCGCGGAAACTCTTTACGACATTTTCCCTTTGTGCTATAATAAATTCTGTATAAATATCTGTATGACCCCCATTTTTACCGACAGGAGGAAAAACAAATGGCAAATCGCGTTACCATGAACATCTGTGGTGAGGATTACACTCTGGTGGCAGAGGAAAACGCCGCCTACATGGAAAAGATCGGCACCATGGTGGATGAAAAAATGCGCGGTCTCATGGACGAGGCCCGTGTCAGCCGCAATGACGCTGCCGTTCTGGCTGCTGTCAATCTGGCAGACGAGCTGTGCAAGGCGCAGGAGGGAACGGAAAATCTGCGCCGCCAGCTCAAGAGCTATCTGGACGAGGCCAGCGCCGCCAAGAACGAGGTCAGCGAGCTGAAGCGTCAGCTGTTCAAGTATCAGCAGAATAGTGGCCGCCGCTGATGACCGAGCTTTTAAGTCCCGCCGGCTCCCGGGATGCGCTTGTTGCCGCAGTCCAGTCCGGCGCGGATGCGGTCTATATGGGCTTCGGCACGTTTAACGCCCGCCAGAGCGCCCGCAATTTCACCGATGACGAGTTTGCATCGGCGGTTTCCTATTGCCATTTGCGCCATGTCAAGGTCTACCTGACCCTCAACACGCTGGTGACGGACCGGGAACTGCCCGCCGCCATCGACGCCCTGCGAAAGGCCAACGCCATGGGTGTGGACGCCGTTTTGCTGCAGGACTGGGGACTTCTGTCCCTGGCAAGGGAGATCGTTCCCGACCTGCCCCTTCACGCCAGCACCCAGATGAGCCTGCACACCCTGGGCGGTGCCAAAACCGCCGCAAAGCTGGGGATGGAGCGCATCGTTCTGGCGCGGGAGCTGTCCGGGCGTGATATTGAGACCATCTGTCGGGGCTGTGACGCCGAGATCGAGGTCTTTGTCCACGGCGCTCTTTGTATGTGCTACTCCGGCCAATGCGAGATGTCCGCCCTCATTGGCCGCAGAAGCGGCAATCGGGGCCGCTGCGCCCAACCCTGCCGCCTGCCCTACGGCGTCAACGCTCCCTGCCGGGGCGACTATCCCCTGAGCCTGAAGGATGCCAATCTCTCTGCTCACCTCGCGGAGCTGAATGAGCTGGGCGTTGCGTGTCTCAAGATCGAGGGGCGTATGAAGCGTCCCGAATACGTGGCTGCCATTACGGGCATCTACCGCCGCCTGCTGGATGAAAACCGCACCCCCACCGCGGAGGAACAGCGCCTGCTGGCGCTGGCATTCAGCCGCGACGGCTTCACCCAGGGGTACTGGAACGGCAAAAAAGGCGCGGATATGTTCGGCACACGACCCGCCGATGCCCGCTGGCCGGAGGACTGGTTTGCGGACCTGCGCCGGGAGTACGAATCCGGCGAACACCGCACCACCCCCGTCGCCATGCACCTGACCGTCCATCCCAATGCACCTGCCGTGCTGACCGCACAAACCGCGAAATTTACCGCAGCCGTCAGCGGGGCTGTCCCCGAAGCTGCACGAAACCGTTCGCTGACCGCCGAGGAGCTCCGCGATCGCCTTTCCAAGACCGGCGGCACGGTGTTTACCGCGGAAAATGTAACGGTCGACCTGGACGGGGGACTGATGCTCCCGGCGAGCGCCGTCAATGCCCTGCGGCGGGAGGCCCTTTCGCAGTTGGAAGCGCAGATGACGGCTCTTCCCGAGCGCCGCAGTTTGCCCGCTCCCGCCCTGCCGGAGGCGGTAAGCGCTCCCAAAGCACCGCTTTTTACCGTTTCCATCGCCCGCGCCGATCAGCTCACCGACGAGTTGATGGTCTGCGCTCCCGAAATCGTGTATATTCCCCTTCCTCTTCTGGATAAACTGGACTTACAGCGCTATCCGCAGCAGAAGTTCTGCGCGGTATTGCCCCGCATTTTCCGCACCGGGGACGAGGAGAAGTTCCGTGCCCTTTTACAGACCACCCCCAATCTTGCCGCCGTGACCGTCGGCAATCTGGGCCACCTCCCCATTGTGGAGGGACTTCCTCTTCAAAAACGCGGCGACTTCTCCCTGAACGTCACCAATTCCCGGGCGCTGGATCTCCTGCGTCAGCAGGGACTTGACAGCGCCACGGTCTCCTTTGAACTGCGCCATCAGCAGATCGCGGAGCTGCAAAAGGTCCTGCCCTGCGAAGCTATCGTCTACGGCAGACTGCCGCTGATGATTACCGAAAACTGCGTCACAAAGAACACCGTCGGCTGCTCCCACGGCGCAGGCAGCGTGCTGACCGACCGCACCGGCACCCGATTTCCGGTGCTGTGCGCCTACGGCTGCCGCAGCGAGATCGAAAATGCCAAGCCGCTGTTTCTCGCAGACAAACCCGAGTACCGCACCGTCGGTCTCACCTATGCCCGCCTGCGCTTTACCACCGAAACGCCCGCCGAGTGCGTTTCCGTCCTCCGCTGCTATCAGGGTAAGGAGGACTGGACCCCCGACGATTTTACCCGCGGTCTCTTTTTCCGCGGCGTAGAATGACAACGGATTGTAATATTTATTTTTAATTATACGGATTGGAGTCATTATGGAACTCAAGATCAAAGCCCTCTCCCCCAAGATCGGCCGGGAGCTGCCCCTGCCCGCCTTTGCCACCGACGGCGCCGCCGCCATGGATCTGTGCGCCTGCATCGACGCACCGGTGGTCATTCCCGCCGGAGGCCGCGCCGTGATCCCCAGCGGCATCGCCATCGCCCTGCCCTCTGCCGACTATGTTGCCCTGCTCTTTTCCCGCAGCGGCATGGGCATCAAGAGCGGCATTTCCCTTTCCAACAGCGTGGGCGTCATCGACAGCGACTACCGGGGCGAGATCGGCGTGGGACTCCACAACACCTCTGACGCAGACTATACCGTACATCCCGGCGACCGCATCGCCCAACTGATGATCACGCCGGTGGTCCGCCCCACCGTCACACTGGTAGAGGAGCTGCCCGCCTCGGAGCGTGGTGCCGGCGGCTTCGGCTCCACCGGGAGGTGAGACCATGGCCCACATTCTTCTGGCATCCGGCTCTCCCCGGCGGCAGGGGCTGCTGCGCCGCATCGGCATCGCCGACTTCACCGTCACCGTGCCGGACGTGGACGAGAGCTATCCCGACGGCCTGACCCCCAACGAGATCGTACAGTACATCTCCCGTAAGAAATCCCTGGCCGTGCCCTCTGCTCCCGACGACATCGTCATTACCGCCGATACCATGGTATTTCTGGACGAAGAGAAGCTGGGAAAGCCCCGGGACGAACAACACGCCCTGCAAATGCTCACCGCTCTGCAGGGTCGCAGACATACGGTCTGTACCGGTGTCACGGTGCGGCAGGGAGAAAGAATGCTGACCCGCTTTCAGTCCACCGACGTCTGTTTCCGCCCCGCTGACCGCTCCGAGCTTCTGGCCTATATCCGCAGCGGTGAGCCCATGGATAAGGCAGGCGCCTACGGCATACAGGGGCAAGGCGCTCTGCTGGTGGAGCGCATCGACGGCGACTTTTTCAACGTCATGGGGCTCCCCGTCATGCTTTTATCCCGAATGCTTCGTGAATTCGGCGTGAATTTGCTGAAATAAGGACGTATTTATGAAACGATTTTTTTCCAAAACCGGAATCTGGCTTTTGGCGGCGATCGCCGTTGTGGTGGTGGTTCTGTGTATCATGTCCGCCATCGGCAGCGGTTTCCTGCGCAGCACCTTCGGCACCATTGCCCAGCCTTTCCGCTCTGCCGGTACTGCCGTCATCCAATGGGTCAGCGGCATCAGCGCTCACTTTGAGCAGGTCGCGGACCTGCAGGAAGAAAACGAGTCCCTGCGCCGGCAGATCGCCGATCTGGAGCAGCAGGTGCGTGAGGGGCAGGCTGCCGCCGGGGAGAATGCCCGCCTTCGCAGCCTGCTCAACCTCCACGAGCAGCGAAACGATCTCATTCTGCAGGATGCGGTCATCATCGAAAGCGCCGCCTCCAACTGGTTCTCCGCCTTCACCCTGAACAAGGGCACACAGCACGGCATTGAAGAGGGCGACTGCGTCATTGACGCCTACGGCAATCTGGTGGGCGTGGTCACGGAAGCCGGCGCGAACTGGTGCTCTGTCACTACGGTGCTGGATACCTCTTCCCAGATCGGCGCGCTGGTCTTCCGTACGGAAAAACCCGCCATTGCCAGGGGCAGCCTGTCCTTTATGAACAAAGGCCGCCTGATTTTGACCTATCTGGACGGTGATGTCTCCCTGCTCAACGGCGATCTGATCACCACATCGGGTCTGGGCGGCTATTATCCCTCCGGTCTGCCCATCGGCACGGTGGAGGAGCTCCGCACGGACGACAGCGGTATGAGCCGCTATGCGGTCCTGCACCCCGGCGCGAATTTTGATTCGCTGACCCAGGTCTTTGTCGTCACTGATTTCACGGTAGAGGGCTGAGCCATGGCACGACGGAAACTGATTTTTTACTGGCTGCTGTACGCCCTTCTGGCGCTTTTTCTGGTGCTTGTACAGTCACCCCTGTCCCATTTGCAGCTCAACGGCGTCCATCCCTTCCTGCTGCCCTGTGCGGCGGTACTGACCGCCGTTTATACCTCCCGCAAGGGCGGGTGCATTTTTGCGTTTCTCTTCGGTTTTCTCTGTGATATGCTGTTTACGGGCGCCATTCCCTGCTTTTATCTGCTTGTTTTCACCCTTTGCGCTTTCGGCGCCGGCTTTCTGTCCCACCGCTTTCTCTCTCCCGGATTTTTCTGCTCGCTGTTGGTCTGTGCCGCTTCGGTATTTTTCACCTCTCTTTTCCAGATGTTTTTCCTATCCTTTCGCAGCGATATCCCCTTTCTGGCGGGCATGCACCTGCTGGCTCTGGAGCCGGCTCTGTCCGTCCCCTTCGTGCTGATCCTGCACCCGCTCTATTCCCGAATCGATCGCTTCCTTGCCGGCGTGTAAGGAAAAAGGAGTCCCCATGCAGCAAATCGAAACCTCGCAAAAGCGTCTATATGTTTTCCTCGGCTTCCTGGCTTTGATCCTGGCGGCCTTTGTTGTCGTACTCTATTCCACCCAGGTGGTCCACGGCAGCGAGTACCGCGCCCGTTCCATCTCCTCCAACGCCACCACGGCGACGGTGGAGGCAAGCCGCGGCATCATCACCGACCGCAGCGGCAAGGTGCTGGTGTCCAATCAGCTCACCTACACCATGACCTTCAGCCGCGAGGATCTTACCGATGACGCCTCCCTCAATGAGGCGATCCGGCGGGTGATCGAGCTGTGCCGCGATAACGATACCACCTGGACCGATACCCTGCCCCTGAGCAGGACAGCCCCCTGGTCCTATCTCCCCGCCGCACAGGAGGAGGATTTCACCGCTTTTTGCAAAAAGGCAAAGCTGGATCCCTCTCTGGATGCCGCGTCTATGCTGCAGGCGCTCCGCACGCTTTTTGCCATTGACGCGCAATACAGCAATGCCGACGCCCGCGCCATCGCCGGCGTGCGCTACGAGCTGTACAGCCGCACGTCCTACGTTTTTGCCGAGGACGTATCGGTGGCGCTTTTGTCCCAGGCAGTCGACGGACGCTTTGCCGGTGTCAAGGCGGGCACCTCCTCCAAGCGCGTCTATAACACCACCTACGCCGCCCATATTTTAGGGCGCATTTCCCGCATCTATGCAGAGGATTGGGACGCCTATGCCGATCTGGGTTATTCCATGGATGCGCTGGTAGGCTCCAGCGGCGTGGAGAAGGCATTTGAGCCGTATCTCCACGGCATCGACGGCTCCCGCCTCATCACCACCGACGAAAACGGCAAGATCACCGGCGAGCTCTTTACCAAGCAGCCTCAACCCGGTGCCACCGTTGCCCTCACCCTGGACATCGACCTGCAGGCGGCAGCCGAAAACGCTCTGGCCGACACCATTCAGGGCATGATCGATAAGGACAGCAATCAGCGCGGCGGTGCCGCCGTTGTCACCAAGGTCGGCACAGGCGAAGTTCTGGCGCTGGCGTCTTATCCCACATTTGACCTGGCCGCATTTAACGAGACCTATTCCGATCTGCTGGAGGACGAACGTCTGCCCATGTTCAACCGCGCCGTAGACGGCATTTATGCCCCCGGCTCCACCTTCAAGCTCTGTACGGCGGTCGCCGCTCTGGAAAGCGGCACTATTACCCCTTATACCACCGTGGTGGATCGCGGCCGCTATACCTACTACGCCTGGCCGCAGCCGGCCTGCTGGGCGCTGGCCTCCGGCTTTACCCACGGCAGCCAGAATGTCTCACAGGCCATTACCAACTCCTGCAACTACTTCTTCTACGAGGTGGGCCGCCTGACCGGTATCCAGACCATTGACGACTATGCCACCCAATTCGGACTGGGCCGCACCACCGGTATCGAGATCGGTGACAACAGCGGTGCGCTGGCGTCGCCGGAATATGCCGAGGCCCATGATCTGGACTGGACGGACGGCCAGACCATCACCGCCGCTATCGGTCAGTCCTACAATCTGTTTACGCCCTTACAGCTGAGCAACTACGTGGCCACTCTGGTGGGCGGCGGCGCGCACTATAACGCCCATCTGCTCAAAAGCGTGAAGTCCTATGATAATTCCAAGCTGCTCTACGTCTACGATGAACCGGCGGACAACAACGTGGAGATCTCCTCCTCCACGCTCAATGCCGTTACCAAGGGCATGCACGACCTGACAAAAGGCTCCCTTTCCGGCGCCTTCAGCCAATGCGTGGTTTCCGCCGGCGCCAAGACCGGCTCAGCGCAGGTCGGCACCGAGATCGCCAACGGCGTGTTTGTGGCCTATGCTCCCTTTGAGGATCCCGAGATCGCCGTTTCCATCGTGATCGAAAAGGGCGGCAGCGGTGCTGCACTGGCCTCTACCGCCGTGGAGATCATCAACGCCTATTTCTCCTCCGCCGATACCGCCGCCGCTCAGCAGGAGCTGACCCTGCTACCCTGATCGTTTATCGGTCATACTTTTCTCTCCGTAGGGCGGGGTCCCCCGACCCCGCCGCTTCGGACCGTCGGCAAATTCTAATTTGCCGACCCCTTAACTCTCCATTTTGCATTCAGCATTCTGTTTTGAGGTGTTTCATGGTTTTCTCTTCCCGTGACGAAAACTGCAAATCTCCCTACGGCGCTGTCACCTGCGGCACCGCCGTCACCTTTACCCTCCGCCCCGATTTGGCGGAGGGCTTTACCTCCTGTACGCTGCTGACCTATGACGAATTTGCCGATGTCCGCGCCGAAACGCCCCTGGCTTCCTGTGCCGATGGCTTTTCCGGCATTTATACCGCCCCGGCCACCGCCACGCTGGTCTGGTACACGTTTCGCCTTACCCGCGCCGACGGCTCCGGTGTTGTTTGGGGCAAAAACGGCTACGGCGATGAAACGCCCTATCAGCTTACCGTCTACCGGGATGCCCCTGCTCCCACCTGGTTCGGCAGCGGTGTGACTTACCAGATTTTTCCAGACCGTTTTTGCCGCCTTACCACCCCGAACCCCACCGGCATTTTCGGCGGGCGCTGGGTCCACCGCAACTGGGAGGACACGCCCATCTACCAACCGGACGGCGACGGTGAGATCCGCAACTGCGATTTCTTCGGCGGCAGCCTGAACGGTATTACTTCCAAATTGGACTATTTGGCTTCCCTTTCGGTCTCTACGCTGTACTTAAATCCCATTTTTGCAGCGGCAAGTAACCATCGCTACGATACGGCGGATTATCTTTCCATCGACCCCCTGCTGGGTACGGAGGAGGACTTCCGCCGCCTCTGTGCCGAAGCGGAAAAGCGCGGCATCCGCATCATGCTGGACGGCGTGTTCAACCACACCGGCTCCGACAGCCGCTATTTCAATGCCTACGGCTCCTTTCCCGGGCCGGGCGCCGCCCAGGGTCCCGACAGCCCCTACTATGACTGGTACAATTTCCATCCCTATCCCGACAGTTATGACGCCTGGTGGGACGTCCGTACCCTGCCCGCCGTCAACGAAAACGCCCCGTCTTATCGCCGTTTTATCATCTCCGATCCGAACAGCGTAGTGCGCCATTGGCTGCGTGCCGGCGCCTGGGCTTGGCGGCTTGACGTAGCCGACGAGCTGCCCGATGACTTTATCGTCGAGATCCGTCGTGCCATGACCGAGGAAAAGCCCGACAGCTTTTTGCTGGGTGAGGTTTGGGAGGATGCCAGCAACAAAATTGCCTATTCCCAACGTCGGCGCTATCTGTTGGGCGATGAGCTGGGCGGCGTGATGAACTATCCCTTCCGTACCGCAGCTCTGAACTATCTGCGGGGTGGAGATGCCGTCGAATTTCGGGAAACCATGGAGGAATTGCGGGAAAATTACCCCCGCAGCGCCTATTACGCCGGGCTGAACCTGCTGGGCACCCACGACACCCCCCGAATTCTGACCGTTCTCGGCGCCGATACCGTTCCCGACAGCAAGGAAGATCGGGCCGATTACCGCCTGTCTCCCGAAGAATTGCAGCGGGGTCTTTCCCGCTTGCGGCTGGGCGCCATGCTCCTGTACTGCTTCCCCGGCTCCCCCACCGTTTTTTACGGCGACGAAGCCGGCATGCAGGGGTTTGAGGATCCCCTGAATCGGGGCACTTACCCTTGGGGGCGGGAAAATATGACCCTTTTAGACTTTTTCCGCACTCTCGGCAGGCTGCGGAAAGAGCGCCCCTCTCTGCAGCGCGGCGACATTTGCTATCCGGCGGCAGAGGGCGGCCTGCTTGTGATCGAGCGGCGCCTTGGCGATGAGATCACTGTCTGCGCCCTGAACGCCGGAGAAACCGCACGGGAACTGGAGCTGCCCTGGCAGGATACCGTTGCCACCGATGCAGCCAATCATCAGCGCTTTCTCCTGTCAAATCACACCCTGCGCCTGACTCTGCCGCCTCTCAGCGGTGCCATTCTGATCTGAAAGTTTCACGTGAAACACCGTCCTTTCCCAACGTTTCACGTGAAACTTTTATCCGTTTTCTGCAATTTTCTATTGAAACCGCCTGTATTTGTGGTATACTTATTAAAACATAGAAAACTCTTGAAGGACAGAGGAGGCTGCCGTGGCAAAGATTATTGCGATCGTCAACCAGAAGGGCGGTGTGGGAAAAACCACTACCTGCGTGAATTTAGCTGCTGCCGTGCAGGCCGCCGGCAAAAAGGTGTTGCTGTGTGACTTTGATCCCCAGGCAAACGCCACCTCCGGCATGGGCGTGGACAAGTCCACCTCCAACGGGGTATATGATGTGCTGATCAACGGCGTTGAAACCGAAAAGGCCATCGTTTCCACCCGTTACGGCGATGTGCTGCCCAGCAGCAAGGCCCTCGCCGGCGCCGGCATTGAGATGATCCAGCTGGAGGGCCGCCAGTTTTTATTGAAAAAAGCGCTTTCCCAGGTGGCAGACCGCTATGATTTTATCTTTATTGACTGTCCGCCCTCTCTGGAGCTGTTGACGCTGAACGCCCTGTGCGCCGCCAACTCCCTGCTGGTTCCCCTGCAGGGGGAATACTACGCCCTGGAGGGGCTTTCCGACCTGATGAATACCGTACGTATCGTGCGGCGCGGCATGAACCCCGAGCTGTTTATTGAGGGGGTGCTCCTGACCATGTTTGACGGGCGCACCAACCTGAATATTCAGGTGGCACAGGAGGTCAAGCGCTTCTTCCCCGGCAAGGTCTACTCCACCGTGATCCCCCGCAACGTCCGGCTGTCCGAGGCGCCCAGCCACGGCAAACCGATCACGGCCTATGACCGCACCTGCCGCGGAGCCGAGGCGTATATGGCTCTGGCAAACGAATTTCTGAAGAAAAACTCCTGAAAGGAGCGATAGAATGGCAAATAATTCCAGGGGCCTGGGCAGGGGGCTGGGCGCTCTGCTGGGCGACGACTTTATGGACGAGCACGGCGAAAGCAAGACCAGCCTGTTTTTGCCCATTTCCCAGGTGGAGAGCTGCTCCTCGCAGCCGCGCAAGCAATTTGACCCCGAAGCGCTCAGTGATCTGGCGGATTCTATCCGGCAGCACGGCATTATCCAGCCGCTGACTGTCCGTAAGCTGCAATCCGGCTACTACCAAATTATCGCCGGGGAGCGCCGGTGGCGCGCTGCCCGTATGGTGGGACTGACACAAGTACCCGCGGTGGTGATCGAGGCCGATGACCGCAAGGCCATGGAGCTGGCGATGATCGAAAATCTCCAGCGTGAGGACCTGAATCCCATGGAGGAGGCCGAGGGCTACCGCGTGCTGATGGAGCAATACAGCCTGACTCAGGAGGAGACCGCAGAGCGGGTGGGCAAGAGCCGCAGCGCCGTTGCAAACGCTTTGCGCCTGCTGAATCTGGCGGACGGAGTGCGTGCTTTGGTGGAAAGCGGAGAGCTTTCGGCAGGTCACGCCAGGACCCTCCTGTCCCTGCCGGGCAGCTTGCAGGAAAATGCCGCCCGGACCGTGAAAAAGGACGACCTCTCTGTGCGACAGACCGAGCTGCTGTGCAAAAAGCTGATGCAGCAGCGCCAGAAGAAGCCGGAGAAGAAACCCACCATCACCGTGGACTACACCGAGGAGGCTTCCCGGGAGCTGACCGCAAGGCTGGGCCGCCCCGTGAAGATCGTCAGCGGACGGAAAAAGGGCCGCATTGAGCTGGAATATTACGGCGTGGACGATCTGAATGGCCTGATCGACGCCCTTTATACCATGAAAAAGTAAGCTCCGTTTCACGTGGAACAACGGTACAAAAGTAACGCCGAAAAGTAACATTTGTAAGATATGAGGTAACAGACCATGCTTGACATCAAGTTTATCCGCGAAAATCCCGAAATCGTCAAAGAAAATATCCGTAAGAAGTTCCAGAACGCCAAACTGCCTCTGGTGGACGAGGCCATCGCTCTGGACGCGGAGAAGCGCACCTGCCAGCAGGAGGCAGAAAGCCTGAAGGCCGAGCGCAACAAGCTCTCCAAGGCCAACGGCCCCCTGTTCGGCCAGCTGAAAAAATGCACCGACGAGGCACAGAAAGCAGAGATCCAAAAGCAGATCGACGCCAACAACGCCGCCGTGAAGGCATACGCCGACAAGATGGAAAAGCTGGAGACCCGCCAGGCGCAGGCTGCCGAACAGCTCTACAAGATCATGCTGACGATCCCCCAGATCATTGACGACACCGTACCCATCGGCCCCGACGACAGCGCCAACGTAGAGGTGCAGCGTTTTGGTGAGGCCACCGTGCCCGCATTCGATATCCCCTACCACACCGACATCATGGAGAGCTTTGACGGCATTGACATGGACGCGGCGGGACGGGTCAGCGGCAGCGGCTTTTACTATCTGCTGGGCGACATCGCCCGACTGCATGAGGCCGTCCTCGCCTACGGGCGGGACTTTATGATCGACAAGGGCTTCACCTACTGCATCCCCCCGTTCATGATCCACGGAAACGTGGTGGAGGGCGTGATGTCCCAGACCGATATGGACGCCATGATGTACAAGATCGAGGGCGAGGACCTGTATCTGATCGGTACATCCGAGCACAGCATGATCGGCCGCTTCATCGACCAGATCGTACCGCAGGACAAGCTGCCCCAGACGCTGACCTCCTACTCCCCCTGCTTCCGCAAGGAGAAGGGTTCCCACGGCATCGAAGAGCGCGGCGTTTACCGCATCCATCAGTTTGAAAAGCAGGAGATGATCGTGGTCTGCAAGCCCGAGGACAGCAAGGCCTGGTACGAAAAGCTGTGGCAATACAGCGTGGAGCTGTTCCGGTCTCTGGATATTCCCGTGCGGCAGCTGGAGTGCTGCTCCGGCGATCTGGCCGACCTGAAGTGCAAGAGCTGCGACATCGAGGCCTGGTCCCCCCGTCAGCAGAAGTTTTTTGAGGTCTGCTCCTGCTCCAATCTGGGTGACGCCCAGGCGCGCCGTCTGCACATCCGCTACAAGGACGACGAGGGCAAGATGCAGCTGTGCCACACCCTGAACAACACCTGCGTGGCACCGCCCCGTATGCTGATCGCCCTGCTGGAAAACAATTTGCAGAGCGACGGCACCGTGAAAATTCCCAAGGTTCTGCAACCCTACATGGGCGGCAAGGAAGTACTGGTGCCGAAGAAGTAAGGATATTGGCACCTCATCCGGCGCTTCGCGCCACCTTCCCCTCAAGGGGAAGGCTTACGGGCGGACAGAGTCGTCCGCCCCTACGGAGAAAACGAACGCTGAGCAAAGCCTGACCCTGCACTCAAGCGGCGCGGCGGGCGGACAGAGTCGTCCGCCCCTACGGAGATGCCTTCGGTAGAATTTGTAGGGTGCGGCGTGACCGCACGCCAACCCGGCGGGGTCAGGGGACCCCGCCCTACGGAGAACGCGGGCGACCGCAAGGGTCGCCCCTACGAATATAAACAACAGGCGGTATTATTTTTATTAAAATATACAAAACGTAATTACAAAGGAGAGAGAATTATGAAAAAGTTTCTGGAAGAATTCAAGGCGTTTGCCATGCGCGGGAATGTGCTGGACATGGCCGTCGGCGTTGTGGTCGGCTCTGCTTTCACCGCCATCGTCACCTCCATCGTGGAAAATCTGCTGACTCCCCTGCTGGGGCTGCTGATCCCCGACAGCTCCTTTGCCCAGTGGGCTCCCGGCGGCTTCGGTATCGGCGCCGTCATCAACGCCATCATTACCTTTATCATCACCGCCTTCGTGGTATTCCTGATCGTGAAGGGCATGAACCGGATCCAGAGCCTGCACAAGAAGGAAGAAGAGGAAGCGCCCGCTCCCGAGGAGCCTGCCGCCCCTACCAGCGAGGAGCTGCTGGCCGAGATCCGCGATCTGCTGAAGAACAAGTAAGTGGAAGAAATTTTACAGGCAGGACTGACGGCGCTGGGACTTTCCCAAAGCGCCGTCCCCTCCCTGCTGGATTTTTCCCGGCGGCTGCTGGAGAAAAATCAAGTGATGAACCTGACCGCCATTACCGATCCGGATGATGTGGCACGGCTGCACCTTTTAGACTGCGCTGCCCTGCTGGGTCATTATGACCTGCGGGGCAAGGTGGGCGTAGATGTCGGCACCGGCGCGGGATTCCCCGGGATGGTGCTGCGGCTTATTGAGCCGACGTATCGACTGACCCTGCTGGACAGTCTGGGTAAGCGGGTAGACTGGCTGCAGGAGGTCTGCGGCGAGATGGGACTTTCGGACGTGGTGTGCGTCCATGCCCGGGCCGAAGAATTCGCCGGGGAAAGGCGAGAGCAGTTCGACGTGGCCACCAGCCGCGCCGTGGCGCAGCTCAACGTTCTGTGTGAGTTGGCGCTGCCGCTTATCAAGGTGGGCGGGGTGTTCCTCGCCATGAAGTCCGTGGACTCCGATGCCGAGCTGGATGCAGCAAGAGGCGCCATCGGACAGCTGGGCGGCAAGGTGGAGGAGGTATGGGATTACCTCATCCCCGGCACCGATGTTGCCCACCGCGTGATCGCCATTCGGAAGGTGCGTCCCACGCCGGCACAGTTTCCCCGGGCATTTGCCAAGATCAAGAAGAGTCCGTTGAAGTAAGAGGAGACAACCCCTCAGTCAGCCTAACGGCTGACAGCTCCCCTTACACAGGGGAGCCACGGCGGGCGGACAGAGTCGTCCGCCCCTACGGAGGAGGGCGGCGTGACCTCACGCCAACCCGGCGGGGTCAGGGGACCCCGCCCTACGGAGGAGAACGGCGGGACACATAGGTCCCGCCCTACGGAGAACGGAACGGCGGGCGACCGCAAGGGTCGCCCCTACGGAAGCTTTACCCGCCACTTAGGAAAGGAAACCATGCCATGAACAACATCATCGCCGTGGTCTCCGGCAAGGGAGGCA
>JAZUEB010000004.1:0-17409 GCA_045639965.1 Vescimonas sp. | reverse complement strand
GGATTTCAAAAAGCAGCTCGCTGTCCGTGAGCGTTCCTACAACAATTTTCCCATGCGTCCCCTCAACTGGCAAAAGCCTGCTCAAGTCCTTTCCAATTTTCCTAATGTGTAACACATCATTGACAAACCTACATTTTTTGTCAGGGCGGCGGGGTGAGGTACCCCGCCATACGGAGAACGGCGCGCAATCTTCGTAGGGTCAGCCCTTGCGGCTGACCGCGGGCGACCGCAAGGGTCGCCGCCCCCTACCTATAATATTCGTCCTCGGTCCATTTGGCGGGGTTTTCGTCGATGTATTGCCAAATACGAAGATAGTCCGCCTCGTTGCGGATCACGTGGTCGTAGTAGGAGCGCTGCCAGAGCGTTCCCACCTGTGTATGGTTTTTCTTGCACAGTTGTAAATAGTCATATGAAACCTTAGATTTATACGCACCGACGATTTGAGAGAGCGTAGGGGCGACCCTTGCGGTCGCCCGCCGTTCAGGTAGAACAATCATAAGGTGTATATGGTTTGGCATGATTACAAATTGGTCAACTTTAATATCAAATTTTGTTTCCAAATATGCGATCTCCTTTTCGCAGAGATCACCCAATGCAGTACAAAACCATTCCGGGCGACCGCAAGGGTCGCCCCTACGAATCTCGCCCAAAGTGCATTGCTTACCAGCCGTACAAATCGTCACAAAATAACATCCGCTTTGGCTGTAATCGTATTCCTTCAGGCGAGGATGTTTTCTGTTCGGTAACGTATCCATCCTTACAGCTTGCACTTGCCCCTGGCAACATACTTGCCGTCCGTTCCCGCCAGGACCTTGCCGCCGTCCACCGCCAGCTTGCCCCGCAGATACACCTGCGCGATACTGCCCCGGGTGGCCATGCCCTCATAGGGCGTATAGTCGCAGGCAGAGGCCATGTCGCTTGCGCGGAGGACGTGATCCGCCTTGGGATCGTAGACCACGATATCCGCGTCGGCGCCCTTTTGGAGAATGCCCTTACGGGGGTACATTCCATAAAGCTTTGCGGGGTTTTCCGACAAAACGCGACACATATCGGCAAGGCTGATCTTCCGCTTTGCCACGCCGCAGGTATAGATCAGCTCACCCCGGGCCTCTACGCCGGGAATGCCGCCGGGAATGGTGGTGAAATCGCCCTTGCCTGCCAGCTTCTGCCCGGTGGTAAAGGAACAATGGTCGGTGGAAACGGTCTGCACCTCGCCGTCACGAATGCCGCGCCAGAGCGCCTTTTGGTCTTTCACGGTGCGGATGGGGGGCGAGCAGACGTATTTGGCGCCCTCCAACCAGTCATTATTATAGTATACGCTGTCGTCCAGCACCAGATATTGGGTACAGGTCTCGCAGTAGACCTTCTGTCCCCGCTGCCGTGCGGCACGAATTTCGTTCAGCGCCGCCGCGTTGGTGGTGTGGACGATGACCACGGGGATATCCACCGCCTGGGCGATGCGGAGCAATCGCGCCACCGCCTCGGCCTCCAGATAATCGGGACGGGTCTGGGGGTGGCACGCCACGGTATTCTCCCCTGCCATCTTCTTCTCCGCCTGTAAGGCGTTGATGACGCCGCTGTTTTCGCAGTGGACGCCGCAGATGCCGCCCTTTTCCTTCAGCTTTTTGAGCGCCCAATACATGGCCTCGTCGCCGATCATCATCGCCGGGTAGGTCATATACATCTTAAAAGAGGAGATGCCCTCGTCGTACATCTCGTCAATTTCCCGGGAAATGGTGTCGTTCCAATCGTCGATGGTCATGTGGAAGCCGTAGTCGCAGCAGGTTTTGCCGTCGGCTTTCTCGTGCCAGAGCTTCAAGCCGTCGTGGAGCGTCTCGCCTTTATTGGGGCAGGCGAAGTCCACCACGGTGGTGGTGCCGCCCCGCAGAGCGCTGCGGCTGCCGCTGGTGAAATCGTCCACGGTGGTGGTGTTGCACACGTCCAGAGCAAAGTGGGTATGGGCATCGATGAAGCCGGGGAACAGCAGCTTACCGGTGCAGTCAATGACCTCTGCGTCCCTGACGATCAGGTTCCTCCCCACCTGCACGATCTTCTCGCCGTCCACTAAAATATCCGCCCGCCGGGTCCCCTTGCCGGAGACCACCGTACCGCCTGTAAACAGTTTTTTCATAGGTATTCCCTCCTATCTTAATTGTAGGGGCGGACGACTCTGTCCGCCCGCCGATAATAACTACGTTTTATCCCGCCAGGATCTCAAACTTCAGCACGCCAACCGCTGAGCGGATCCGCTCCACCATGGCATCCATGGACTCCTCCATGTCGCTGGTCTCGGCGCTGATGGTCACGCCGGCGCAGCCGTTGGTAGGAATGGTCTGGTTGATGGTAAGGATATTGGCGCCGGAGTCGGCAAAAACGGAGAGGTAGTTCCGCAGCACACCGGGGTTGTCCTTCAGCAGGGCGTAAAACGTCAGGATATGCCCCGCCTTCATGTTGTGAAACGGCTGCACCGCGTCCTTGTACTTATAGAACGCGCTGCGGCTGATGCCAACCGCCTTCGCCGCCTCGCCGACGGTCTTGACCTCGCCCACCTGCAGCAGGCGTTTCGCCTCGGCCACCTTGCCGAACACCTCCGGCAGCGCATCTGCCGAAACAATGAAGTATTGTTTCTTTTCCATTTGCTTCTCCTTTCTCCGTCCACAGAGCGGCTACATTTGTTCTTTCCATGATAGCATACTGTGTACAGGATTACAAGCACATGGACTTGTTCTTTTCCCAAATATGTGATATGATCAAGAAAATTCTCCCGAAGGAGGTGCTTTCATGTCGAAGCAGCGGAGAGCCGACCTGTTGCTGGTAATGGTCACGGCGTTCTGGGGCGCCAGTTACTATCTGAGCGACATCTGCCTGAAGACCCTGCCGCCCCTGAATCTGACGGCGTTCCGTTTCGGCAGCGCCTTTTTGCTGCTGGGCATCCTCTTTTGGAAAAACGTTATTCGCATGAACCGCCAAACCCTGCGGTACAGCATTCTGGTGGGGCTGGCTCTCTCCGGCACCTATGTCTTTTACGGCTACGGCCTGCCCCTGACCTCCATCTCCAATGCCAGTTTCGTGTGTGCGCTGCCGGTGGTGTTCACGCCGATGTTCGACTTTATCATCCACCGCAAGCGTCCCGGGCGGAGCTTCGGCATCTCGCTGGTGATCTGCACCGTGGGACTTGCCCTGCTGACGCTGCAGGATAGCCTGCGCCCCGCGGTGGGCGACCTGATCTGCATGGGCGTCCCCGTCTGCTACTCCATCGATCTGCTGCTGACGGAAAAGGCGGTGAACGATCCCGCCGTCGATCCGCTGGGCCTGGGGGTGGGACAGCTTGGCGTGGTGGCGGTCATCTCCCTTTCGTTCTCGCTGCTGCTGGAAAAGCCCCGTCTGCCGGACAGTCCCACCGTCTGGGCGGCAGCGCTGTTTCTGGGCATCCTGTGCAGCGGTGTGGCGTTCGTGGTGCAGTCCACTCAGCAGAAATATACCACCGCCTCCCACGTGGGACTGATCTTTACCCTGGAGCCGGTGTTCGCCACCATTGTGGCATTCTTCTTTGCCAATGAACGGCTCAACGCACGGGGCTACATCGGTGCAGCGCTGATGCTTCTCAGTCTGGTGATGATGGAAGTGGACATCAGGGCGCTGTTTAAGAAAAGGAAAGAATAAAAGTTTTGTTTTGCTCCGCAGGGTGACTTTCTCCACTAGCTGAGAAAGTCACCAAAGAAGCCATCGGGAACCGATGGTTTCCCGGTTTCCTTTTTTCTATCCAGAGAGTTTTGGTAATCGCCGGTTATCGAAAGAGGTTTTCTCCTCTTTCCGCATGGCGCTCCGCGCCAGCAGCTAAGTGTCTGCCGTTGCTGCCGGTTACGCCTACCGCGGTAGGAGTAACGCTTTTGCATTTTTGCCCACGTAAGCGCACGAGCGGAGCGCACAGCGAGTTAGACGCAAAATCATGCAAATTTAGGCGTTTTTTACCTCACTTCGTCAGAACAAAAGGAATTCTCAAAACCATTGGTTTTGAGTGTCCTTTTGGGTACTTTTCCGACAGCGGAAAAGTACCCCCGCGGAGCGCGTTCCCCGCCGGAGGCAAAGCGGAGAAACTATCCCGCCAGAGGCAAATCCCCACCGCTGCAAGCACCTGCATTTTTGCAGGTGCTTTTTTCGCGCAAAACTTCGTCTTTACAGAGTATATTGCTTTATAGTATAATAAGGTGTTAGTTTGTGGAAAGGGGGAACAGCCGTGAAAGTCAATCAGATCCGGGCAGGGGCAATATTGTCCTATGTCTCTCTGGGGCTGAGTACCCTGATCTCCCTGATCTACACCCCCATCATGATCCAGCGTCTGGGCGACGCCGAGTTCGGCATCTACCAGGCGGTGCTGCCCATCATCAGCTATCTGAACCTGCTGAGCTTCGGTCTGGGCAGTGCCTATGTGCGCTACTACTCCCGCTATCGGGCTGAGGGCAATAAGAAGGGCTGTGCCAAGCTCAACGGTATGTTCCTGCTGACCTACCTGTTTTTAGGAACGCTCCTGCTCTGTGCCGGCTTTGGTCTATCCTACTGCGACATTATCTTCGGCAAGAAGCTGCTGCCGGAGGAGATCGCTCTGGCGGAACGACTGCTGCGCATTCTTTCCGTCAACGCCGCCCTCACCTTTCCCCTCAGCGTCTTTGAAAACCACATTACCATCAACGAGCGGTATCTGTTCCAAAAAATCGTCGGCATGATCAAGCAGGTGCTCAACCCCCTCATCATGATCCCCCTGCTCATCATCGGCTACCGCAGCGTCACGTTGACCGTAGTAGCGCTGCTGTGTACCATTTTAAGCGGCATCGTCAATATCTGGTACTGTTTTGCCAAGCTGAAAATGAAGTTTTCCTTCCGCCATTACGACTTTGCTCTGCTCAAAGAGATGTTTGGTTTCACCTTTTACGTCTTTATCGGCATCGTCGTGGAAAACGTCAACTGGAGCATTGACAGGCAGCTTTTGACCTGGTTCCGCGGCTCCACCGCCGTGGCTGTCTACGCCGTGGCCGCCCAGCTCAACACATTCTACCTCACTTTCTCCAACGCCATCTCCAACGTGATGATCCCCCGGGTCCATCGTCTGGTGGCGGAGAAACGTCCCATGCGGGAGTTGGATGCCTTGTTCACCAAGGTTGGCCGTCTGCAATTCATTCTGCTGGGCTGTATCTTCCTCGGCTTTGTGGCCGTCGGTCAGCGTTTTGTGATCCTCTGGGGCGGCGAGAACAAAGCCGTAGACTACTGGACGACCCTGCTCCTCTTCTTTGCCACCATGTGGACCAACATCCAGACCGTGGGCATTGAGATCCAGCGCGCCAAGAATATGCACAAATTCCGCTCGCTGGTCTATCTGGCCGTTCTGGCCGGCAACGCTCTGATCTCCATCCCCCTGTGTATCCGCTGGGAGGGACTGGGTGCCGCCATCGGCACCACCATCGCCACCTTTGTGGGCAATGTCCTGCTGATGAATTGGTACTACCATAAGAAGATCGGGCTCAACATCCCCGCTTTCTGGACGCATATCTTCCATCTGATGCCGGCGATGATCCTGCCCGCCGCTGTGGCGGTGCTGCTGGCGATTTTCACCCATCCGCTCAGCTACTTCGACCTGATCCTGCCCGGCTGTGCTTTTGTGGCGGTCTACGCGGTGAGTATGTGGCTGTTCGGTCTGAACCGCTATGAACGCGGCCTTGTCACTTCGGTCATCCGCCGTATTCTGCACAGATAAGGAGGGAGCGCTATGCCCCGGAAATCCACCCGCAACACCAAGGGAAAGATCGTGTCCGCCGCCTGGAAGCTGTTTTACGAACAGGGCTACGACAACACCACCGTGGAGGATATCATCTACGAATCCGAGACCTCCAAGGGTTCCTTTTACCACTACTTTGAGGGCAAGGACGCACTTTTGGGTTCCCTCGCCATGGTGTTTGACGAGAAATACGAGGAACTGAAGCAGGAAATGCCCGATCGCATGAACGCTGTGGACAAGCTCACCTACATGAATCACGCCCTGTTCACCATGATCGATAACACCATCTCCGTGGAGCTGCTGGCACGTCTGTTCTCCACCCAGCTCACCACCCGGGGCGAAAAGCACCTGCTGGACCGCAGCCGCACCTACTTCAAGCTCTTGCAGCAGGTGGTGCGTCAAGGACTGGAACGGGGCGAGCTCCGCAGCGATATGACCGTCAATCAGATCATCAACGACTACGCCATGTTCGAGCGGGCGCTGATGTACGACTGGTGCCTGTCCGACGGCGGTTACGCTCTCAGTCAGAACGGCGACCGCATGATGCCCGCCTTTTTGCGGGGGTATTTGCCGCAGAAGTAAAAATTTATTTTTTGGACAGATTTTTGTTTTTATATTCGTACAGTCAAAAAATCATGTTATTATCGAAAGAATTTTGTATTTTATCAGAATGCCGTATAGACTAAAGTCTATACGGCATTCTGTATTTACGTACAGCATAAAGTGTGGTATACTCCCTATTGTTATGAAAAAGCGGCTTTTGCCGTGCTTTGTTAGGAGAAATCATTATGCACTTTGCTGAAACCATCGTATTTGTGATCTACCTGCTGTTCATGCTGGGGATCGGCGTGTTCTTCTTCCTGCGCTCCAAGGGCGGCGGCGACAAGGATTACTTCCTGGGCGGCCGTCAGATGGGTCCCTGGGTATCGGCCTTGAGCGCCGGCGCCAGCGATATGAGCGCCTGGGTGCTGATGGGTCTGCCCGCCAGCATCTATGCCGCCGGTATCGGCCAGGCATGGATCGCCATCGGTCTCGCCATCGGCTACATCATCAGCTGGCTGGTGGAAGCGCCCCGTCTGCGGAAGTTCACCATCGTGTCCAACGACTCCATCACCGTCCCCCAGTACCTGACCAACCGCTTTTTGAGCAAGTCCAAGGCGCTGCAGGTCATCTGCGCGGTGATCTTCCTGGTGGCGTACACCATCTACGCCGCCTCCTCCATGAAGGCGTGCGGCACGCTGTTTAACAGCGTGCTGGGCATTGACGCCAACCTGGCCATGTACATCGCCGCCGCCATCATCATCGCCTACACCTTCCTGGGCGGCTTCAACGCCGTGTGCTGGACGGACTTCTTCCAGGGGATGCTGATGCTGGCCGCCCTGCTGATCGCCCCCATCTTCGCTCTCGGCGTCATCAAAAACGGCGGCGGCGCACCGGTCGGCTCCTACACTCTGCCCGACGGCTACTGGAACCTGTTCACCAACTGGAAAGACGTGGTCTCCGGTCTGGGCTGGGGTCTGGGTTACTTCGGTATGCCCCACATCATCGTGCGCTTTATGTCTCTGGAGTCCCAGAAGTCTTTGAAGAAATCCGCCAGGATCGGTATCACCTGGAACGTGCTGATCGTCATCTTCTCCGTGGCCGCCGGCTGCATCGGCCACCTGCTGTTGGGGGACATCGCCGACAACTCCACCGTCTTTATCCAGATGGTGCGTATGCTGTTCCCCAGCGTGATCTGCGGCATTCTGCTCAGTGCCATTCTGGCGGCCTCCATGTCCACCGCCGACTCTCAGCTTCTCGCCTCTGCCTCTGCCTTTGCCAGCGATGTGTATAAGCCCATCATCCGCAAGAACAAGGCCGGCGAAAAGGAGATGCTGTGGGCGGGCCGTTTCGTGGTGCTGGCCATCTCCATCGTTGCACTGCTGATCGCCTCCAACCCCAACGCCGGTTCCATCATGGATCTGGTATCCAACGCCTGGGGTCTGTTCGGTGCCGCCTTCGGCCCCGCCATCATGCTGAGCCTGTTCTGGAAGCGCTTCACCTTCGCCGGTGCCATCAGCGGCATCGTGGTGGGTGCCGCCGTGGACGCCCTGTGGCTCATCTTCCTGGCCGGTACCGGTATCTACGAGATCATCCCCGGCGCTATTGCCAGTCTGATCGTTGCGGTACTGGTTTCCAAGGCAGGCAAAGCGCCCTCTGCCCAGGTAGAAGCCCTGTATGACAAGGCCGCCGCTTATGACGACTGATTTTCTCTCCCCCATCTTTTTGCAAGGGCGGACGGCTCTGTCCGCCCTTGCACTTTTTTATTGCTATTCTCCCCGTTCTGCGCTAAACTGTACCCAAAGGAGATGATCGTATGCGCAGAACCGATAAGGAGCGGGACGCTGCCTTTGCCATTCAGGTGTTCCGTGAGGCAGCCTATGCCACACTATCCCTGGTAACACCCGATGGCAAGCCCTATGCCGTACCCGTCAACGCCGTGACCGACGGTAAAGCGTTCTACTTTCACTGTGCCGGTGAGGGTATGAAGCTGGAAATTTTGCGGCAAACCCCCGCTGTCTGTCTCAGCGCCGTCAGCTATGCCGCCATCGTGCCGGAAAAGCTGACCACCCTGTACCGCAGCGCCGTGGCGAAGGGCACCGCTGAAATCGTCACCGACCTCGATGAAAAAGCTCACGCCCTGCGGCTCATTACCGAATTCTACGCCCCGGAGTACGTCTCCATGCTGGATACCCGCGCCGACTGCACCCAGCGGGCGGTCATCGTGAAGATCGTCCCCACGGAGATCACCGGCAAAGAGGGACTGGACTGATGGAAAAAACACTGATGCACACCTGCTGCGCTCCCTGCTCGGTCAGCTGTATTCAGCAGCTCCGCAGCGAGAGCATCGAGCCGGTCAGCTACTGGTTCAACCCCAACATCCATCCCTACATGGAATATAAGGCCCGCCGGGATACCCTGATGAGCTACGCCCCCACCATCGGCATGGAGCTGATCGTCCGGGAGGACTACGGTCTGCGGGAATTCTGCCGCGCGGTGGCAGAGGACATCGACCACCGCTGCGCCCACTGCTACACTGTCCGTATGGAGCAAACGGCGAAATTCGCCGCCGAAAACGGCTTTGACAGCTTCACCACCACCCTGCTCGTCAGTCCCTACCAGCAGCACGAACGCATCGCCGAGATCGCCGCACAGATGGCACAGCGCTACGGCGTCCGCTTTCTCTACCGTGACTTTCGTCCCGGCTTCCGGGACGGCCAGGCCCAAGCTCGTGAATTGGGTTTCTACATGCAAAAATACTGCGGCTGCGTGTTCAGCGAAGAGGATCGCTACCAGTCCAAAATCCAAAAGGATCTGAGGCAGCCGCTGAAACTCATCAAGTGAATAAACTCTCTTTGTAGGGGCGGACGACTCTGTCCGCCCCTTTTTTTGCGGCGGGGTGAGGTCACGCCGCCCTACGGCTCTTTTGAAACCGCTTTTCTTGTCCGTAGGGCGGGGTCCCCTGACCCCGCCGCTATCCAATCTATCCGCAAATTTTCGCTTTTCTCTTTTCACCAAAAAAATTCCACCCTGTCGGGTGGAATTTTTTGTTAGAACGGTATCGGCGCAAAACTGGCCACGTCTTTGGAATCCAGAAAGATCCCCCATCCCGGCGGCATCACCGTGAATAGCAGGTACGCAATGCCCAGCAGGATCGCCAGCGTCACCCACAGCAGCTCCCCGCCCCACACCTTGCATCGGAAAACCAACGCATATAATGCCATGCCGATCGCCAACACGATACACCACACCAGCCACGGCCTTGCCTCTTTCCACGCCGAGAACACCGCCACGCACAAAAGCGGCATCAGCGTCAGCAATACACAATGCCCGCCGCGGCAGTCGTTGTCCTTCCCCAATCCCCACATCAGCAGCGCCCCGCACAGATAGGGCCAGTAGAGGGCCTTGCTCCTTTCCCACGGGCTGTCATTGATCGGTGCCAGCGTTCCCGTCAGCGCATCGGGGTGCGCTGCATACAACGCCTGTAACAGTACCGCTGCCGCCAATGTTACCGCAAAGCCGCCTCCATAACGCAGAATCGTTTTGATCACTCCCATCACCTCGTTTGTATCCTATGTCCACACAGCGGAAAAATGGCAAAAAGTTTTGCATTTTTTTCGCAAAAAAGAGGAAAAGAGAGAATTATTTTGTATATTAAATTGTGACGCTTTTGAGAAAGGAGGTTTTTTCGTGTTCCCCCAGAATTTTTTGGATGAGCTGATCGCCCGTAACGATATTGCGGACGTGGTGGGCTCCTATGTCACCTTACAGCAAAAGGGCGGCAACCTGTGGGCCTGCTGTCCCTTCCACAACGAAAAAACGCCCTCCTTCTCCGTGTCCCCGTCCAAGCAGATGTACTACTGCTTCGGGTGCAAAAAAGGCGGCGGCGTCATCAACTTCATCATGGAGATCGAAAATCTCTCCTTTTCCGATGCGGTGCAGTTTTTGGCCAAACGGGTCAACATGGAGGTACCGGAGGAGCAGGCCGACCGCAGCGCTTCCCGGCCCCGCAGCCGCCTGTTGGATCTGAACCGCGACGCGGCGCGCTGGTACTATGACGTTCTGCAATCGCCGGAGGGTGCCGCTGTGCAGGCGTATCTGGACAAGCGCCGGATCCGAAAAGCAATCGCCGTCCGCTTCGGTATGGGAGCCTCCACCCCCAACTGGGACGACCTGATCCGCGCCATGACTGCCAAGGGCTACACCAAAGCCGAGCTTCTCTCCGCCGGATTGGCAGTCGCCGGTAAAAACGGCGGCATCTACGACAAATTCCGCAATCGGCTCATGCTCCCGGTCATCGACAATCGGGGCGACGTGGTGGGCTTCGGCAGCCGCGTCATCGACAATTCCGAGCCGAAATACATGAATACCACCGAAACGCCGGTCTACTCCAAGCGTCGGGTGCTGTACGGACTGAACCTTGCCAAGGAGACCAGGCGTCCCAACATGATCCTCTGCGTGGGCAACCTCGACGTGGTAACGCTGCACCAGGCAGGATTTGACAACGCGGTGGCATCCATGGGAACCGCGCTGACGGTGGAGCAGATCCGGCTTCTCAGCCGCTACACCAAGGAGCTGGTGCTGTGCTACGACAACGACAGCGCCGGCCAGATGGCGACCCAGCGGGCGCTGGAGCTTCTGAACAATACCGAGTTCACCGTGCGGGTACTGAAGCTGCCCAACAAGATGGTGGACGGCGAAGCGAAAAAGCAGGACGCCGACGACTATATCAAGAACTACGGTGCCGCCGCCTTCGAGAGTCTGCTCTCCGGCAGCGAAAACGGTATCGAATTCCGCATGGCGCAGGTGGCAGGTAAATACGACCTCACCGACGACCGCCAGCGGGTAGCTTATGCCGACGAGATCAGCGAGGTGCTGTGCGGGTTGGATAACGCGGTGGAGCGGGAGGTCTACACCGTCCACGCCGCCGAGACCGCCGGTTTTTCAACGGAAGCGATGCGTACCGAGGTAGGCCGCGCTCTCAAGCGAAAGCTGGCAAAGGATCGCAAGCAGACCCAGCGGCGGGAGTTGAACCCCGCCATCACCCTGCAGCCCAATACCCGCGGCCTCCGCTATGAGAATTTACGCTCCGCCATGGCGGAGGAAGGTGTGATCCGATTGCTTCTGCTGGACGAGAGTATTTTCCCGTCGGCGCCGCCCCTGCAGGAAACAGACTTTTCCTCTCCGCTTCTGGGAAAGATCTATGCAGCCCTTTGGGCACAGCGGGGCAGCACACACCCGATGGCGGCGTTAGCCGGCGTGTTGAGCAGCCAGGAGATGGATCACCTTACCGCTCTGGCGCAAAAGCCGGAGTCTACCGCCAACGCCTCCCAGGCGTTAAACGACTACATACGGGTCATCTTACAGGAGAGGCAAAAGCGCACCGCTGCCGGTGTCGATCCCCTCTCCCTGGCACAAGAGAAGTATAAAGATAAAAAGAATTACGGAGGAAATCGAACATGACCGACAAAAAATACACCGAAGAAGAGCTGGAGCAGATGGCAGACGCCATGCTGGCAGAGAATGAGAAGAAAGAGGAGTCCGCTAAAAAGAGCAAGGGTAAGCTGGACGATAAAACCATTGCCGCTCTGCCCGCTGCGGCCCTGATCCAGAACAGCGAAAAGCTGAAGGATCTCTTTGTCAAGGGAAAGAAAAAAAGTAAGCTGGATGCCAGCGAGCTGAGCGAAGTGCTGGACGAGATGGATCTGGAGAGCGATCAGATGGACCGCATCTACGACTCTCTGGAGCAGTTGGGTATTGAGGTCGGCAGCGAGGAGTTCCTCATCGAGATCCCCGATGACGTTGAGCCCCCTCTGGAGGAGATCGCCGAAATCGAGGAAGAAGAGCTGGTAGACCCCAACGCACTGGTGGACAGCTTCAACATCGACGATCCCGTGCGTATGTACCTCAAGGAGATCGGCAAGGTCGCCCTGCTGACCGCTGATGAAGAGGTGTCTCTGGCCACCACCATGACCGCCGGTCACGAGGCTCAGCAGCGTATTGACGATGCCGGCAAAAACGGTGTGACTATCCCCGACGCCGAGATGGCACAGCTGCAGGAGGACATTCAAAAGGGCGAGGCTGCCAAGCAGTCCCTGGCGGAGGCCAACCTCCGTCTGGTGGTCTCCATTGCCAAGCGCTATGTGGGGCGCGGTATGCTGTTTCTGGACCTCATTCAGGAGGGCAACCTGGGCCTGATCAAGGCGGTAGAAAAGTTCGACTACACCAAGGGCTATAAGTTCTCCACCTACGCCACCTGGTGGATCCGTCAGGCCATCACCCGCGCCATCGCCGACCAGGCCCGTACCATCCGCATTCCCGTCCACATGGTGGAGACCATCAATAAGGTCATCCGCGTCAGCCGTCAGCTTCTGCAGGAGCTGGGCCATGATCCCAGCGCCGAGGAGATCAGCGAGGAGATGGGTATGCCCGTGGACAAGGTGCGGGAGATTTTGAAGATCGCCCAGGAGCCCGTCTCCCTGGAAACCCCCATCGGCGAGGAAGAGGACAGCCATCTGGGCGACTTCATCCCCGACGAGGGTGCCTCCGAGCCCTCCGAAGCCGCCAGCTTCACCCTGCTCAAGGAGCAGCTGGTGGATGTGCTGTCCACTCTGACCCCCCGGGAGGAAAAGGTGCTGAAGCTCCGCTTCGGTATTGACGATGGCCGTACCCGTACGCTGGAAGAGGTGGGCAAGGAGTTCAACGTCACCCGTGAGCGAATCCGCCAGATCGAGGCCAAGGCACTCCGCAAGCTGCGTCACCCCTCCCGCTCCAAGAAGCTGAAAGACTTTTTGAACTGAGGTAACTTCTATGAAACTTGATTTTTCCGCCATTCCCGAAACCGTCGTCCCCCACTTCAAGGGTGGCGACGGCGAAGCCCATGTCAGGCAGTTTGCGGATGAGACCATGGGCAAAATCGTTCAGCTCACCCTGCCGGAGGGGTCCTCCATCGGTCTGCACAAGCACGAGGGCAACTGCGAAATCATCTATGTGGTCTCCGGCCGTGGCATCTGCACCGACGACGGCGAGGAATACTCCCTCTTCCCCGGCACGCGGAACTACTGCCCCGAAGGTCACACCCACGGGATCCGCAACACCGGCGCCGAGCCGTTAGTCCTCTTTGGCGTGTTGCCGGATGTAAAGTAAATAGAGATGTGCAAATCCCCCACGGCGCGGACCGTCCCTGTTCCACTCTCTCCCTGATGGGCCCATCCGGCTATATCCGGTACTCCCGAATCATTTTGTGTACCCGGACTTTTCCTGTCCTGCGTTTTTATAAAACTTACGGATATAGTTCAGCACATCTTCACGGGTCCCCTGAAAAGGCCCCGGTGTCTCCATTTTCAAAGAGACCAGCGCCGTACAGTAGAGCAGGGCATCCTCCATGGAGGCATGCTGCCGCTCTGTGATGTAGCCGGCAAAGGTTGTATCGCCGCGGCCGGTACGGCCGGAGAGGTTCCGCGCTTTGATCGGACAGGTAAGGAGCTTTTCTCCGTCATAAGCTAACACTTCTGTATTATGGGTGATAAGCACTTCCCCGGCGCCCCATTGGTGGAGAAGTTTTGCGGCTTCGGCTCTGTCGGTAAGGCCGGTAAGGATCTCTGCCTCTGCTGCATCGGTTTTGAGATAGTCAATATAGGGCAGGTACTCTTTTTTCTCTGCCCAGTCATAAAAGGCCATGGTCTTGTCAGACTCCACATGGCGCAGCAAACACTGCACGTCCACCGCTACCTTGCCGTGTCTGGCAGCTTCGGCAAAAAGTTCTCCGTCAAAGTCTCCATAGACCAAACCGGCAAAGTGATAAATGCCCGTGTCGATCTCAGAAAACTCGTCAAAGGTAAACCGATCGCATACACCCATGGAGGTGCAGGCACGCTTTTCCTTGTCAGCGGTGAAATATTGGTTGCGGATAGAGCAGGTCGTTCGGGATGGCTTCCAGTAGAGATCGGCACCCGAGGCGGCAAACCGTGCCTCCACATCGGCGTCAGCAGGATTCAGTTTCGTAAAAAGTGCCGTCTTGCTGCCGGATCTGGCGGCAGCAAAGCCGGAAGCTACAACGGCACCTCCTAATTCCCGTCGCTCATTCCCCTGATGATCGATGTTGTGATCCAGTGAAACCGGACCGATTACCAGTACATCATATCGTTGTTTCATCATATATCATCCTTTTCTTAAAAAGTTATCCGTAATGTAGCACATTTTTCTGTTTATCACAAGAGAGAAAACACCGGTTTTTTCTAATATCCCGTATAGTGTTATTCCCCTGTGCAGGATTGACCGGAAGATGTATATCAGCTGCTATATTCACAATAGCATTCGGTGATATTGCATTGCTGAGATAGGAGGGAAAACGCATGCTGTTTTTGAAAATATTAGGCGGATTTCTGTTGATCGTAGCTTTGCTTCTGCTTGGTCTTCGAGTGGGAGGAAAAAGTCCGCAGCGCTTTGAAGGTACCCCGCCGGAGCTTTCTCATTGGATGCAGCGGGTAGATGACGACGCCCTTTTGCGCCGGATCGCGATCCCCGGCAGCCATGATGCCGGTACCCTGGGTCTTATTTGGGCGGGAGAAACCCAAACCTATACCATAACGCAGCAGCTTTTGAGCGGCTCCCGGTATTTTGACCTGCGGGTACATAAAAAGGGGGAGGAGTACCGCATTTTCCACAGCATTTTGGACGGCATTGCCTTTTCCGATGTGTTGGCGGAAATCAAAAGCTTTCTCCTGCTGCACCCCTCCGAGGTATTGCTGTTGGACTTCCAGCATTTTAAGAATAGTCAGGCCAAGGTAAAAGAAATGCTGTGGCAGGAATTAGGCGAACGGGGATTGCTTGTGGTAAACCATACCGATCTTCCCCCGGTGGAGTTCATTCGCCGTCTCACCGTGGGGGAAGCCCGGGGAAAGTGCGTGGTCTTTTGGGGGGATCGCAGTGAAACGAACAGCGACTTCCTCTTTCTGCGCAATGACAATGAGTGTACCTTTGACGGTATGTGTATGGACTCCTATTTTTTCGGCCCTTACCACAAACGGGACACTGCCTGCCTGCTGGAAAAGGCACATCCCCGATATTTTCAGCGGATGGAAACTCTGCGGCAGAGCGAGCAAAACGCCGTATTTGTGCTGCAATGCCAGTTGACGGACGGTTTGGTGGTACGTGGACCGTGGCGGCGGAACAAGAACCATGATCCCATTGCCTCGGCGTATATTCGGGAACTGAAAGACAGCCCTTACCTTTCGGATATCAACGTGATCATGCGGGATTTCATTACCCCGGAAAAATGCAAGGATATTATCAGGCTCAATGCATACAAAGGAATTATGACATAAAAAGGAGAGCTTTCCGCTCTCCTTTTTATGTTATAGGATCGTTATTCGGCAGGGCGGCCGTACTTTTCGCTCAACAGCGCCTCGGCCTCTTCTCGGGAAAGTTCGCCGTTATTATATCTGGCCATAGTCTGCACATCCTTGCTGCGCAGCTTATAGAAGAGGAGCAGGATGGCGATGGCTACCACGAAGCCTGCTGCGGGGAACAGGTTGAAAAGTCCCCACACGCCGTCAGCCACACCGGCGGGCTGCACAGCGTTTTCGCCTTCAATGAATCCCACCGTGGACAGGGTAAACAGCACCACAGAGCCGATCAGGGCATTTTTCAGTTTGGCGGCAAAGCATTGCAGGGAGAACGTGATCCCGGCAGCGCGGGTGCCGGTCTTATAAGTACCGTATTCCACCGTATCGGCAATAAGCATATAGATGATGACCTGCCAAAAGCCAAGACCCGTACATTTGAGCATGATCATAATGATAGCCACTGTGGTACTGCTATAACCCACAAAGTAGGCCACTATGTCCATGACCACAGAGAATGCACATCCCACCACCAACACATAAAACTTATCCCATTTGCGGGACAGGGCAGGCACGATGGCGGACACGATGATCACCGCCACTGCAGCACCGCCGCTGACCAGGGTGGCCGCGCTCTCCTTGCCCAGGCAAATGCGCCCCAGATAGATGGCCATGGTCTGCTCCACACTGGCAAGGCCCAACAAAAGTAAGGCGATCAGTGCCACGATAAGGAACTTATTCGTTTTCAGATATTGCAGCATTTCCTTGAAAGAGGGTTCCTCGTTATTCTTGACAGAGGGTGCGTGGCGCTCCTTCACCGTCAGCGTCATGGGGATCATCATCGCGATGGAAATAGCAATAAACACCACAGCGGAAAGGAACCAGCCCCAGCGAGAGCGAACCAGAGGGATCAGCACAGTGGCCAGCACGCCGCCCACCATACTCCACAATTTACCGCCTGCAATAATAGAGGTGCGCTCTTCAATATTGGAGGTCATCACGGTGGACAGGGCAAAGGCCGGGGTATCCAGAATGGTATAAGCCATGTCGAACAGGATGTAGGCGATCAGGAACCATACGATCTTGGCTGTTTTGTCAATACCGGCAGGAATGGCGAAAATGGCAATGGTGGTCACGCCCACCAAAGATGTGCCGATTTTCACCCAGGGGATGAATTTCTGACCGTTTTTAAATTTATGACGGTCTACAATGTAGCCAAACAGGACATCGTTTACCGCATCCCACAGTTTCGGCACCAGCAGCACAGCACTGGCCGTGGCAGCATCAATCCCAATATCTGTAAGGAACGTTGCGATCAGGGCAACAAAGCCCCACAAAATGTTTTGCCCCAGGTAGAACATACAGTAAGTAAAGGGCTCTTTTCGGGTAGTTTGATAACCGGGTTTTCTTTCTTTTACCATGATGCTCTCTCTTTCTCATCATATTTTTGCTGCGATACAGTCGTACCAATTCAAAAGGGATCATTACTATGGATAAAATTACTATATCATAGGGCAGCGAAAAGGGCAACACTTTCCAAGCGAAAAGAGGCATAAAATAGAGGTAAGGTGTAATTATAAAGAGTTCTATATGCCGCCGCACCGTAAATTCCCTTTTCTTCCTTTTTCACGTTACATTTTGGACATGAAATGTTACTTTTTGGACACAAAAAAGACACCCGAAAGGGTGTCTTTTTTGTGTTGGCGCTACCTATCTTTCCGGTTCGTCTCCAAACAAGTATTGTCGGCAGAATCG
>JAZUEB010000003.1:0-18786 GCA_045639965.1 Vescimonas sp. | reverse complement strand
TTGTCGTACTCATTTTCAGTTTCGCAATTTTTGCGGGACTTTTTTCATTTCAGTTATTGACTTTTGTTTGCAGGACTCCTTATGCATGGAGAAAAAGGCAGAGCTGTTGCTCTGCCTTTTCGGTTTTATTCTTTGATTTCCTCGCGTACGAAGCTCCCCAGAATGCCATTGACGAATTTTGCGGTCTCCTCATCTTCATAGCGCTTGGTGATCTCCACCGCTTCATTGACCGCTGCACCGTTCGGCACGTCGGGCATATAGAGGATCTCATACATGGCCACGCGCATGATGGCGGCAGCCACCAGAGAAATGCGTTCAAAACGCCAGCCCTTGGCATATTTCTCGATATAGGTATCCAGCTCAGCGGCATGTTCGGCTACGCCGGCGACCAATCGGCGGATATAGAGTTCCTGCTTTTCGTTCGGCAGCTCGGTGTAGAGCTCGCATTCCGGCGCGAGATCAGCAAAATTTTCCGCCGACAAACGTGCATCAAGGAACTCCTGTGTCGGAAGCTCTGTAAAGCTCAGTTCATAGGCCAGATGTGTGGCGATCTCTCGGGCAGTATTGCGTGTCATATTGTCTTTCTCTCTTTTCTGTTAGTTAAAGCTGATGCCGCCCACATGGACGTTGATGGCGGCGACCTGAAAACCGGTCATGCCCTCCAGTGCGTTGTGGACCACCTGCTGGACCTTCTTCGCCACATCTCCGATACGGCTGCCGTAGCGCACGATAATATAAAGATTGACTGTCAGTTCACCGTCTGCGGTCTCCACCCGAACACCTTTTGCCGTCAGTTTCTTGGCGCCGACCTTGCCACCCATGATGTCGGACATATTGGCATTCATAAAGCCGCTGACGCCCTCCGTCTCCCTGGCGGCGTTGATGGCAATGGATGCCACCACGTCCTCGGAGATCTGAATCACTCCCATTTCCTCCTGGCGGGTCATGTAATCCTTGTTTTCAGCCATAACTGCACATTCTCCTTGCAATTTCTGATATGTGTAAGGTATTATACCATTTCCGCGGTGAAAATACAACTATTTGTTTTAGCTTGCCTCCATGATTTTGATCTGATTTGGTGTGTACTCCGTTTCCGTCACAACGATATCCTTGATCCGTGCCACATCCGCCGCATCCAGCCCGTCTGCATCGGATACCACCACGCTGATGGAGTCAGCCCCCATAAATGCCACGCAGTCCGCATACCCCTTTGCGGTAACCAGGCTCTCGATCTGTGACTCGGCAACAGTATAGGCGGCCAGTACCTGCAAGGTCTGTGACGCCTCGTTCAGCACGTCCTCTGTGGCGTTTTTATCCACTTCCGCCTCCTGCAGTAAACTGATGGCGCTGTCCCGCGCCTGCTTCCGGCTCAGCCGTGCCGTGGCAAAATAGTCCCCCTCATCAACAACAGGTTGGGATATCTCCTCCACTCCCTCGCCGTTTTCGCTGACCAGGGTCGCCTCGCCCAGAACCTTGCCGCCGGTCTTGGCAACGTTGTCGGCATAGCGCCAGTTCAGGTAGACCGATGCGCCCACCAAAACCAAAACTGCCGCCACCACCGCATAGCGTTTGCCCATTTTTTTTGTGATCTTCCACTTCATGTTCCTTTTCCTCCATTTTACCCTTACTTTTTGGACTTTTCAGTTCCACTTTGTTACCGATATTCTGTCGCTGCTCAGCCCTGTCAGCACGGAAACCGCTTCTATAATACTAAGGCGTACAGCGGCGTCATTTGCCCCGTCGCATACAACCACCGCCCCCAGAAAAGTCGGATAGATCTCGTTTAATACCACCACTTCCTGTGTCCCGCTGCCGCGGTTGAGCTTTACCACCTGTGTGTCCTGCTTTTTCTCCGTTTCACGCTCGCTGTTATTATTGTCCTCAGCCAGCTGTAAAGTACTCCCGCTTTTCAGAGTCAACATCACATTCACTCGTCCTACGCCTGCCATATTTCCCAAAATTCTCTCCATTTCCGCCTGTGAATCCGTCAGAGAAAATTCCTGTGCCGGTGCTTTTTTCTTGCTGCTTTCCACAGCTTTTTTCCCTGTCGGGATCAGCATTAAACAGATCCCAACCAGCAGGATCAACAGCGGTAATTTGTACTTCCCCCAAATTTCAAAAACTTTCTCCCTCATGCCGCAACCCCTTGCCAATACTGGCTTTCCTCCGGTATATCAAGCTCTTCGCATATCAGAGATGCGATCCTTTTATCGTACGGAATGTCCAATGCTACAGCCGTTGGAAATGGTACACCATCACGCTCTTCACAGTCTATCTGCGCATGACACACCACCCCCAGCGAAGCCGCTTTTTCTTCAATATATGCAGCCGTTTTCTCCGCTATGATTGCAGACAGCTCTGCATTTTGCTGCCCCAGATACTTCTCATTCTCCGTCTCAAGCTCTGTCTGCCAGTGATCCCAGGTGTTCAGCAGTTCCGACCAATCTGTCTGTGCAAGCGGCCGGATCAGCACAAGAAGCAGCATTAGACTGCCGCTGCAGCGGGCAGCCGTACGGAATTTCCCCTTTGGCAGCACAGCATAGCAGACGGAAAGAGCCGTACAGGCTGCGATCACACCGATCAGCCAGTTTTTCAGAATCGTCACAAGATCACCACCGATACAGAAGATGAAATCGAGATCAAAAGCAGCAGCGCACAGCTTCCCGTCATTCCCAAAAGCAGACCGAATGCGCTACTGAGTGCGTTGATGTATCCGGAGAGCGTTTTCCCCAGAATGCCGGCAAAAAGGGCTGCCAGCTTATACAGCAGGTATTGGATACCCAGGCTTAGAAACGGGGTCAGACAAACAGCCAAAACCGCCAGCATTCCCAAAATGCCGATGCTGCTTTTCAGCACCGATGCACCGGCAAGGACGGAGCAGGTGGCTTCCGAGATGATACCGCCGACAACGGGAACGGCAGCAGAAATGGCGGAGTGCGTCAGCTGGGCGGTCAGGTTATCCGTAGCGCCGGCGGCAGCACCGGAAATGGTCAGGTAGCCGGTAAAAAGCAACAGCAAGCCGGTCAGCAGCCAGACCAGCCCCTTGCGGACTGCTTCGCAGATGGCGGCAAAATGATGATCCGGCAAAACGGCATCCACAGCGGATAGTAAGATAATGACGCTTAAAAGAGGCAGGAAAACCGATTCGATCGCAGCGATCAGGATGTCACAAAACAGCACCGTTGCCACCTGGCGGACTGACGCGGAAAGAATACCGCCGGAGGCGCTGACGGCCGCCGAAAGCGCTGGGAGTATGGTTTCCGAGAGCACATGCATCTCGGAAATCGTTTCTCTGCCCAGTCCGATCATGGTTTGCATATTTCCCGCTACGATACCGGTAATGGCCAGCGTACCGGCAAGGGGCACATAGCTGGGGATCCGTTCGTTCTGCGATGCTTCAAAGCAGCTCTCCGCAATTCCGCACAGTGCAACGGTCAGTAAAACCAGTGCTACGCTTCGAAGGCTCTGCCGGAGTTCGCCGCCAAAAAGTTCCTTTGCCCTGTTCCATAGGATTTTCAATCCGCTGCGAAGTGTTTTTTGCGGATCCTCCTCCGCTTCCTCCTCTGCGCTCTCCCAAAGGCTCTGCACCTCCTCCGGGAGCGTTTCCACTAATTCCTGTGGCAACGCATTGGCTTTGGCCGGCAGGAGAAGCAAAAATAGACCGATACCTATAATGATATTTTTCATAGCAGTTCCTGAAGAAGTTCCCACGCCGCAGTAAAAAGCGGCAGAGAGAGTACGATAGCGGCAAAGGCCCCCGCCGTTTCTACCAGATTTCCGATGCTGCTTTCACCCGAATCCCGGCAGATATCCCCTGCTGTCTTGGTGAGTACCGCAATGGCTACCGTCTTGACAAGCGGCAAAAAGAGTTCTTCGGGCAATCCGACGGCGGAAATTCCCTGACGAAACTGCGCCGTAATGTCAGCGGCATATTTTGCAAAGACGCCGATTGTCCCACAGCAAACGGCAAGTACCAGCAAAAACGCCATATCCGGGCTTGTCTTTTTCAGCAGCGCAACGATCGCAGCGGCAGCTAACGCAACAGCTGCCATTCGCCATACGGTATCCATCACAGGGAAAACAGGCTCTTGATCAGATCGAACAGGTCGCTGATCTGCTGGAGCAGCATCATCAGTACCACCACCAAGCCTGCTAACGTGGTGAGGAGTGCCTGCTCGTCCCGTCCGGAGCGGACTAAAATCAGGTTCAGTACCGCCACCAGGATCCCGACAGCGGCTATTTTGAAAATCAGATCAACATTCATGGTCTCATCCTTTTGCGGAGATTATAGAAGCAAAATAATGACAAGTCCGGCAGCGGAAAATGCAAGAGCCGCCTGCAGTTTTTGCTTTTCCTGCTTTTCCTCCCGCTCGTTTTGCTGAAATTTTCTGAGCTGCTCTGCGGCAAAAGCAAGCTGGCCTTGCAAAAATGTGCCATCGCCCGTGAGGGAGACATTACATAGAATGCAGGAAATCTCTCTGGGGATAATTTTCTCAAACGTATGGATCCATGCCTGCTGTAAAGTTATATCGCTTTTCAACATTTCCGAGATCTCAGAAAAGTATCCGCCTGCATATTCACGCGGGATCTGCTGTGCAATACTGTCAGGTAGTCTTGTTTTCTCCCATCGTATCGCAGTTTCCATGCTCTCTATGGCAGCAAGCACATCCTGCACCAATCTTTCCTGCCTGACGCGAATGGTACGGGCGGTAAGGAGGTAGCTCACAGCGGAAAGCAGAACGGATACAGCACCTACTGTCCGTATCACAGCAATGTCTCCACATGATAGCGGCGCTCGCCCGCTTCGTGCCTAATCGTAACGGCTTTTTCAAACACCTGCATTCCCAGAAGTTTTGCAAAGAGCGGCTTCCGCTTCAGCTCGGGGAGATCCGCGGCGTGGATGGTTGCCAGAATTTTGACACCGCAGTTTGCCGCCTGCATCATGGCTTGCAGATCCTCTCGCGCCGTGATCTCGTCCACGGCAATGATCTGGGGATTTGCACTGCGCAGCATCAGGGGAATTCCGATTGCCTTGGGAGCACCGTCAAGAATGTCAGTATGGCAGCCAATGCTGAGCTGCGGCACACCGTGATACATCCCCGCGATCTCGCCGCGCTCATCCACAACTGCCACGCGAAAGGCGGAGAATTCCGACGTTCCGTTAGAGAGATTGCGCACCAGATCCCGCAGAAGCGTTGTTTTTCCCACGCCGGGCGGTGCCACAAGCAGCGTACTGCAAAATTCACCATTTTGCAGTATCTTGCATAGAATTGCATCAGAACTGCCGATGCATTCCTTAGAAATGCGGATATTGGCCGACGAGAACTGACGCAGATTACGACAAATTCCCTCCTGCATGACTGCGCTGCCGCATAATCCAATTCGAAATCCACCCGGCGCTGTCAGATACCCCTGTGCCATCTGGTCTGTGACGGCATAGCGGGAATAGGAAGTGACGATATCGCAGAGCTGCTCCAGATCCTGAGAGGTGATCTCCTGCGCCTGGCCGCTGATCCACTGCTCTCCTTCCGGCAATAGAACTGTCAGGGGATGTCCCGCCCGCAGGCGGATCTCCTCCGCCTGCGCCTTTTGCCAGTCCGGCAGCACGCGGGCAATGCGCTGCCATTTCGGCGGCAGCAGCGCCGCAGCCAGCTCATAGCGCGTAATGGCGTAGCTTTCAGTCAAAATGACCACTTCCTTTGTATTGATGATGCAGTATATGACGGCTCGTCCGCCGCTATGACAAGAAAAAATCCTCCGCACATGGTGCGAAGGATTTATCCTTTACAAGCATTGTATTTACGAAAACAGCGATTCCAGCAGCTTACTGTATAGCTTTTCCGGATCCTTTTCAAATCGGTGTTTCAGATCTTTGGCAATCTCCTCGTTTGCTACCATGAGGTTGAGCTGCATCACATTGTCCACGTCATCATTCAAAGAGAGCTCCACCGTATAGGTGCCGTTTTCCCGGCGATGATAGCGGCCCTTTATCTGCGAACGGCGCAGAAGCTCCTGATGAAAGAATACCAGCTCCTTATCAGCACGCAGGCGCACCGAATACGGCAGGCCGGATTGGCAGATCTCGCTGTTTTTCAGTCCCTTGGGCGTGATGGCGTAGAGACCGTCGTCCGATAAACTGAGGTGTTCAGTCTTTACAAGGTCATTCAGACACTCGGAAAAAGCGAAATAGTCGATACCGTCGTCGATCATCGTCAGCTCCTGCATCTCCGACAGCGAAACGGGTTCCATCAGGCGTGACGCGATATATAAGATCAAAAATTTGATCTCCAGCTTGTCCCGAATAAATCCGACATCCACAGCGCTCTCACTCCTTTCTATGGGAACAGTATAACGGAAAAACATCCATTTGTAAAGGGGTGGACTTCCCGTCCACCCCTTCCCTGTCAGGTTCTATTTTCGCAGTAGCAGCGCGTGGAATTATAGTCGCCGGGGACCTCCACCGTATTGGGCGGGAAGAACTCATTGATGGGGAACGGCACATTCTGGAACAGGCCGCAGGGGTCCTCCTGTGAGCCGGAGGGGCACTCCGTCTGGGGTACGCAGTAGTCGTAGACCGGGATCAAGAGCTGGGTATCCCGCTCTAAACGCACCAGAGTAAACTGTCCCAGCGTCACATAGTAGCGAGCCGTTTCCTGGCCGTTCAAAACCAGCTCGCTGTCAAATGCCTGGGCGATAAACGCCGGCACCTCGGTCAGCGCAATGCCGCAGCTGATGGCAGGGGCAGAGAGATCCACAACGCGGCTGCTCAGCACGATGGGATCCACCGCTTCTACGACGGCGGTAGGCAGATTGGTGTGCATACGGCCGGGAACATCCAACTCCTCAATGACGGTATCGGACGTAAAGATCTTTGCATTGCCCTCGCTGCCAAACAAAATCGCGCGCTTATCAAAGACACAGAGTCCGTCCGCAGGCGTATAGCTGGGCTGGCCGGTGTAAGCCTGCAATCTCACGCGGTAGAAAAAGCGCATATCAATGGAGTAAAAGCCGCGGTTGAACGTCACAGGCTCCACATCGGTATAGACGTACAGCAGCTCTGCGCTGCCGCCGCGTACCGTCTGGGCATTGGCAAGCGCCGTCTGAGCGTTGACGGTAGGATAGAATCGCAGGTCTTCCATACAATCTTTGTCCCTGCAACTGTCGAATATCTTTTTTGTATGAATACACACAGCCTCGCGCACCTTGGTCAGGTCGCAGACGGGACCGGGCATGACATTTTCGGGCATTCGAAATACCTCCCATTATGGATTGAAAGTCCGGTAAACTTTCAATCCATTCTATGCCTGACTTGCTGAAGCGTGAAAACAGAAAGAGGGGCGAAAAGTCAAATTGAACTTCGTCCCTCTTTCCGTTTCTACAGTCAAAAGGCTATCGGCGTCAGATTTTTGCAATCCGGCAAAGCCTTTTGCAGCTTTTCCAGATAGTCGCCATGAAAGAACAGGCACTTTGATAAATCGCAGCCGAATACATCCTCTGTCAGGGCTAAGCCAATGGCACGGCAGCCGCCGCAGCAATATCGGAACCATTGGCAGGCGGCACATTTTTCATTGTGCGCTTTCAAATCCTTTACCGTCGTGCAGACATTTTTCAAGTATTCGCCTTCCTGCAAAAATTTTTGCAGACCGTTGGTTTTCACATTGCCGAGAAACCATTTGTGCTGTTCGTAATATCCCGACATCTGATGGCATGGATACAGATTCCCGTTTGCGCCAACGGCCACCATACCGCGATTACCTCGGCAAACAGAAAGAGAATCACGGTATTCACCCTCACCGCATTCCATGGCGCGGGGACGGTAGGTTTTGCTCTGCGGCCACAGGTGAGCGAAGTTCCAAACGTCGATCTCCATTTTGCAGTCTGCCCGTACATAGGCTCGCAAAAATTCCAGCATCCCATTGAAATATTCTTCCAGCGTCAGAGTGGCGTCTCCTGCGTTTTGTACCCAACGGGGGGATTCGGTCGTGCGGATGATACGCATTTCATCCACACCCATATTATTTAAAAGCTTTGCCGTCGGGAACATGGTATGCAGATTCAGACGGTGGACATTGGTCTGCGCTTTGACGCGAAAACCGTTTTCGACGCACAGCCGGATGGCGCGCAGAGCGTCTTCCTCTGCGCCTTTCCGATTGCGGAGCCAGTCATGGTGACCGATACCGTCAAAAGAAATCTTCATCAGTGGACGGCAGCCGATGGCTTTCATATCGTCAAGGATCTTCTGCGTAATAAAAAAGCCGTTGGTGTTCAGCTCCTCCACATACATGCCGTGTGTATAGATGCCCCGGATGATATTCATAAAATACGGGTGGATCATCGGCTCGCCGCCGGTAATGGTAAAGGCGTTGATGCCGCATACTTCCGCTTCCTCGATGAGTTTTTCTGCTTCCTCCAGAGTAAACTCGCTTTGCAGACGGCTGTTGTCCGCGGCGTTGAAGCAATGGAGGCAGTTGTAGTTGCATTTGTCGGTGATCATCCAGTTCATCGCCGGAAAATAACGGTTGTCGCAGACCTTTTCCTTCTGCCAATCGGAAAGCGTTTCGCCGTCCTTTGCGGGACGGCAGAAGCCACGGGAAAGCAGACTCTGCAAAAGCGCAGAGTCTGCGATATCCTGCTGACCGTCACAACGGCATAGCAGCTCGTATTCATCCGGCTTCATGCCCTTTGCGTTGCGCCCGCCCTTTATGTAGTATGCATAGGGTACGAGCCGCCACGAGCGGAGAGCGATATTTGCAGATAATATGTATTTCACTATCGCTTATCTGAACGGATCGCAGTCGCGGGATCTTCGCTCACAGTACATCGTCAGTCCTTTTGTATGGCAGTGCAGACATTGATAACATGTTCCACTGTCAAATGACAGATCGGGGTTATAGTCGTAAAAATCGCAGCTGTTTCCGGCAGTGGTGATAAGTAAATACGGATAATCAGAACTGTAGGTTTTGCCGCCGACACACTGGCTGCCGCCGTTCACATTGCTCAGTTCCTCGTCGGCAAGCTCCTCCTTATGCCACAGAGCGAAGTGCAATTTTGCTTCTTCCTCGGTCAGTTCAATGCCGTTTTCTTTGGCAAGAGCGAAAAGTTCTTCCGCGCTCTTTGCCTGTTTTGCTTTTTCAAGCTGTTCTTTCGTGAATTTCATTTTTGCTTTCTCCTTTCGTAATTTGATTTGGTTTCTTAATACGCCTTGCGGCAGTAGCGAAGATTTCAGATTGTGTTTTGAAATAAATATGTTTCCATGCGCTTTTAGATGTGGGGGATGATCAAGGAAATCCCGAAAGGCCGGGGAAAAAAGCGACGTTGTAACCCTGCTTTTCCTTTTCACCGTCGAGCGTAACGCCACCTGTTACCTCGGCAAGCTCTTCCTCGCTCAGCTCTGCGAGTTTCTTGTTCAGGGTCTCTACTTCCTCTTTCAGGGCAATCAATTCTTCTTTGGTTTTCATAGCGTTTATCTCCTTCTTCATTTGTCTGATTCTTTCAGTGCTGCGGTTTAAAGTCTCTTTCTACGGTTCCGTCATAAAGGTGGAACTCTTTATCACCGCTTTGATCATCAAAAAAGAATTCTACCTCAGTACCCCCGACGACCAGCCTCAGCTCGTCCTCGGTCAACTCTGCGAGCTTCTTGTTCATAGCTTCCACTTCCTCTTTCAGGGCGTTCAGTTCTTCTTTCGTTTTCATGTTGTCAACCTCCCAAAATGATGTTCTCGTAAAGGTCCTTGCGGGTATCCTGCTCATCGTGATTCGCTTGAGTGAGCATCACATATTTTTCATCCGGTTTGATCTCGGACAATTTGCCGACACCTCCTTTGACCTGTGCAAGCTCTTCAGCAGCAAGCTCGCATTGCTTACGGCGCGCATCAAAGTATTGTTTTACATCTCTTCCGCGTTTTCTGCATTTTACCTTATTTCTTTTCCCGCACTATCACGTTCTCCTCACCCAGCCATTCCCGGCACTCTTTGAGAAAAGCCGGATGGTTCAGGCATTGTGCGCCGACCATTTTTCCGGTATCTGCCACACGGATCTTCAGCGGGGTCTCTCCCTCAAACATTGTCAGCACCAGTTTGATATGGGAAAATTCGCGGCTTTCAAGACTTGGGACCTTGAGGTAGATCGTAGCGTCACCCTTTTCGGCAAACGGCTGTGCGGCAAGCGCTCCCTGTTTCAGCGGATAGATGGTGTCGCACATGATCTGCGGAGCCTTTTCATCCCGCACGGAAAGGCGGCCTTTTACCAGTACGGGGGTATTGATCTGCATATAGCTGCCGCACTGCTCTATGGTTCTGGCAAAGCAGAGCAGCTCGATCCCGGCGATCTCGTCCTCTACCGTAACGTACGCCATCAGGGTATTTTTCTTGGTGGTACGGGTCTTACTGGCTGTCACGATGCCTGCCACGGTAATGGTTTGTCCGTCGGAAAACCTGGTGGGACCTTCTTCAGAGGCAAAATCCTCTAAAATCGCGTGGATCGAAGCAGCACCGGCAGCTTTTGCGGCAGCGCGATAGTCTGTCATGGGGTGTCCTGAGAGGAAAAGTCCCGTGGTCTCCTTCTCCATAAACATCCGCTCGGTAGCGGTATATTCCGGCAGATCCGGCAGCTCCAGGTCAGATCCGCTGTGATCCGGCTGTTCATCTGCTATGCCGAAAAAGTCGATCTGGCCTTCTACGTTGGTACGGCGGCTGTCCGCAATGGCGTCCAACACTTTTTCGTAGACCGCCATGAGCTGGGCGCGTTTGGCGCCAATGCTGTCAAAGGCGCCTGCCTTGATGAGGTTTTCCACGGCGCGTTTGTTCATATCGTTACAGTCAAACATCCGCTCGCAGAAGTTCTGGAACGAGGTAAAATCGCCGTCCAACTCTCTGCGCTGCACCATATTCAGAATAAACCCGCGGCCGATATTTTTGATGGCCACCAGGCCGAAGCGGATGCCGCCGTCCTCTACGGTAAAGCGGTCGTAAGAGCGGTTGACATCCGGCGGCAGCAGAGGGATCCTACAGTCCTTGCACTCGGCGATATACTCCGCAATCTTATCGGAGTTGTCCAGCACCGAGGTCAGCAGCGCCGCCATATATTCCTTGATGTGATGGCATTTGAACCATGCTGTCTGATAGGCTACCACCGCATAGGAAACTGCGTGGGCCTTGTTGAATGCGTAGTTGGCAAAATCATAGATCTCGTCATAGATGGCGTTGCCGACAGCTTCGGGGATCCCATTTGCGATACAGCCGCAGATATTGCGCTCGGGATCGCCGTAGATAAAGGCGTTGCGCTCTTTCTTGATCTGTTCCGCCTTCTTTTTGGAGATAGCACGGCGCACCATATCCGCCTGTCCCAAAGAGAAGCCGCCGAGCTGCTGGAAAATCTGGATCACCTGCTCCTGGTAGACGATACAACCGTAGGTGTTATCCAGGATCGGCTTGAGTGCCGGGTGCTTATAGGTGATTAGCTTCGGGTCATGCTTACAGGCGATAAAGCGCGGGATGGACTCCATGGGACCGGGGCGATAGAGTGCGATAATTGCGGTGATATCCTCAATATTCTCCGGTTTCAACCCCAGACACACGCCGGTCATCCCGGCGGACTCCATCTGGAATACGCCGGAGGTCCTGCCGCTTGTCAGCATCTCATAGACCGCCGGATCGTCCATGGGGATATCGGCCAAACGGAAGTCCGGCTCGTCTTTCTGTACCATTTTCACCGCATCGTCCAACACGGTCAGGTTTCGAAGGCCCAGGAAGTCCATCTTCAGAAGGCCGAGCTCCTCCAGAGTGATCATGTTGTACTGGCAGACAATGGCGTCATCGTTGCGGGCAAGGGGCACATATTCATAGACGGGTCTCTTGGTGATTACCACGCCGGCGGCATGGGTACTGGCATGGCGGGGCATTCCCTCCAGGGATTTTGCCGTGTCAATCAGTTTATGTACCTTTTCGTCACTCTCGTAGAGGTCGCTGAGCTGTTTGGAAATCTTCAGTGCATCATCCAGTGTGATATGGAGTGCCGTGGGGACCAGTTTTGCCACCACGTCCACGTCCGCATAGGTCATATTCAGCGCACGCCCCACATCGCGGATGGCGCCGCGTGCCGCCATGGTACCGAAGGTCACGATCTGCGCCACGTGATCATCGCCGTATTTCCGGCGGACATAGTCCACCACTTCGGCGCGGCGGGTATCACCGAAGTCCATGTCGATATCGGGCATGGAGACACGCTCCGGGTTGAGGAAGCGCTCAAAGTACAGGCTGTACTGCATGGGGTCGACCTCGGTGATGGAAAGGCAGTACGCCACCATGGACCCGGCGGCACTGCCGCGTCCGGGTCCCACCGGAATCCCCGCTTCCTTGGCATAGCGCACAAAGTCGGAGACGATGAGAAAGTAGTCTGTAAAGCCCATCTTCTCGATCATCGCCAGCTCATATTCCAGCTGCCTGCGGTATTCGGGTCGTTCCCCATATCGCGCTGCAAAGCCCTCGTCGCAGAGCTTGCGGAGGTAGCCGGGGGAATCATATCCCGCCGGCAGCTTGAATTCGGGCAGATGGTATTTGCCGAAGGTGAAATCCAACTGACAGCGGTCTGCGATACGCTGTGTGTTCTCCACCGCCTCAGGATAGGCAGAGAACAGCTCCTCCATCTCCTCGGTAGAGCGGAGATGGAAATTCCGTGGCTCATAGCGCATACGGTTCTCATCATCCACTGTCTTGCCGGTCTGGATGCACAAAAGCACATCATGGCTCTCGGCGTCCTCTTTGCGCAGATAGTGGGCGTCGTTGGTGCAGACCAGAGGAATCCCCGTTTCGTTGTGCATTTGCAGCAGCGCTTTATTCACCATGCGCTGTTCGGTGATACCGTGATCCTGCAGCTCCAAATAGAAGTTGCCCTCTCCCAAAATTTCCTGCAGCTCCAGGGCATACTCCTTTGCGCCGTCATAATCGCCGTTTAAGATACGCCGGGGGATCTCACCCGCCAGGCAGGCAGAAAGGCCTACCAATCCCTCGCTATGTGCACGCAGGAGCTCCAGGTCGATACGGGGTTTGATGTAAAATCCCTCCACATATGCCTGAGAGACCATGTAGGAAAGGTTGCGGTAACCGGTCTCGTTCCGGCACAGCAGCACCAGATGACGGGACTCGGTATCGAACTCATGCATCTTGTCAAAACGGGTACGGCGTGCCACATAGACCTCACAGCCGATGACGGGGTGGATCCCCTCTGCTTTGCAGGCACGGTAGAAGTCGATGACACCGTACATGGCGCCGTGGTCCGTAATGGCGCAGGCAGTCTGCCCCATCTCTTTGACCAGCTTCGGCAGGTCACGGATACGGCAGGCACCGTCCAGAAGACTGTATTCGGTATGGACATGCAGATGTGCAAAGGACATGAGCTTACTCCTTTTCCAATTCGTCCAGATAGTCGTGCAGCAGCTCCACAGCGGAGACGATCATCAATCCGCAGTGGTTATCGTGCATCAATTCCTCGGCGATAGGGGTGCCGTGTAAATCTTTTGCCGCCAACAATTCGCGGCAATTCCATGCGCCGAACTGCTTCGTAAAGCGGTGCTCAAATTCCTTAGTGATTTTCGTGCTGCGCTGCTTGGTGGCAGCGTCCACGGCGGGATACCGGCAGCCCAACACAACAACAGACCCGCTGACGCTGCCGCAGATGCCGCCGCAGCGCATCCCGCCGCCGAATCCGCTGGCAACGGCAAGGCTCTGTTCCCGGCTCAGACCGGTCATATCCCGAAAGGCCATCAGCACACTCTGGCCGCAGTTGATGCCCTTTGTATGGCAGTCAGCCGCAATTTCACAACGTTCCCTTTTTGTCATTTTAATGTTCTCCCGTACTCCATGATTTTTCTGAGCCGATGATTCAGGCACGACTTCGTAATAGGCGGGTCGTGCTTTTCCGCCAGCTGTGCCAGGGACAGCTCCGGATTTGCCATACGCAAAAGCGCCGTTTCTTTGATCTGACTGGGCAGGGTGTCCAGCTTTCCCTCACGGCGCAGCTTCTCAATGGTCTCTCTCTGACTCTCGGCGGCATCCAGCGTTTTGTTTACATTTGCCATATCACAGTTCATGGCACGATTGGCACGGTTCTTGATCTCCTTATCCACCTTGGCTGTCATGATATCCATGGCGGCGACCGGCGCACCGATGGTGGTAAGGAAGTCCTCAATATGCTCCGACTGCTTGAAATAGGTCACGCTGCTGCCGCCCCGCAGGACTGCACGCGGAGAAAAACCCATCTCCTCTAAAAGTGCCGAAACCTCGCGGCTTGCCTGGGCATGAATGGTATCCAGCTCCAGATGATAACGCTTTTCGGGATCCGTTACGCTGCCGCCGGCAAGAAACGTACCGCGCAGGAAGGCCACACGGTCACACTCCTCCTCCAGCAGGCCGAAATTCACGTGCAGGACGGGCATCTGTCTGGCGTCATAGCCCAAGGTGTTAATGATCCGCTGTATTTTTTCCGGTGTTGTGATCTGAAATGTCAGCTTACCGCTCTTCTCCTCCGGCAGCACATCAAACTGTACGTTGAACGCCCGCTGAAAAAGCCGGGGCAATCTGGCAGCAAAGTCCGGATTTTCGGTAATGATACGGATCTCGCCGGTATGGAACGTATTGCCGTAGAGCAAAATGCCGTAGCACTCCGCCCTGGCGCAGCAAAGACGCTGTACCGGTGCGCGGCACAGCTCCGCTTTTACTTTGTGGGAAAAGGACTGCATATTGACTCTCCCTCATCGTGAAATATCCCGGTGGCTCTCCGTCACGGCAAACCCCTGATCGGTCAGGAATTGGGTAATCTCATGGCTGATCGCCACGCTGCGGTGATGTCCGCCGGTGCAGCCGATGGCGACCACAAGGACCGACTTGCCCTCTTCACTGTAAAGGGGCAGCAGATATTGCAGCATTTTCTCCAGCTGTGCCACAAATTCCTTTGTCTCCTCATAGCGGAATACAAAGTCCCGTACCGGCTTGTCCAGTCCGGTCAGGGGCTTCAGTTCGTCCACATAATAGGGGTTCGGCAGAAAGCGCACATCAAACACCAGATCCGACTCCAGCGGCAGGCCGTATTTGAATCCAAAAGACATCAAATTGACCTGTAAGGCAGTTCTGTCCGATTGTCTGCCGAACAACGCCAGCAGTTCGCTGCGTAGTTTTGCCGTGGAAAAGGTGCTGGTATCCAGAACGAAATCCGCCCGCTCCCGTACCGGTTTCGTCCAGTTGCGTTCCAATTCCACCGCCTGCTCAATGCCCTTTCCGTCAGTGGCCAGCGGATGGTTGCGGCGGGTCTCCTTATAACGGCGGATAATAGTCTCTGTATCGGTGTCAAGGAATAACACCTTACAGGAGTCCACCTCAGTTTTGAGCTCCTGCAAGGCGTAGAGCAGTTGCTCCGGCGGCTCACCGGCGCGCACGTCATAGACAAAGGCCAGTCGGTCATACTTTCCCTGCGCCGCCGTGCAGAAGCGGGCAAGATGCAGCATCATCTCCGCCGGCAGATTATCCACCAGATAGTATCCGATGTCCTCCAGCACAGATGCCGCCTTGCTCTTTCCGCTACCGCTCAATCCGGTAATAATGAGAATTTCCATCTTTCTCTCTCCACTCTCATTCGTCGATGATCTTTACTTCCGGCTCCAATATCACACCACTGTTGGCCTGTACTCGTTTTTGTACCTCCGCGATCAAAGCGCGGACTTCTTTTCCCGTGGCATGGCCGCAGTTGATCACAAAGCCGGCGTGCTTCTCCGAGACCTGTGCATCGCCGATACGCAGACCTTTCAGGGCTGCCTGCTCGATCAGGGCGCCCGCATAATAGCCGGCAGGGCGCTTAAAGGTGCTGCCGGCGCTGGGAAATTCCAGCGGTTGGCTTGTTTTTCGCTTCGCCATCAGTTCGTCCATCCGGGCGCGGATCTCGCCACGGTCACCCTTTTGCAGATGAAATACGGCAGACAGCACCACAGTATCCGGATGATCGGTCAAAATGCTGTGGCGATAACCCAGCGCCAGCTCCTCACAGGGCACAAATCTAACACCCTCTTCCGGGAAGAGGATTGAGGCGCCCAACAGCACGTCCTTTATCTCACCGCCGTAAGCACCGGCATTCATACAGACCGCACCGCCCACGCTGCCGGGGATCCCGTGGGCAAATTCCAAACCTGTCAATCCCCGTGCGCAGGCAAAATTTGCCAGCGTAGTAAGGGAAACTCCCGCCTGTGCCCGGATCTCGCAGTCGTTTTGTTCTCCCGGTTTCAGTCCGTCAAGATCCCGGGTATTGATGACCAGTCGATCCAGCCCCTCATCGGGAAACAGCATATTGGTGCCGTTTCCCATGAGCAGCGGCCTCGCTTCACACTCTGCAGCAAAGCTCTGCAGCAGCACCAGCTGCTCCGGTGTGCTCGGAAATGCCATGCGCCGTGCCGCGCCGCCGATGCGAAAGGAGCTGTGACGGCGTAAAGGCTCGTCTTTCTCCACGTGCAGATCGGGCAGGTAGTCTGCTATCTTCTGATCAAAACTCTCGTACCAGAGCATACAATGCCTCCTAAATGCGCTTGTTCTTGCCTAAAAGTGCTGCACCGATCAAGCCGGCCTGGGTCCCCAGCTCCGCCTTGACGATACGCGTACGCTTCGCAGGAGCACAGGGAATGCTCTCCTGCTCCACCAGTCGGCGGATCGGCAGCAGGAGCCGACTATCCTCCTCGTTGCTGACACCGCCGCCGATGGCCAGCGCGTCCGGCTGATAGATATTGATGAGGTTGGTGATCCCCAACGCCAGATACTCCACATACTGATCGCAGACCTGCTGACCCACCGGGCAGCCCTGCCTTGCCGCGATAAAAGCGGACTGACCGGAAACGTGTCCGGCGTTCTCCTCGATCACCTGATGCAGAATGCTGTCCGGATGCTCCTCCATGGCTTTTTGCGTCATACGCTTGAGGGCTACGGCCGAGGCGTAGCGCTCCCAGCAGCCTTTTCTGCCGCAGGGACACGGCTCTCCGTTCCGCTGGATGACCATGTGTCCTACCTCGCCCGCCATACCATTGGAGCCGTGTGAGATCTTCCCGTTGTGGACAATGCCGCCGCCAACGCCGGTACCCAGCGTGATCGTGATAAAACGCTTTGTACCCCGTCCGGCACCCACAAAGTATTCCGCCAGTGCTGCGCAGTTGGCATCGTTTTCGATATACAGCGGCAAGGGACAGAGCTGGTGGAACAGCTTGCGCAGCGGAACGTTTCGCCACGGCAGATTGCAGGTATATAAAATCGTACCGTAGTAGATCTCCACCGTGCCGGGTACGCCGACGCCCACAGACGCCACTTTCTCCAGCGGAATGCCGGCACTCTGGCAGAGCTTCTGCACCAGGGTATACAGCGTCCAAGCCATTTTGGCAGGATCGGTCAGTTCGGCAACCTTCATCTTCTCTGTCACCAAAAGTGTGCCGACTTCGTTGACAAGGCCGGCTTTCAGGTTTGTTCCGCCGATATCCACGCCGATATAGTACATTTATTTGCCGCCCTCTTTCGTCAACTGATCCATTTTACTGTCAAACTGCGTCACAAAATCCCTGGCGCCGTTATAACCATATCGCTGCTGGCGGTTCTTCATCGTTGCCAGCTCAATAATACCGGCCAGGTTTCGCCCGGCGCTGACGGGAATCTTGACCAGCGGCAGCGGAACGCCCAGAATATCCTCTTCCATGGCATCGATTCCCAGACGATCATAGAACTTGCCGTCCTCCCATTTCTCCAGACGCACCAGAAGATCGATCTCTGTATCGAACTGTACCGCGCCCATGCCGAACAACTGCTGCACATCCACGATACCCACGCCGCGGATCTCGATATAGTGCTGGATCAGCTCCGGCGCTGTGCCGTACAGGCAGTCGGAAACCCGGCGGATCTCAACGGCATCGTCCGCCACCAGACGGTGACCGCGTTTCAATAGCTCTATGGCCGTTTCACTCTTGCCGATACCGCTTTCACCGTAGATCAGCACACCCTGCCCGTAAATGTTCATCAGCACCCCATGACGGGTGATCTGCGGTGCCAGAGCGCGGTTGAGGTAATCAATGATGTTGCTGGTAGCGTCAACGGTATCCAGACCGGTACGCAGCAGCGTTCTGCCGTGCTTTTTCGCCATCTCGATCAGCTCCGGATAGACCTCCATGTCCCGGGAGATGATCAGAGCCGGAAACGGATAGCTCATCAGGCGGTTGAGGGAACGGGTACGCTCCTCAACGCCCATACGATCCAAAAATTTGATCTCGCTCATGCCAAGGATCTGCAGACGTTTGTCGTCAAAATAATCGAAAAATCCCACCAGCTGCAGCGCCGGACGGTTTACGTCAGAAACCGTAACGACCTCTGTTTCATAACGATCGCCCTTGTGCAGGATCTCCAGTCCGAAATCCTCCACCAGTTTTTTCAGACTGGCCGGTGTGCGTTTGATTTTTTCCATGTTTTTTTCTCCTTTGTACGGATACGGTACATCCATATTATATTTATACAGAATATATTATACCTTACTCCTTTCGATTTCGCAACTTTTACCGATGATAAAATTTTTCATTTTTTTGTCAAATAATGCTTGCAATTTGTTTTGACATCTGTTATGATATCTACTGCTTGTGATATACAAGCAGCCGTAAGTTACAACAGCAAGGAGGTGCAACGGATGGCTAAGTGTGAGTTTTGCGACAAGGGCGTGACCTTCGGTATCAAGGTTTCCCATTCCCACAGACGTTCCAATCGTCCCTGGAAGCCCAACGTAAA
>JAZUEB010000002.1:0-13331 GCA_045639965.1 Vescimonas sp. | reverse complement strand
GGATTGTCTCGATCATTTCAATCCCGGCAATTGTGGCAGCACTGAGCTTTGCGCTGTCTCGCATGGAAACACGGGTCACATTGATGCGCTTTTTGGATATATATCTTGAAACAACGGCATTGATCGTGAGTGATACAAGTCCGATTATGGTCAATAGTACGCTATAACGAAGCATGATAACGAAATACAATACCATCATGACTGTGTTGAGCAAAAGCGGTGCGAAGGTGCCTATTAGTATATTGGCAATAGTCGCATTTGCACCTTGCCGTACCTGAATGTCTCCCGCCATGCGCTGAGAGAAAAACTTCATCGGCATATTTAACACTTTCCACATATACGAAGCATTGCCTGTTGCCGCCATTTTGCCGTTGATGCGCAGGGAGTAGATCGCCTGTAAGGCAGACATAACGATCTGTATAACGTTAATGGCGCCCAGGAACAGCAAAAACGGCATTGTCCAGTTCGGATCCTTCCCGGTCAGCAGATGGTCCAGAAATACCCGGGAGAAGGCGGGCTGTACGAGTCCCATGAGTGCCGCCACCACGCCGGTGAGCATGGTAAAGGCAATGGCTGTGCCGGTACCTTTGAGCCGTTTTGCCGCAAAGGACAGCATACTCTTGGGCTTGCCGGAGGGGACAAAGGCATCCGTCGGCTCGAATTGCAGACAGATCCCCGTAAAGGATTCGTCAAAGGTCTCCATGGTCACGCTGTAATTGCCCTTTGCCGGATCGTTCAGATAGGCCTTGCCGCCTCTGAAGCCGTCCAATACCACGAAGTGATTGAAATTCCAGTGGATGATACAGGGAAAGCTGCCGTTTTTCTTGAGCGAATCAGTCTCATAACGATAACCCTTGGCATCCAAACCGTAAAAGCGGGCCGTCTTTAATACGTTGCGCGCATTAGAGCCGTCCCGGGATACGCCGCAGTCCTCCCGCACCTGTTCCAGCGGGATCCATTTATTGTAATAGGCCAGAATCATGCAAAGGCTTGCCGCGCCGCATTCCAGCGCTTCCAGCTGCATGACCACCGGCACCTTGGCAACACCCTTTGTGATGGGCTGTTTTATCTTTTTTGCCATCTCTGCGACCTCAATTTAGAACAAATGATAGCGGCTTGTAGCTTTCCACAATAACTTTTCCTTTATAAAAACCGTCCGGTATCGGCTGATCTGATTGAAGCGTACAGGAATAATCTTCGCCTTCTTGACGGATATCGGTGATAGCTGCTTCAAAACCGTCAAACTTTACGATCATGCCGGCCTGCATGGTGGAAATGCTTTCCTCTTCCACATAACAGACGACAGTGCCGTTTTCTGCGTGAACGTTTGCTTCCACCGTGCTGTCAACATGTCCGAAAATGCCCCATACGCAAGCACCCATTAAAAGGACGATTATACTTACAAGCAACAGCCATACGCCGGGGTTGGACACCTGGATATAATCATCCAGACTTTCCGGAGATTTCACCTTATCTAAACTTTTCTGTCTGAAAATTTCTTCACTCATTTTTACGTTCTCCTTGCTGAATCGTTCACTTCTCGCTGAGGTTCATTGCGATTGTTTTTTCGCGGATCGCATGGCTTTTCGGCATCAGCAGGAATTACCCATGATCTGCCGAACCGACTCACGCCGGGAACTCGTCCTGCCTGACAGAGTTTGTGTACGCGGCTCTCTGACACGCCCCATTTGTAAGACGCTTCCCGCGCTGACATATATCCCTCCATCGGCACACCTCCCGTAAACACAATTTCACAAGATACATTATATCCGAATATACGGATGTTTGCAAGACGGAGGGCTGATTGTTTATAAACAAAAAAGGCAGTCCAGAGTTTTCTTGAACTGATGAATACTGTTTCGCCGTCTTTCTTTGACGAAGAACGGCGAGGCATCACTGAAAATTTTATCCGTGACAGCGGCATTACAAAGGGCGATATCACGAAATATGCCGGAGTTTTTCCGGACAAAGCTATGCGCACGCTGGTCGAAAGCGAGATAATATACAGTATGGAAAGTCAACTTTATTGGAAACAGTTACGCAATGGAACGATTGCAACCGCTCACCCAAACTGCAATGGGCAAACTTTGTCAAAGATGATACTTCCACTCCCACCCCTTGCCGAGCAAAAACGCATCGTTGGAAATATTGGCGTATAATTTGGAAACGGTTCTGGCTGAAAAACTGGAAACCGTATTTGTTTACAAGGAAAACTGTCCCGTTTTCACTCTCTCCCCTCGTCGGGCTCCTGGATCACCACGGCTTCCTGCGCGCCGATGTCCAGCTGGATCCCCGCCTGCGCCACATTGACGAAACACGCCACCTGTTTTCCCTTTTCGGCGGCAAGGGCACCGCACCGCTTCACCAGATCCAGCAAGATCTCGCGGTTCAACCCGCCGCCCCGCCAATGGAACACGAAATGCGCCTGCTTCTTCCGCAGCGCCTGGGCAAACCGTTTCTCTACGTCCTCCGGCTTTGTCAGCGAGATACCGCGGTAGTAGTACCCCTTCTCCTCGTCACACGCCGGAATGGGCAGCACCAGCTTCTCGTGGTCGATGAAGATGTGCCGGTCGTCCAAATTGAAGTAGTCGTACCGCTTGATGCCCCGCTGCAGCGTGTTGTCAAACGTCGCGTCCAGATGATACGTGTGCCCGTCCACCGTCACCACGTTCCAGGTGTGGCGGTACTTGCCGCCATTTTCGGGATTCGCCTCGCTCAGCGCAACGATGCAGGGCAAATTCACCGCGTCACACAGCGCCTTAACGGTCTTGGCAATGCCCTCGCACACGCCCACGCCCTGGGTCAGCGGACCGATGATCTCATGGGAATACGGCTTTTTCAACTTATCGTACCGCACGTTCTCCAGGATAAAGTCATGTATCGCCTGCTCCTTCTGGAGCGTCGTCATCTGCCGCAACGGCCGCGCCAAACGCTCCAACCGCGCCGCCACCGCCTGCCGATGCTCCTTGATCTTCGCCTTGTCGAAGAGGTACTCGGGCACGAACTCCATGTGCTGCGCCTCGGGGTAAAAGCGCCCCGTGTAGCTCACCACGAAGAACAAAAGCGGCTCGTCCAGCTTCAGCCGCGTGAACACCTCCAGCAGCCGCCCGTTTTCCAGCCGCGGAATGCGGATAGACGGCTGCAGGTCGTTCATCCCCGCTTTCAGGGCATCGTAGACGGCCTTTTCCTGCTTATTCAGTTGATTGTAATAGTATCCCACCACGATGCCACTTCCTTCTGCTCCATTATACCGTATCTATCGCCAATAGTCGACAAGTATTACAAATATTATTGCAAATGGGAAAACAAACTGGTAAAATGTACCCGTAATGAGCTGTACTTTTCCGCATGCGGCTTCGGTCGCGCACTTTTTTGTTGTGGGAGGAGAACGGGATGAAAAAGAGAGTTGTAGCATGGTTGTTGTCTGTAACACTAACGGTTGCTATGATGCCAATAACAGTTTCTTTTGCCTTGTCTTATTCGGACTACAGTACGGTTCCAATTGGTTCCTATCAATCCTTTAGAGATACTGTTATCGGTAAAGCATATAACGTGGACGGCAACCACGGAGCGCAATGCTGGGACGGAGCGTGTATTTTATGGAAACGTCTTGGGTCAAACCTTCAAACAGGAAACGGTTACGCCAAAGGGTGCTGGGATTTAAAAAAGAGTGAAAATGCAGGCAGCAATTTTGATTTAATTTATAATATTAGCGATGTAAAGCGGGGAGATGTTGTAGTATTTTCTACCGGAACAACCGGCCATATCGGATTTGCAGATGAAGATTATAGTGGAAGCGGAAACATAGCAGTATTGGCACAAAATCAAGGGTCTTCCAGAACAAAAGTGACTTCGTATGATTCTGACGGCGGCTGCTATGAAAGTGCATTTAATGTCACTTCGTTGTCAGTTAGCACTTTTTTAGGCGCATTTCGATATAAGGGATGGTATTCCCATACCCATTCCTTTTCTTCTGCCTGGACATATGACAGCACCAGCCACTGGCACAACTGTACCGGCTGCACTGAGATCAGCGGAAAAGCGGCGCATAGCTTCAACAGTGGAATCGTGACAGCGGAGCCCACTTATTACGATGTTGGTATCAAAACCTATACCTGTACCGTCTGCGGCTATTTCTATACCACGGCAATCCCCCGTCTGAACCCCTCCGGCTATTGCGGCGGCGAGGGTGACGGTACCAATTTGACGTGGACGCTGGATTGGAACACGGGAGTATTGACCATCTCCGGTACCGGGAAGATGGCGGATTATGGTGGTTGGGTAAATCCTGCGCCGTGGCGCGATCTCGATTTCTCCGCTGTCTCTATCGGCAGCGGCGTCACCACTATCGGTGATAGAGCATTTGAGTGGTGCGAGAGCCTGGTATCGGTGACTATCCCGGACAGCGTGACCACCATCGGCGATTATGCATTTGAGGGTTGCTCTTCTTTGACCGATGTGGCCATTCCAAACCGTGTGACAAGAATTGGTGACGGAGCATTCGGCTACTGTTCCAGTCTGACAAGTATAGCAATTCCAAATAGCGTAACGGATATTGGCGGCATTACCACTTCCGGTGAAAGTGCGTTTATCCGCTGTGACAGTTTAACGCGGTTTGTTGTGGATGCAGGCAATACGATCGCCTGCTGCGACAGTGATGGTGTACTTTTTAACAAGGAAAAAGCAAAACTGATCCAGTATCCGGCAGGGAGTACCATCACCAACTATGTGATTCCCTCCCAAGTAAAGGACATTGGTAATTTGGCTTTTGGATGCAGCAATAATCTGATCAGTATAACAATCCCGGATGGGGTAGTGAGTATTGGTGAATACGCTTTTGCGAGTTGTCTTAACTTGACGAGTGTGGATATTCCGGATAGCGTGACCGATATCGATACTTGGGCTTTTTCCGATAATATCAGTCTGACATACAACATCTACGATAACGCAAAGTATCTGGGCAACAGCGGCAATCCCTATCTGTATTTGGTGGAGGCAACGGATCGTACCATTGCAAGCTGCGATATCCACCCCGATACACGTTTTATCAGAGGTTATGCATTTTTACGGTGCGACATTTTGACGACGATAACGATTCCCAACAGCGTGACCACCATTGGTGACTGTGCTTTTGAGGGCTGCAATAATCTGGCCGACGTGACCATTCCCGACACCGTTACACGCATTGGAGATTGGGCTTTCGATCAGACGCCGTGGCTGGAGTCTCTGGGTGATTTCGCCACTGTGAACGGCATCCTGCTCCGCTATCAGGGAGAGGACACCTCCGTGACAGTGCCGGAAACGGTAACAAAAATCGCAGGAGCCTTCTGCTACTGTGAAAACATCACGGACATTACCATCCCGGCAAGCGTAACGGAATTCAGCAGTTGGTATATATTCGGAAAATGCCTCTCACTGAAAAATCTGACGTTTCTGGGCGATGCGCCGTTCGTGAGTGAGACGGATAACATTTTTGAGGAATACCTCAGAGATGATCTGATAATCCACGCGCCAAAAAATAACACGACATGGACAGACAGCAGCCTATATGATGCCGATGCGCAGACATGGAGCGGTTGTCACATCGTATTTGACGTAGAACCGCAATCTGTTGCCAGCGACCTCAACGGTGACAGCAGCACCGATGCCGCCGACCTCGCCATTCTTGCCCGGCACGTTGCCAAGATCGAGCTGATCACTGACATTGACAAGGAGAATCTTGCCGATGTAAACGGCGATACATTCGTGACCGCCGGTGACCTGACGGCGCTGGCAAGGCTTATCAAGACACAGGAAGCCGCATAATTGCAAAGACGCAAAGGCTGTGAGCAGTTGCTTACTGCTCACAGCCCTTTTCTACATTCTTTTGCAAAATTCTCCCCCGCATGGTATAATCACCCTATCCAAACACGCAGGAGGAGAAACTATGCTTTCCTACATCTGGCCGATGGTGCTTATCATCGCTTCCAATACGGTTTACCAAATCTGCGCCAAGGGCGTTCCGAGCAACGTCAGCCCGTTTGCCTCGCTGACCGTCACCTATCTGGTGGGTGCTGTGGTCTCGCTGGTTCTGCACTATGTCATTCAGCCGGGCAGCGGCATCCTGCAGGAGTTCGCCAAAATGAACTGGGCACCGTTCGTTTTGGGCCTCGTCATCGTCGGGCTGGAAGTGGGCTGGATCTACGCCTACCGCGCCGGCTGGCAGGTCAGCACGGGCATGATCGTTCAATGCTCGTTTTTGGCGGTAGTCCTCATCTTTGTCGGCTTCCTGCTGTACCACGAGGCCCTGACCTGGAACAAGCTGGTGGGAATCGCCATCTGTCTGGTGGGTCTCACCTTCATCAACATGAAATGATATGAACTACGACATCATTCGCTCCCGCCGTCGGACCATGGCGGCGCAGATCAAAGACGGACACCTCATCGTCCGCGCTCCCCTATGCGCCACTGATGAGGAGATACACGACTTTGTTCAAAAACATCAGCGCTGGATAGAGAAACATATCTGTAAAGCGCAATCCCTTAACAATATTGTCCCTCTCACGCCGGACGATCTCCGTAATCTCGCCGAACAAGCCAAGGTGGTCATCCCCCAGCGCGTCGCCTACTATGCACCCCTCATCGGTGTGACCTATGGCCGCATCACCATCCGCGCCCAGCACTCCCGCTGGGGCAGCTGCTCCGGCAAGGGCAATCTGAACTTCAACTGTCTTTTGATGATGACCCCGCCCGAGGTCATCGACAGCGTGGTGGTCCACGAGCTGTGCCACCGCAAGGAGATGAACCACTCCCCCCGGTTCTACGCGGAAGTCCTCCGGGTCTACCCCGATTATCAGAAGTGGCACAACTGGCTCAGGGAAAACGGCTCCGCTCTCATGCGCCGCATTGCCCCTTGACCCTTTTTCTCCCTGTGGTACAATAAGGAGAGAATAAAAATCCGCCATCTCATAACACAATAAAGGAGGCCACCCATTCATGTTTTCTGCCATGCCCCGCCGATTTGCTATACCTTTCGGCGCACTCTTTCTCATCGTCGGTCTGCTGACGCTCTTCACCTTTAATCCCAAGGAATACAACGGCACTACCACCGCCACCATCGTGGATTTTGAACAGCAGACCGGTGCCGGCGATGAGAATAACGATATCATCACCTATGTGGACTATTTCGTAGACGGTGTGCGCTACTCCCACGTCCCATATAACAGCTATGATTTCACCATGGACATCGGCGATGAGGTGAAGATCTATTTCAAGACCTCCGACCCCAGTCAGATCGCCGCTCCCGGTAAGGATCTCATGCCCTTTGTCAGCATAGGCGCCGCTGTCCTCGGTGCAGCGGTATTGATCAGCAGCCTGCGAATCGGGCGTAAAAAATAAAAACGTAAATAAGTAATGCAGCTCTTTCGGAGGATTCCATGAACGAAGAATGCCTGATTTGCAAAGCGCCCCTCGAATATCTCAACGAGGACATCGAGATGGAGTGCGCCATCTGCCACAAAAAAGAACGCAGCAAAACGCGCTGCGTCAATGGTCATTATATCTGTAACGAGTGCCACACGCAGGGCATCGACAGCATCTTCGGCGTCTGCCTTTCGTCCACGTCCAAGAATCCCATTGAGATCCTCAATGCCATGATGTCGCTTCCCTTCTGCCACATGCACGGCCCGGAGCATCACATCATGGTGGGTGCCGCTCTCCTCACCGCCTATAAGAATGCCGGCGGTGACATCGACTTGGAGAAGTCCCTCGTTGAGATGAAAAACCGCGGTCAAACCGTCCCCGGCGGTGCCTGCGGCTTCTGGGGTGCCTGCGGTGCCGCCATCAGCACCGGCATGTTCCTCTCCATCGTCACCGGCCCCACGCCCTTGATGAACGAGAGCTTCGGCCTTGCCAACAAGATGACCTCCCGCGCCCTGAATGCCATCGGCGAAGTGGGCGGCCCCCGCTGTTGCAAGCGTGACTCCTACCTCTCCATCCTGCAGGCCGTGGACTTCGTCAAAGAACACCTCGGTGTCGAGATGGAGCTGGGCGAGGTAGTCTGCGGCTTCTCCCACAATAATAACCAATGCATCGGCAAGCGCTGCCCGTTCTCAAAAGTCAACCACTAAGCGAAAGGAAGTGTCATAAGTATGCTCAACTGTTTGGCGGTAGGCGCAGGCGGCTGTATCGGCTCCGTCCTGCGATATCTTATCGGTCTCATCGACCTGAAAGAAAGCGTCATCTTCCCTTATAAAACCCTCGCCATCAACGTGATCGGCTCGTTTTTCATCGGGCTCATCGTTGCCCTGGCGCTCAAAAACCATGAGGTCGACCCGCGCTTGATTCTTTTCTTAAAAGTCGGCATCTGCGGCGGCTTCACGACCTTTTCCACCTTTGCGCTGGAATCCGTCCAACTGTTCCAAACCCAGAAAATTGCCGCCGCCCTGCTCTACATCGTTCTCAGCATCGTGCTCTCCATCCTCGCCATCTTCCTGGCGCAGAGCATGGTGAAATAAGCTTATGGCTAACAAGATAACCCCCGCCAACCTCATCACCCTCTTCCGCATCGTTCTCTCCATCGCCTTGCTCTTTCTTTCGCCTCTATCTATAGCCTTTGGCATCCTGTATCTCCTGTGCGGACTCTCAGACATGGCGGACGGATTCGTGGCACGAACGACTCACACGGAGAGTGAAACGGGTGCAAAACTGGACAGCGCCGCCGATTTAATTTTCGTCACCATCAGCGCGGTGAAACTCCTGCCCCTCGTGCGGCTCGATGCGTGGCTCTGGATCTGGACGGCGGCGATCGCCCTTATCAAAATCGCCGCTATGGTATTGCGTTTTGTCCGCGTCCATACCTTCGCACTTCCCCACTCCATTGCCAACAAGCTGACGGGCGTTTTGCTCTTTCTCCTGCCCCTGACTCTTCCGCTGACGGACATACGCTATCCCGCCGCTCTTGTCTGCGCCGTTGCTACCTTTGCCGCGGTGCAGGACATCTTATCTTTAGAACGGAGTAAACCATCATGTTGAAAACCGAACGACTCACTATCCACCCCGCCTCCGACGCGGAAATGCGAGACCTGATCGCCCATGCAGATGATGAAGGTCTGAAACTGGCGTACACTGAAATGCTCACCATGGCGACGGAAAACCCACAGTACCGCCCATGGTACGCAGCATGGCTGATCGAGAATACGGACGGTCAGCGCCTCGGCGAACTCTGCTTCAAGGGTCTCTCTGCCGACGGCACCGCCGAGATCGGCTACGGCATCCTGCCGGACTTCCAAAACCACGGCTACGCCACCGAAGCGGTCAAAGCGGTCACCGACTGGGCACTGTCACAGCCGGGTGTCAACTACATCACCGCCGAAACAGAGGCGGACAACCTCGCGTCCCAAAAAGTCCTGCTCAATTGCGGCTTTCTCGCCACCGGCGAACAGGGCGAAGAGGGGCCGCTCTTTGCCATTTCACGATAAAACATTTTGAACAGGAATGAGGTGCCGGTCATGGGCAGAATCGCATATTATCATCTCCCCGGCCTATTCGAATTCTATGACCTGTATCACGCTTTTCTCCCCCTTTGGCGGGAACATCGGGAGTATTTTTATGACTGGTGCGACATCGCCTCCATCTACGGCGCACCCGCAGATTGCCTCTGGGGCGGCGGCCGTGTGGGTTTCGGGGATAATGACCCCAAGAGAGTCCTCGCCTTACTGCACGAATACGATATTTCCGCCCGGCTCACCTTCAGCAACTCTCTGCTCCGTCCCGAGCATCTCACGGATAAGAAGTGCAACCGCCTCTGCTCCCTGTTTTCGGAAAGCGGCAAAAACGGCGTCATCGTCCATTCCGATCTGCTTTTGGAGTACTTGAAACAGACCTATCCCGGACTCTATTTCGTCTCCTCCACCACGAAGGTTCTCACAGATTTCGGCGACTTTAAAAAAGAACTGGATCGTGCAGATTTCCGCTATGTTGTCCCAGATTTCCGTTTGAATAAAGAGATTGACAAGCTAAACACCTTAACAGCTTTTCAAAAGGAAAAAGTGGAATTTCTCTGCAACGAATGCTGCTGGTTCGACTGCTGCGATAGAGCCGCCTGCTATGAAAACGTCAGCCGCAAATGCCTGGGCGAAAACTGCCCTGACCACATCTGCGTCGCCCCGGACGGGGCGCAGGGTTACCGCTTTTCCAAGGCCATGCAAAACCCCTCTTTTATCGGCATCGACGATATTCAGAATACCTACCTGCCCATGGGCTTTTCCCATTTTAAAATCGAGGGCCGCGGCCTCGGCAGCGCTCTGATTTTAGAGTTTCTGCTCTATTATATGGTCAAGCCCGCCTACCACCTCCCCATCCGCGAGGCAATCTATCTGGACAGTATGTTGGAGTTGTTTTGAAAATGAAAAAGTTAACTCGTGAGGTTGTGTTTCTTACACATCCCCACGAGCTTTTTTATTATCTAATTCCCTCAAACTCGGCTCGTAAGATACGGCTCGTTCCGTACGCGTCGATCCACGTTTCCTCGTCGGATACCTTTGCGCCGTTTTCAAACCACCCTGCAAAGCGGTATCCCTCCGCCGGATAAGCATAGTAGCTCTGCTGCCACTCACCGGTCTCTTTCCATTGGGCGTTGTAGATCGGATTGAATTTCAGTCCGACACAGCCGCCCTCCCCTGCGTATAATTCCAAGGGCAGCGCTTCCCCCCGCCGAGGTGCCAGCGTGCGAATGGACTTCATCGGGTTCCCTGTCGCATTCAGATGCCGCAGAAGCGGATTTGCCCGTGTGTCAAGCTCGGTAATGCGATTGTTGTGGCAGTAAAAATACTTCAGCTTCGGGTTGTGGGACAGGTCGATTGCTGTCAAGCCGTTATCATTTACATACAGCTCCACCAGCTGCGGATTGTGGGATACGTCAATGTCTTTCAGCCGGTTCATTCCCGCATCGATTCCCTGACAGACCGACATCTCCGATACATCAACGGTTTCCAGCAGATTGTCCTGTACGCCGAAGATCCGCATGGACGGCAGATTCTTTGATTTGACCGATGTGATCTTATTGTGGTACAGGTCGAGGAACACCATATCCGTGCAGTCGGAAATGTCCAGCTCGCCGGTCAGCTCACAGCCACGGAGATAGATCTCAAAGCTTTTCAGCGGATAGACATCCTCGTTGTAGATGTGGATGCCGAGACCGATGATCTTCCCGTTCTCCACCACGATACCGCTGGGGATCTCACCGTCTGCACCTTGATTTTCCACGGCTTCCACGCTTTTATTCTTATCTGTCGACTCCACCCGCCGCAGAATCTTCTGATACTTCTTGACTTTCTCCCGATTGGATACGCCGTTTTCGTCCTGCTGGTCAAAAAAGTCCAGCAGCTTCTTTATCTGCTTATCCATTACTTTCTGCCTCCACTTTGGTGAAATCCGTTTTCCGAATCTTCCTACGCAGCATTAAGATCACAATCAACAGCGAAAGCACGTCAGCCACCGGCTGTGCCCAGATGAGGCCATCCACGCCGATAATGGCTTTCAGAATAAACAGCGCAGGAAGAAAGATAACGCCCTGCCGGAAGATAGATGCCAGCAGTGCGGGCGTTGCCGCGCCGACAGCCTGTAACGTGTTCTGGCAGATGGCAAATGCTCCGATGAGCCACGCAGTACTCATCAAAATGCGCGTAAAGTGTACGCCGGAGTCAAGCGCGGTCAGATCGGTCAAAAACACCCTTACGATAGGCTCGGCAAAGATGTAGCACAGCGCCGAAACCGCCAGACAGAACACCAATCCAAACATTGCCGAAAAGCGAATGCCCCTGGTCAAGCGCTCTTTCTCCTTCGCCCCGTAGCAGTAACCGAGGAACGGCTGCACGCCGCTGCCGATGCCGATACCGATCAGTGTCACGATCATGATGACCTTGGCGGTCACACCGTAACCCGCCACCAGCATATCGCCGCTTGCGAACTTCGAGAGCTGTACGTTGACCACAATGGACGACACGCTGACCAGCAGATTGGCGAGGGAAGCGGAAATACCCACGGACAGCACACCGGTCAGAATCTTGTCTTTCATGGAGAAGTACTTGGGACTGATACTGAGCACGGATTTCCCCTTGAAGAAGTAGAGAATATAATATCCCGCCGCGACGGCGTTGCCGATGACGGTGGCGACAGCTGCACCGACCACACCCCACTTCATGCCGAGGATAAAAATGGGATCCAAAATCATGTTGATGAGGTTGCCAATCAGCGTACCCGTCATAGCTTTCATCGCCTCGCCCTCGGTACGCACGATGGACGAGAAGCAGTTGGAGATCATAGAGAACACACCGCAGCCGATGGCGATGCGCAGATAGTCCTTCGTCAGTCCCTCGCTGACTTCGCTGGCGCCCAGCATAACGGTCACATCATCCAAAAAGATCCATAGTAGTGCCATGAAAAATGCGCCCACCGCCACGCACGCCCACATACAAAATGAGCTGGCTTTTTTTGCGTAATCCGTCTTCTGCTCACCCAATGCACGGGAAATGACGGACGTACCGCCCACCCCGAACAAGGTGCCGAGGGACATGAATATCATGAAAAGCGGTGTCGCGAATGATACCGCCGTCACCTGCAAGTCATCATGGGTAAGGCCCAGGAAGAATGTATCCGCCAGGTTGTATACCATCACCATAATCATAGCGATCAAGGCGGGAATGCTGTTTTTGATAACGATTTTGGGAATCGGATCGATCTTAAAGGTTTCGATCGCCGAGGTTTTGTTGTCGTGGTGCATCAGGTCTCCTCCGTTTTCGTCAGTTGTTCCGCGGCGGCAAGCAGCCGCTCGCAGTAGTTTTCAAATTGCTCCTGCTCCTCCGGGGACAGGCAGGTCAGGATCTTCTCCAGCCAGTTGTTGTGCAGATTCGCAAGCGCCGCAATCTTCTCCCGCCCGGTGTCTGTCAAGGAAAGCCGCTTCACCCGCTTATCTGCCGCGTCCTGCAACCGCAAAACGCAGTTTTTCTTTTCCAGCGACATCAGCGCCTTCCCCACCGTGGTCTTGTCGGTCTTCAGCGCTACCGATACGTCATCCTGTGAGCAATTCTCATGGGAATAGATATAGGAACAGATCATGCACTCCGTATCACTCAGTTCCTGCCGCCGAATTTTATCGTGGCTGAACTCCTTGTTGCATCGAAACAGCAAATTGAGCGTCTGAAAATCCACCGTTGTTCTCCCCTTTTAATTAGTAGAACTTTCTACTATTATAGCACACTCCCGCCAAAACGCAACCCCGTTCTCCGCTTCTTCACCCATTGACAAGCTTCCGGTTTCTCGCTATAATGCAAGGTGTCCAACTGGTCACCTTG
>JAZUEB010000001.1:0-40620 GCA_045639965.1 Vescimonas sp. | reverse complement strand
CAGCTCTCCACGATACTGCTCCAATGCAGCCTTATCCCGCAGACGCAGCTTTTCATCGGGCCACTCTAACCAGGATCGCATACCGAAATGCCGCTTGCAGGCCATAAAAAGCGTATAATCCGGCAGCCACCCGCTGTTTTCTGCCGCAAAGTCCGCCACTTTTTCCCGGTCACGTATCCAGCCGCGATCTTTGGCCTTTTGCAGCAGGGAAAAGCGGCTCTCGTAGATTTTGCCATAATCCACGTAGCGGGGCTCTGTTCCCCAGAAGCAGGAATCCACTTCATCCTGCGTCAACAGACCGTCCTTGACTAATAGATCGAGGTCAATAAAATAGGGATTTCCCGCAAAGGTGGAAAAGCTCTGATAGGGGCTGTCGCCGTAGCTGGTGGGGCCGAGGGGCAGCATCTGCCAATAGGCTTGTCCGGCAGCGTGGAGAAAGTCCGCAAAGTCATAGGCGGCCTTACCGAAAGTGCCGATCCCATGGGGGGACGGCAGGGAGGAAATTGCTAATAAAATACCAGCGGAATGCTTCATCGTATTGCGCCTCTCCTGTACTTCAGAAATAGAATGCAGAAATGCCTGATAAGCTGTTAAATCTCTTTTCTTTTTATAGCTCTCTTTTTTGTATGTGTCAATCATTCCGGTCGAAAAAGATTTCCTCGCTTACCCAACACCGCCACTTCCTCTTATCGCGTCAAAAGAGATGGCACAGCGCTTATCCTCCCCGCAGTCCACGCAGTAAATCGGCAACTGTCGGTCCGTGGCGCAGGCCGCCTGTGCCGCCGGATAGCTCACCGCGCAGAAGATCCCCGCCGATACCGCCAAAAGCGCCGGTCCCGATGAATACCGCCGTTTCAGGTTTCAGAAAGAATATTTTCATATCATCCCGCCTTACCGTTTTGGCACAGAATATGTCGCCTAATAAAAAGATATGTACAAAAAAGCGAAGCCTTTTCGGACTTCACTTTTTCGCGGCATTGTTTATTCTTATAGGTTCTTCAGCAAGCCGGTGGCGTCGTTGAAGGCGTTGATCCGCTCGTCCAGATCCTTTGCCTGCGCATGGACAGCGTCCCAGGTATTCTCCACGTCATACCACAGGGCGTTCAGCTCGGCGGTCTGTTTGCTCTGCTGCTCCACCCGGGTGTAATACTTCAGGTTGTGATCCACCACAGCGTCGGTATCGGTGTAGATGCCGTACATCTCCTCCTGCTTGTTTGCATCGATATGGGAATATATTTCAAATCAATCCTGCGTCAGTTTCTTCAGTATGCTATAGAACCCTTTACAAGACTTCGTCAACTGGTCAATCTCAATGTACTCATCCACCACATGGGCCAGGGATTCCAGGGAAGGACCATAGCCTATCGTTTTTATTCCATTTTCCCCACAGAAGCTGCTGCCGTTCGTGCAGAAGGAAAAGTGAGACAGCGGGGCGTCCAGCCCTGCTTCCTGAAGGCCGGCCTGAACCTTCTTCACAAAAATATCTTCCTTATCAATTACCCACGCCGGGAAAAAACGCTTATCCGCAATGGTTTCACCTGTCCAGCACTTTTCTTCACCGCGAGCAAAATACACACGCGCATTCAGTTCAGGGATTTTTTCCTTCGCACGATCAATTGCTTCCTGCACCTGATTCAGTACCGTTTCTTCAGTTTCACCCACCAGTAAGCGGCGATCAAAAGTAACACGGCACATTCCGGGCACCACACTGGCGCCGGGATAGGGAGAAGAAATAATATCCGTTAATTCCAAAATACCCTTACCCAGTAAATCATGCTCATTGGGTTTGATCTTGCGGATTTCTTCGATTACGGTCATCATATGATAGACCGCATTGATACCCTTCTCGGGATTGGAGGAATGGCAAGTCTTACCCACGGTTTCCACAACTACCTCTGCGCGACCACGCTGGCCGATTTTCACGGTAGTGGTGGTCGCTTCACCGATAATTACAAAATCAGGCTTAACCAACTTAGTAATTTCACGGCAGGACACACCCTCAAAGCACTCTTCATGTACAGAACCGGAAACATAGATGTTTCCAGCAAAATCTTTTTTCGTATCCTCGGCAAAATAAGCAGCTGCAGACACCATAGATCCCACACTACACTTCATATCAGAGGTACCGCGGCCAAACATCTTGCCATCTACAATTTCTGCTGCATAGGGATCATGCGTCCACTTGGAGAGATCCGAAATGGGGACAGTATCAATATGACCATCCATCAGAATATTTTTACCGGGTCGCTTTCCGTGGATACAGCCAATAACACTACCGTATTTATCAATGGTCACTTCGTCGTATCCATACTCTTTCATTGTTCTTTCTATCAGCTTGGATACCGCTTCCTCTTCTCCGGACAAACTGGGAGTACGAATCAGATTTTGACAAAACTGAACTAATTTCTCATCACGAGTCATAGTGCATCTCCTATCAAGTATTTTGTTTGTATAGTTTGGGTAACTCTTGCAGATGAGTTAAGTATATTTTTATACAGGAGAAAAGTCAAGCCTCTCCTCCGCTTTTTTGCAGACACCTCTCCCCTCAGGCGAAAAACAGTCTTCCGCCTTAGTGCTGACGATAATGTTCCCCTGCCACGCAATGCAGGTACTGTCCATGCTGACCACTCACCAGTTTGCCATTTCTGACAACCGGTTCGCCATTGACCAGTACATCGCGCGCAGTACCGCAAACCTCCATACCTGCATAGGGAGAATTATCGCAATTGTGATGATGGTTTGTATCCGTAATCATGCCGTGGTATTCTCCATCCCAGATTACGATATCAGCGATATTGCCCACCTTAATCTCACCGCGGTCTTCCAGGCCGAAAAGCCGCGCGGCATTGGCAGACAAAAGCGCCACCATTCTTTCCATTGTTATACGCTTTTTCATAACGCCGAAGGTATACATCAACTGGCCTCTGTGTTGCAGTCCGGGCGCACCATTTGGCACCTGTCGAAAGTCCTCCTTATGGGCTTCTTTTTCAGCAGTAGTAAAGGAACAGTGATCCGTACCAATGAAATCAATTTCGCCGGAAATCACCGCTTGCCAAAGGGCTTCCTGATCGTCCGCTGTCCGCAAAGGTGGAGACATGATATACTTTGTGCCGTCAACATCACGATAGCGTTCTTCCGTCAGTGTAAGATACTGCGGGCAGGTCTCAATGTAGACTTCCTGACCACGCGCTCTTGCTCTGCGAATCTCATCAAGGCCTTCTTTTGTAGAGAGATGGACAACATAGCATGGGGCGTTTGCCATTTGGGCAATACGCATCCAGCGACTTACCGCCTCCGCCTCTGCAGCAGCCGGTCTGGACATCGGATGACCCTCGCTCCCATGATAGCCTGCCTCATAAGTATCTTTTGTCATACACTCCACAAGCTTATCATTTTCACAGTGAACACCGATGATGCCGCCATGCTTCTTCACCGCCTTCAGCGCCTCATACATTTCGCCGTCATCCATTTTAATGTTGTCATACACCATGTACATTTTGAATGAGGTGATGCCAAGGTGATCCATTTCATCCAATTGCGGTTCCTGCCGTTCGTTCCATTCGGAGAAAGACATATGGAAACCGTAGTTTGTTGTACTGTTTTTTGCCCAATCCATCCAGCGGTCATATCCGCTTCGCATGGTCTGGCTTCTCTCTTGATTGACGAATTCCAGCACACTTGTGGTGCCGCCCAATACGGCAGCCTCGGTGTCTTGACCAAATAATCCGTGAGACAGTTCCAAATGGGTATGTGTATCAATAAACCCCGGCAGCACAAAGCAACCGCCGGCGTCAATAACTTGATCTGCCTCTTTTCTATCTGCCCCAATATATACAATTTTATCATTTTCAATCAGCAGATTTGCTTTTTCACGGCACGTTGCATGCACGATCGTACCGTTTTCTATCAAGATTTTCATCATGTCCTCCCTTATTCCATCGTCATAAAGCACTGCGGAACCTAATCGCTATACCTTTTAAGCACTTTTTCATCATATTCCATCTGCAATATCAAGGTCAACTGTTTTTTCCATATTTGACAAAAAAGCTCCCCCTTTTTTTGCATTTCCTCCAATACATTTAGGCTTGCCTTTTATCAAATATTTCGCTATAATAATCATAACTTCATCATGAGTTCACAATATTTTAACCATTTTGCTTTCTGTTGGCTCTCCTGAAAGCAAGTGTTGGATTAAATCGGCTTTTGCCGATATGAACACATGATGCCGATATTATTTCAAGGAGATTGCGATGGATACCTTAATTGAATTATCAAACTATAGCTTTAGCTATCATGGTGCAAAAGTTAAGGCATTAGATGATATCAGCTTTAAAATCAACAAAGGTGAATATGTCTCTATTATCGGTCCTACCGGTGCTGGTAAGACCACGATTTGCCGTTCATTTCTACAGCTGATTCCCACGCTGTACAATGGCCAGATCAGCGGCGATATTTTGGTACAGGGAAAGCCCATTAGGGATTATACCGTAGCGCAGCTGAGTGCCGTTATCGGCTATGTTCATCAGGATGCTGAGAGCCAAATCATGATGACCAATGTGGAAAAAGAAATTGCATTCCCGTTGGAGAATTTGGGCATTCCCCGCGATGAGATAATTGAGCGCGTAGAAAATGCCTTGAAGCTTGTTCACTTAGAGAATTATCGTACCCGTCACCCCTATTATCTTTCCGGCGGTCAGCGGCAGCGCGTCGTTTTGGCTACCGCTTTGGCCATGAACCCCGACGTTTTGGTATTCGATGAAGCGACTTCCGAGATTGATCCCTTGGGCGCAGAAGAAATTCTGACCGTCACAAAGGAGCTCAATGATATGGGTAAGACCATCATTATGATTGAGCATAACATGGAAGAGATTGCCCGTTTCAGTGATCGCATTATTCTTTTGAATGAAGGCAAGATCCTGGCAGACGATGCTACTGAGAAGGTACTGACCAATACTGAGCTCATGAGCAAGCTGAATTTCTTCCCGCCGGAAGTAACGCAGCTGTTTGTAGCTTTGCAGGAAAAGGGTATCTGTGTCGATAAATGTCCTCTCACCGTTGAGGACGGCATCGAATCCCTTAAGAGAGTATTACAAAAAGCGTAAGGGGGTACTGATATGGCTTTCAATGATAATGTGGAAAATGTAATTGAAATCAAAGGTCTGTATCATCGTTATCCCATGGGCGAGATGGCGCTGAAAAATATTGATCTGACCGTCAAAAAAGGTGAATTTTTGGCTTTGATCGGGCAGAACGGTTCCGGAAAGACCACCCTTATCAAGCATTTAAACGGTCTTTTAAAGCCCACCGAAGGTAGTGTAAAGGTGGGCGGCGAGGAAGTTCGTGAGCAAAAAGTTTCTGATATGTCCCATTACATCGGTTACGTATTCCAAAACCCCGCTCACCAGATTTTCTCCGATTCCGTTGAAAAAGAAGTGGCCTTTGGTCCTAAGAATTTAGGCTTTACCCAAGAAGAGGTCGATGCCACCGTCACTAAAACCCTGAAGGAAGTCGGGCTTGAGGACTTCCGTAATGAGGCTCCCTTTATGCTGGGTCGCGGTCAGCAGCAGCGTCTCGCTATCGCATCTATTCTCTCCATGCGTCCCAGTGTTTTGATTATTGATGAACCCACCACCGGTCTTGACTGGGGTGAATGTATCCGTATTCTGGAACTGGTCAAGGAGTTGAATGATGCCGGTCATACGATTATTATGACCACTCATAACATGAATCTGGTTTCCCTGTATGCAAAGCGTGTTGTTGTCTTGCGTTACGGCGTAAAACTGTTGGACGGTACCGTTGATGAGGTTTTCAAGGAAACCGATATCCTGCGCAGTGCATATATTAAGGCGCCTCAAGTATATCGCGTATTGTCTGAGTTCCCGGAAATCAAGCCAAAGGACTACTCTATCGAGAGCGTTGCAAAGGCAATTATCGACTATAAAAGCGGAGGTGCTCAGGCATGAGTGTACTGGAAATGATGGAAGCTGCGAAGAGAATGTCTGTCATGCATCGTCTTCACCCCGGAACAAAGGCATTCCTTTGCATCTGTATGATTGCTATTCCCATTATCACGATTAACCCCTTTGTTTCTATGCCCATGCTGCTGATTCTGTGGGCTTTGGCTCTCCCAGCCAATTTGAAGGATATTTTCTATCGCATCATGTTTAAGCTGTATCCCGTAATGCTGATTCTGATCCTGATTATTTGGCCTTTCTTCTTCCCCTACGGCGATCACATCTTAATTGACTGGTCTTTCATTCACATCACTTTGGAAGGTATTTATTACGCCCTTGCCCAGTGTTTGCGTATCGCTGTTGCCATTACCGGTTGTATTTATTTCGTGATGACCACCGAAATCATCGACATCTCCACATCTCTCGGCAGATTCTTGCAGAAGTTTGGCATTTCCTATACCGTTCCCTTTATGCTGACCACTACCTTCAAGTTTTTGCCTGAATTCCTCAGTAACTATAACACCATTAAGGAATCCTTCCTGACTCGTGCTTTCGAACTGGACAAGGGTAACATTTGGCAGCGTATCAAAAACTTTATCCCCCTGTTTATTCCCTTGATCGACTCTTCCCTGGACAAGGCTACCAATATAGCCGGTGCCATGCAGCTTCGCGCTTTTGGTGTTACAAAAAAGCGCACATATTACACCGTATACCACTTCGGCTTTATTGATGTTTTGATGATCCTTTTGTGTGTTGCCTGCGTTGTTTTTGCCGTATGGGCGCAACGCATTAAGCTGTTTGGGTTTGACCTGCATCTGTAATTATTACCATATTGTCTTCATTATTTCACTTTTTCGTATTAAACTTTTTATGATATCTTGATTATTTTCGGGAATTTTTGTATAATGCAAATAGCAAAAGGCCTTTTGCAATCTGGCGGAATTGAGATTGTGGCCTCTGCTTTGAAGCAAAGAAAACTTTGATTAACGGAGGAGAAAAAACACAATGAAGTCTAACAATAAGTTAGTAAAGCTCGCCCTTATTATTGTCGGCGCAGTTCTGTATGGTGTTGGTTGCTTTGCCACTATGAACATCGTTATCGGCACAATCACTTTCCGTCCTGCCGCTTTCATCAGCTGCCTGTGGGGCATCCTGTTTGGGCCTTGGGTTGGTGGTCTTTCCGCTGCCATTGGTAACACTTTTATCTCCGATGTTCTGTCCGGTTGGTTCGGCATCGGCGGTTTGGGTGGCTTCATCGGCAACTTCCTGATGGCCTTCATCCCCGGTATGCTGGTTAAAAACCCCAAGAAGGTATGGCAGATCGTTCTGTGGTGTGCTATCTCTTCTGTCGTTTGTGCCGCCTGCATCGGTGGTTGGCAGCAGATCATGAACATCAACAAGTTCATGCCTATGTTCATCGCTGTCACTGCTTGCAACGTCCCCATCAACGTTATCCTGACCCCCATCGCTACCAAGCTTCTTCTTCCCCGCGTGCAGAAGAGAGGTCTGTATTGGAAGGGTTCTGTTAACGACACAGAGTAACCATCCGCTGATTAGTCTTTCTTATCCGGTGAGTCTCTCCGCCAGGCTCACCGGATTTTTTAAGGAGTTTGAAATGAATAATTTACCTACTGCCATTTTAGGTGGCGATACTTTTACCGATTGTTTTCGCGGTTTATATGACCTGAATATGTATTGGCGTCTTACAGATCCCGAGTATTGTGTCAGCGTAATGCGCGGCGCATACGATGCCGGTGTGCGCGCCTTTGATTTTTCTTTTGATAGTGTTCGAAAGATGTTTGTATCCTTGCGTGATAGTGTCGACGAAGAAATCGTTGGCGTTGCAAACCCTACATGGGTACAAGGTTGCAAGCTCGGCAATAAAGACCTGCAATATCTACGCAGTCGTGTATTAAAAACCTATACCGATATTCCCGGTTTTGTATCTCCCGAAATTGCCTCTCTCGTAAAAAACGAATTGCGGGAAAAAGTGTGTATGGTTTTTGGTTATGACCCCGACGCCAAGCCCTTTAGCGATAAGGAAATTGCCGAATTGTACCTGGATGAGGATGCCTACCAAAAGCGGCTTGACAGTGTACGCGACAGTAAATATGTTATCATCGGCGGTACTGATGCCGACTGGCTGTTTACACTTCACAGGGAAGATTTGATCGTTCGTATGAGCGAGATTGTTCGTTTTCGTGGTCAGATTCCTCTTTTGCTGTGCCACTACGCTTCAACTGTTCTCCCTAAGGCAGACGCTATGCATTTGGATGTAGATGCCTATTTTGCCCCAATTAATAAGAGCTGGGCTTACTTTAACCTGAACGATGCAAAAAAAGCTTGCCAAAATGCATCGAAGCCTGTGTACGCATTTATGGCATTTGCCTGCGGAGGCTTATCCGACGGAATGCGTGCAGCGGCAGAGTGGGTACGTGATGAATGTGGTTGTAAGGGCCTTCTCTATGGAACAACAAAACCGAAAAATGCCTACTCAACCGGCAAGATGCTTTTAGATGTGTTCGGGAATGCGATCTGCTGATATCGCTTTTATTAAAAAAACTCTTGCCTACTCTCTACGGCTATGATACAATAGAGTTACCCATAATATGGGTAACTCTATTGTTGGAGAAAAAACATGAGACTTGATCGCCTTACCGAGATGGAACACTACATCTATCAGTGTGGAAGCATTTCTCTCACTGATCTTGCCAGTCATTTTAATATTTCCTTGAATACAGTCCGCCGTGATATTGATGAAATCATCAAGAATAAAACTATCCGAAAAGTATATGGAGGCGTCGTTTCTGAGCAACCGCAAAACATTATCCCTCTTCTTGAGCGAGAAACCTCATGCGTGGATTCGAAAAAGCGCATCGGAAAGATGGCCGCCAATTATATTCGAAATAACAGTACCGTTTTTATCGATACAGGCACTACTGCCAGCTGTATTATCCCCCATTTAGCAGATCGGGAAGGTGTTACCATTATCACAAACAGTCTCCCCGTTATAGAACAAGTCGTTCAATACCCCAATCTGTCTCTGTTTACTTTAGGCGGATTTTATAACGATAATGTTTGTGGTTTCGTTGGCATCTCTGTAACAGACGCATTAAACCGCCTGTCCTTTGACCTCGCCATTCTTAGCACCTTTGGGATCACCGAAAGCGGTGAGCTAACGGTAGACGGCTTTTATGAACAACCTATTAAGGCGTCTGTCATTGCGAAACATGTACATGAAACCTATTTGATTGCAGATTTAAGTAAATTTGAGCATTCTTCCCTGCTCTCCTTTGGTAACCTATCCGACATTGATACACTGATTGTGGATAATCGTCCAAATGAAAAGATTGCAGCATTGCTAAGTGCTAACCACGTTAATGTAATTTATGCCGAAGATAATTGAGTTTGATTTCCAACGGCTATTAGCCGTTGGAAATTTTTATTGTATAACGAAAACCACGCGCCCAGCGCGTGTTTTTCGTTATACAGCAAAACTGACGCCGCTGGAATTGCGGCGTCAGTATGTTGCTTAAAATCTCATATCGCTATACGGTGTATCTTTTTTGTGCCGTCCGCGCAATTTGGAGCGGTTCACAGGTGGATATACTCAAATCTCATGCTTTCCTGTCTTGATAGCATTCAATAGCGCTGCTTTGTCCACAGGTAACTTGTGAATCCGGACACCCACTGCGTTATAGATGGCATTTAGAATAGCCGGTGCAGTAGGATTCAGCGGCAGCTCACCCATTCCCTTTGCGCCAAAGGGCCCATACGGATGATTCTCTTCCACAATGAGAGGATACAAGTCCATCGGAACATCCTGGGATGTCGGCAGATGCAGACTTTCCAAATCCTTGGTGACTACAACGCCATCCTTCTGTACAAAATTCTCTTGCAGCGCCATTCCGATACCCATAGCTACGCCGCCCTCGATCTGGCCTTCTACCAGTTTGGGGTTCACCGCTTTGCCCACATCGTTCGCAGCATAGACCCTCAGCACCTTCACATCGCCGGTCTCTTCGTCAACTTCCACTACGACCGCCTGTGCGCTGAAGCAATAGGCGAAGTGGAGACGGTTTTCAACCATCTTGTTGTCAAAGTTGTCACTGCATGCATGATACGGATGGGTTTGGGGAGCTTCATAGAAGAATTTTTCATAGATATCATAGTTTTTCTCAGCTGCCTTAGCGCCTAATTCGGCAAAGGAAATGCGGACATCTTTTTGGTCTCCTACACCATAAACGCCGTCCTCATCTACATTCAGCTTCTTTTCATTGACGCCAAACAGTTCTGCGGCAGCTGCCATCAGCTTCAGACGGAACACAGAGGCAACACTCTTACTGGCATTGCCGGAAACAAATGTCTGACGCGAAGCGGTGGTAATGCCGGCATCCATGGTTTGGTTGGTATCATAAGGCATCACATCAATGCAATCCTCGCGTACCCCCAAGGCCTCGGCAGCAATCTGTGCCACGATGGAATCAACACCCTGACCGCTGTCGTGGCCACCGGTAAAGAGCTGAATTCTGCCGTCTGCGCTCAGACGCATCTGTGCCCATGCATTATCGGGACAACCGGAACCAAGGCCAACATTTTTCATGGAGGAAGCCACGCCCCAACCGATCTTCTTGTGCGCTCCGCTGGGTGCGGGCAATTTATCCGCTCTAAATCGCTTCTCTACAGCGTCCAAGCAACCCAAATAACCGCAGGAATAATCAATGACATGACCGGTAATGGTCTGTTCTCCCTGGCGCAGGCCGTTGATCCTGCGAATTTCAAAGGGGTCCATGTGAAGCTTTTCAGCCAGCTGATCCACCAGGCTCTCAAGAGGAACCGTAGGCTGCGTACTGCCAAAGCCGCGCATAGAACCGGCAGTAGTATTGTTCGTATACACGCTCCAGGTGTCTACATTGGCATTAGGAACTGCATAACAGCCCGCGCCGAAAACGCAGGCGCGGAACAAAACGTATGGGCCGGAAGAGGCATATGCGCCGGTGTCACCGATCGTTCTGATCTCGATGCCCTGGATCTTACCGTCATTGGTCGCACCCAGTTTATAGTGCATACGCATAGCATGGCGCTTGGTCGTAAAGAAGTTTACTTCCTCACGGCTGAATACGATGCGGCAAGGCCTGCCGGTCATCAGCGTGCCAAGAGCAGCCTGAATGTGTACGGACGGTTCTTCGCGCCCGCCAAAAGCGCCGCCGCCCGGATGGTTGACAATCCGCACTTTTTCAGCATCTATGCCCAGACAGGCCGCCACATCATTCTTCAAGTTATACGGGCCCTGCACTGTGCCATGGACGACCAGTTTACCATCCTCGTCATATTCCGTCAGAGCCGCATCGGGTTCCATATATGCATGCTCAATAGGCTGTGTTTCATAGTCGCCTTCAACGATAACATCTGAAATCGCAAAAGCATATTCCACATTTCCTTTATGTGTATGATCATGCGAGCAGATGTTGCCGTCTTCATACTCGGGATAGACTTTTACGGAGTCCGGCTTCATTGCTTCTTCCATATCGGACACTATGGGTAACGGCTCGTATTCGACCTTTACTGCTTTTACAGCGGCTGCGGCCTCTTCCTCGGTTTCCGCATATACCACAGCAACAGGGTCACCTACAAAGCGCACCACATCGCCGGCAATCACAGGCTGCTGGGGGAAGTACCCCTGTCCAAAGACTTTGCGGCCGGGAATATCGTCATAAGTAGCAATAGCAACCACGCCGGGCATCTTCCTGGCTTCTGCCGTATCCACTTTCAAAATTTTTGCATGGGGGTACGGGGCCCACACAAACTTGCCCTGAATAGGCTTGAGCAGCTTATAGTCGTCTGTAAAGTGCGCCTGACCGGTCACCTTTTTGATGCCGTCTGTACGCACCGCAGCATCGCCCATGCCGCCGCGGCTTTTCAAATCAATAACGATCTCACCACGCAGCTCTTTGGCTGCCAACAGCACGGCTTCCACGATCTTCTTGTAACCCGTACAACGGCAGATATTGCCCTTGAGGGCTTCGCGAATTTCGTCTGCCGTGGGATTTGCATTGTGATCCAGGAACCACTTTGCCATCATAATGACGCCTGGAGTGCAAAACCCGCACTGATAGGCGCTGAGCTTCAAAAATGCCTTTTGAATGGGATGTAACACGCCGCCAACAGCTAAGCCTTCAATTGTCTGCACCTCGGCGCCTTCCAGCTGCTTCACCGTTTTTGTGCAAGCCTTGACCGCATCGTCATTCACAATAACGGTACAGGTACCGCACTGACCCTTGGCGCAGCCATCCTTGGTACCTACAAGACCCAGGTCTTCTCTCAGAAAATTCAGAAGCGTTTTGTCTTCATCATGGGCAATCACTTCGCGGCCGTTTACGGTAAAACGAATATCGCTCATATATGTTTCCTCCTTACTTCATTCGATCCGGAAATGCTCTGGCATAAAGCTTCGTAGCACAGTCTTGAACAAATGCAAATACATCTTTTTCGTTACAGGTCAGGATCTCACGGTTATCCATCAGCACACGACCATCTACCACAGTGGTGATGACGTCGGCACCTCGGGCGGAGTATACCAGCTGTTCCTTAATGTTTGATGGATTTTCATAATAGATCGGCCACATATGCGGCGCTTCAAAACTGACACAAATGACATCTGCCAGCTTGCCTACCTCCAGAGAACCGGTGGTCTCCTCCATATGGAAAACTTTTGCACTGCCTCTCGTAGCCAACTTCAGCATATCACCGCAGGGGCATATCGTCGGATCGTTATTCCAGGTCTTCTGCATGAAGCTCCCGATACGCATTTCATTGAACATATCCAAGCCATTATTTGACAGGTTGGAGTCCGTTCCCAAACCCACCGTAACGCCGGCCTTCAGCAAATCGGGCAGCCGGGCAATACCATCCGCAATTTTCAGATTGCTGATCGGGCAATATACCGCGCCTGTGTTCTCTCGATGATCTGCAAGGATCTGAATATCCCCGTCGGTCAGGTGAATGGAATGCGCCATGATACTGGGCACATCAAACACACCGCAGTCCCGCATCATCTCGGTAGGCGTCTTACCGTATTGCTTTCGAATGATCTCCACTTCATCGCGGGTCTCACTTAAGTGTGTATGGACTCCGATTCCCAGTTCCTTTGCCAACTTGGCAGCTCTGGCATAATTCTTGTCACATACACTGTAAGGAGAGTGAGGCCCAAACCATACCTGCACTCTGCCATTCTGACTTCCGTGATACTTTTCCACCAGCTTCACAGTCTTATCGATACTCTCCAGCGTATCCTGGGTCGCATCGAAAAACTGCGGCGTAAAAATGCAGCGAAGGCCCGTTTTGCCCAGAGCATCAATGGCTTTATCTGCAAAACGAAAAATATCGATAAATGAGGTCACGCCGGCATGGATCAATTCCATCTGTGTCATCATAGCAGCAGCTGTCATATCCTCAGGCAAATAGCTGCCTTCCACCGGATAGCAAACCTCTTCCAACCAGCGCATCAGCGGCAGATCTTCATGGAGACCGCGGGTCAGTGTTTCATGGCAATGTGCATCAATAAGACCGGGCATCAATACGGCATTTTCATGATGGATCTCTTTTTTCGCCTGATACTGCTTTTTCAGATCCTCCCGCTTTCCGATAGCCACGATCTTGTTGCCCTCGATCGCAACGGCTCCGTCCTTCATTCGGGTGTCGTTATCATCCATGGTCAGCAGATAGCTGGCACTCATCAATAAATCAATCTCTCTCATCGCGATTCCTCCGCATTACCTTACTAATTCAAAGCCGTTGTCTTTCGTCACCTTCGCATACCATTTACAGCTCTCCTTCACGATACGCTCCTGTGTCTTGAAGTCAACATAAACAAGCCCGAAGCGTTTGGTAAAGCCCAGAGCCCATTCCACATTATCAGTAAAGCAGAATGCATAGTAGGCGCTGACATTCATGCCTTCTTCAACCGCACGATGAAGCATTCGGAGATGGTCATACATATAATCAATGCGGCCATCGTCTACGATCTCATGATTGCGATTGATCAGATCCGTTTGACAGGATCCATTCTCCGTAATCTGTATCTCAATATCGCCGTAATCGTCATTCACTCGCTTGATAATGTTGTACAGCGCCTCGGGAACGATCTCCCAGTCAATATCGTTCTTAGGATAACCCACCTTAGTGGAAGTAGCTCCCACCGGCCAGTTATTGATATCGTTTTTGAAGAAGTGCGGAGAATAATAATTCAACCCCAGGAAATCCTGACGTGTGGACATGATCTTCAGGTCGTCCTCCAGGATCTCCGGCAATACAACGCCTCGGGATGCATATAAGTCCAGCATATCCTGCGGAAAACTGCCCTTGTACAAGGGATCCAGAAACCAGCGGTTTCTGTATCCGTCGGCCCGATAGGCAGCCTCTGCATCTTCTTTCCTTTCTGTGGCCGGCTTACAATCAGAAAGATTCAGTGCGATGCCGATCTTAGCACCGGGCAGCATCTCATGGCAGGCTTTTACGGCCTTTCCATGCGCCAGCAGCATATTGTAGCTCACCTGCAGAGCCGTGGAGAAATCCTTATAGCCGGGTGCATATGTGCCAAGATAGTTGCCGATGAAAGCACCGCAGAAAGGCTCATCAAACGTGACCCAGGTCTTTACATCGCTGCCAAATTCCTCAAACAGGATTTTGGCGTAATTCTCGTAATGCTCAGCCGTCTCACGATTGGCCCACCCGCCGCAATCCTGCAGCTTCTGCGGCAAGTCCCACATATAGATCGTTACCATGGGCTCAATGTTATACTTTTTCAGTTCACGAATAACATTGTGATAAAATGCGATACCCTTGGCGTTCACCTCTCCCTTGCCGGAAGGTAAGATCCGTGTCCAGGCAATGGACATACGGAAGTGTTTGAAACCCAACTTGGCCATGAGGGCGATATCTTCCTGATAGCGATGATAAAAATCAGTCGTAACGTCGCCGTTTTCAAAATTATGTACATTTCCGGGAATATGGCCATAGCGATCCCAAATAGATTCGCCCTTGCCGTCTTCATTCCATGCACCCTCAGACTGGTACGCACCATTGGCCACGCCCCAAATAAAATCTTTCGGGAAAGAAATCCTATTCATCGCATTCTCCTTAAGTTCTCCAGTAAGGCTTATGTGCGCCCCAGGGAGCATTCAGCAGTCTCCTGGTTTCGTCGTTAGAGGCACCCTCTACTAACTCATTGGCGCAGCGAATTGCATCATTCATGATAGCAGTCTCATCCATGGTCTTTACAACGCGATTCTCCATCACGACCTGACCATCGATAATCGTGTCGCGTACATCGTTGCCGTTAGCGCTATAAACCAATTTGGGAACATAGCGGTTTACGGGGATCAGATGCGGCTTATTCATGTCAACAACAATAATATCTGCCTTCTTCCCTACTTCCAGGGAACCGATCTCCTTGTCCATGTTCAGGACACGGGCGCCGTTGATCGTAGCCATTTCAATCGCCTGCTCAGCAGTCAGCAAGTCTGCACTCATGTGCTTTTGCTTTTGCAGATAAGAGCAGGTTCGCATACCTTCAAACAAATCATAGGTATAGCTGGCAGCACCGTCAGTGCCCAAACCAACAGCCACCCCCTGTGCAAGCATCTCGCTGACAGGAGCAATGCCATAACCCAACTGCGCGTTGGCCATAGGACAATGGGCGATCTTCGTATCGGTATCTGCGATAACCTTGATCTCTTCAGGTGTCAGCCACACAGAGTGAACGTATACCATGTTGGGACCTACATATCCCAAATTGGCCAAATACTCCGCATCACGCGCACAGAATTGATGATAACTGTTCGCCAGGATATCACTCCAACCGGCCACGTGGAAGTTGTTTTGCAAACCATTTGCATTGCAGAATTCCTGGGACATCTTCAGAATTTCCTGCGATGCGTCCTGGGTGGAGCCCACACCCATTGCCATTGTAGTGCGGCGAACACCATGCCACTCCTTCAGGAACTTTTCAGCATCCTTCATCAGCTCTTCCTTCGTGTGAACCATCGTCATGCTGGCATCGTCCAAAGCCTCGCCGGCAAAGGACTGATCCAGCAAACCGTAGACCACATTGGCGCGGATCCCGCTCTCGTCCAGGCCCCTGGCCAACTGGCGGACATTATCAAAATAGGTGTGCATATACCAATGGTCTGCTACCGTGGTACAGCCGCTCTTAATCATCTCCATAGCCGCGACCTTTGCTCCCACATAGGAATGCTCCGGAGTCATCATGCTGACAATGGGGAACAGAAAACGCCAGTTCCAGGGCTCAAAGTGCATATCATAACCGATACCTTCAATCAGCGCCTGATAAATATGGGTATGGGTATTGACCATACCGGGCATTACGGCACAATTGGTGGCATCGATAATCTTATCCGCTTTCATATCAGAGCAATCGCCGATCTTTACGATCTTTCCCTGATCCACCGCAATATCTGCATGAACGATTTCTCTATCCTTATTTACGGTAATAACCGTACCGTTCTTAATAATCAGCTCCATTTTTTCTTTCCTTCCTAAAAATGCGCAACAGACCATACCCCCGGATCACCGGAGGTATGGTCTCTTAGAGTTTACTTTGCTACACGAATGGCTCTCGCGCGGCATACGCTTTGGCAAACACCGCAGCCACTGCAATAATCATAGTTTACACTTGCTTTGCCATCCACCATGCTCAGTGCACCGCAATAGCAGGACTTGGTGCACAGGCTGCAGCCAATGCACTTTTCCTTGTCCACTCTGGCACGCAGAGAAGTGTCCTCCGCGGAATGAATATAGGGTTGCGCGCAGCCGCGGATCTGATCAAAGGAAGAATAGTTATGATCTGTCATCCACTTACGAAGATCCGCTTCAATCGTGTCAAAAACACCCAAACCCTTCAAAATCGGCGTACCGACCATACCAACACAAGTAGCACCGGCCATAATGAGTTTGATCACATCTTCCGCGCAGCTCACGCCGCCAACACCCAAAACAGGGACGGAAACATTTGCCGCGATCTCAGCAATGTAGGCCAAAGTCAAAGGGAAGATGGGGGTGGATGACAGATAACCGAAAGCGCCGTCGTTCCCCAGTACGGGTTTACCGGTTTCCACATCGATATCCATAGCCGGACCCACTGCGTCCATAGCGGCGATCATAGTCACGCCGGCATCCTCTAAACGTCTCACCAGATCTGCAATGTTCTTCACAAAGGGAGGCAGCTTCACCATGATGGGTACATCGGTATGCTGACGTGCATACCGGACAGTCTCAACCAGATTCTCCGGCTCATAGTCGGAAAAGCTGACAAAAGAAGCACCATGGTCGCGCAGAACCGTTGCGATCTCAGCAGCCTGCTTCGGCGGGGTATAGTTTGTGCCCACGTTGACCATCAAAGGCTTATCAATGTGTATCTTGTCCAGTTCCTTAAGCCAAGCCTCATAACCGATACTGGTCCAGTCGGCATTGATCAGACCCTTACCGGCAGAAATCATATAGGGATTTGCACTGAGTGCAGCATCCATACGGATGGACTTGGTGCAAATACCGCCCATGTTATGTTCAGCAGCGCGAGAAATCAGTCTTGCATCGCCTGTCAGGGGACCCTCGGAAAGCACCAGGGGGTTCGCAAAGGTAACGCCGCCGACTTTAACGCTTAAATCTAATACAGCCATCTTATTCTCCTTTAATTGCAGTCCGTTTTTACATACACAGCTCTTCTGCCATATTGCAGAATACTTCTGCGGTACGGCAAACCACATCAACATCTACTTCTTCATGGGCCGTGTGCGCCATTGTGCCGTCACCACTGCCGTAAACCAGAGTGGGAATTCCCAAATTGTTTACCAGAAAATCCATGTCGTTGTAGCCGTTGCAGAAACGTTTTTCCACAGCAGGCAGACCGGCTTTGGCTGCTGCACGATTCAGAACATTGTAAAGCTCGCAATTCACATCTGTAAAGGTGGGGTTCAAACCACGTTCGCGGATCTTATCCCAATGCCAATCGGGGCGAGCGATCTCAGCCGTGGCTTCCAGATCGGGCACTTCCTTCTTTGCCTCGGCAATCACATCGCGAACCTGTTGCAGCGCAAGCTGAGAGTTCTCACCGGGAACCGTTCTGCGATCCATCCAAATGACAGCCTCGCCGGGAACATTGTTATAAGCAGTACCCGCATCCATCTTGGACACACAGATCGTGCCGCGATAGATGCCGAATTCGCCCATGTCCACCTCCGGGAATTCCATCTTAAACAGGCCATTCAGAATCGGCATGGCTTTCTCAATGGCATTGATGCCGATCCAGGGATTGCTGGCGTGTGCCGTCAAGCCCTTGACGTGAATACGGATAGGTGTGGTCCCCTTACAGCCAAACTCGCAGTTGCCGTTGGTAGGCTCGGTAACCATGGCATAGTCAGCCTTTACGTCAGATTCGCCCAGCGCATAAGAGCCTCTGTGTTCAGATTCTTCATCCACAACGCAAGCTACACAGATGGGCTTTTTCAACTGCTTGCCGCTGCGCTTGATCGCAATGGCGGCGCACAGAGCTGCCACCAGGCCGCTCTTTTGGTCCACGATACCGCGGCCGCACATGATGTTATTCTTCACTTCGGTATTGTAAGGGTCATCATAATCCAATACCGGTACCGTGTCATAGTGTCCATGGAACATAATACCGTATTTGCAGTTCTTATAACTGTCAGTCCCCAACGATACCATTACATTGAAGCGATGCTCCTGCGAGGTGGGCATGATCTCCACGACCAGGCCGTTATCCTTGGCGATCTTCTCCAAAAGATGGCCGCAATCCTCTTCATTGCCAAATACGCTGGGGCATTTCACCACATCGGAAAGGATCTGGCAGAGTTCCTGGTTGTCCATAAACTTGCCCTTGCCGATATATTCGCCTGTAAATTTAGGCTCATAACCTTTCATTGTGAATCTCCTTAATTGTGCATCAATGATGTGAAACTGCGATAGAATATAACTTCTATATCAGGGAGTGGGCCAATCGTTGCGCTTCCAGAAATCAACGGCCTGCTCCTGGCACTTGGCGCGAACCTCTTCCTCGTCCATGAGCAGATACTCGCCCTTTTCAACGACCTTATTGCCATCGATGAACACGGTATCAACATGAGCGCTGTCTGCCACGGTAACCACGAAGTTCATAACATTGTTGGCAAAAACAGGAACAGGGCTATCATTCTTCAGCAGAACGATGTCGGCTTTCTTTCCGACCTCCAGGGAGCCGATCTCCTTCTCCATATGCAGGGACTTTGCGCCGTTGATGGTGGCCATCTGGAACATCTGCGCATCGGGCAGCAGGTTCAGATCCTCATAACGGATACGATGGATCATCTGTGCAGCGCGCATATTCTCAAACATGGACTGCGTCTGACCGTCGGTGCCCAGAGAGACGTTCACGCCGGCATCGATGAAGGGAACCATGTCCGGCCAAAAGCCAAAGCTTGCATTCGAAACGGGCTGATGGGAAATGTTGCAGCCGTACTTCTTCATGATAGCGGGGTCAAGACGGTTGTTCATGTAACTGCAATGGAAGAACAGCACATCGGGGCCCAGGAACTCCAGGTCTTCCAGCCACTTCAGGCAGCGCTTACCATACTTCAGGGTGCTGTCAAAGCTGTGCCAGCGGTCATCAGCCAGGTGCATCTGCAATCCGGCGCCGATACGAGTGGCCTCAGCACGGCATTCCTGAATTAAATCGCCGGAGCAGGTATAGGTCGTGTGAACGCCGATAACGCCCTGAATTCTGCCGTTGGGATCATTCTTGCGGCAATATTCAATAAAGTCAACATTCTCCTTCAAGCCCAGCTTGGAGTTCTCCTTGCTGATACGGCCGGTAGTCTCAAAAGACATCACGCCGCGAATGCCGGACTCCTTAGCCGCACGGCCTGCCTCAAACAATGCGCCGGGCAATGCATAAGAGCCTTCGGTCGTATCAGAAGTGGTGGTATAACCATGCTTGATATTCTCAATGCAGTTGATGAGGGTGCCGGCATAGACATCTTTGGGGTTGACCTTATCCTCCAGCATCTTAAACCAAAAACGATCCATCCAGGACGCAAAGGAGAAATCCACATCCGTCTCATAACCGCCGTGAGGAATGCTGCGTACAACCGCACTATACAGATGGCTGTGGGTAGAAACGAAGCCGGGAATCGCGATCTTATTCTTGGCATCGGTGATCTCCGCGCCGTCCTTCATCTGCTCGGTAAGGTTCTTCATTTCGCCAATATCGGTAATGCGGTTATCCTCAAATGCAATGTAACCGTTGCGAAGATATCCATCGTAACCCTTGGGTACTACGATATTTGCATTGGTAATGATTTTCTTCATTTGTACTCCTCCTAATGTAATATATAATGTAGTTTCCATGCAAAAATCATCGGCCGCTGCGCCTAAGATTCCTGCATAATAGTATAGTATATTTGTATATCAAATGTCAATAAATTTTGTCAAAACCACTCCAAGAATTACCCACTTATCCTATTTCTTTTGTTTGATTTGTGCAAATGTGCAAATCAAAACGTCCCTTTTTGTGCGTTTTACAAAAGACAGATGGTTAAATTCTGCATAATTCCTATTGCATTTTTCTCAATTGCGTATAGAATAGATTTTAGAAACATTTTGTGTAAAGGAGATTACAAAATGAAGCTCTCTCAAATTCCCAAATACCATTTTGCTGTCACCTCGGCAGAGTTTGCGTTGCCCAAAGCACCCGTTCTTCTTCGCTGCGGCATCCGTGAACAATTCGAAAAGGCGAAGGAGCTGGGTTATGATGCAATTGAGATGCATTTGCGTACCCCCGAAGATGTAGACCCCTACTCTGTCGTTGCTCTGCAAAAAGAATTCGGCATTCGTGTCAGCGCTGTTGCTACCGGTCTTGCCAAGCTTATCGATAATTTGTGTCTGATCGATCCCAGTGAAGAGGGCCGCAAGGCAGCCGTTGATCGTCTTAAGCGCTTTATTGACTGGTCTGCTGTCGTTGGCAACGCCATCATTTTAGGCTCCATGCGCGGCAACCTCCCCGAGGATGAGACCCGTGCGCTGAGCGAAGCGTGGATTCGACAGTCTCTGACCGAAGTTACCGATTATGCCCGCGAAAAAAAGGTCGTTATTCTGCTGGAAGTCATCAACCGCTATGAGAACAATTACCTCAACACCGCCAGAGAAACCATCGCTTTCATTCGTTCCTTCCAAAATGACTTCTTGAAAGTGCACCTGGATACCTTCCACATGAACATTGAGGAAGCGGATATGACTGCCGCCATTCGGGAAACAGGCAAGGACCTCCTGGGCTATATCCATTTTGCCGACAATAACCGCCATGCCTGCGGCGAAGGTGCATTGGATTGGTCCGCCATTATGCAGGCCCTGGTCGATGTGGATTACGAGGGCTATGCAAGTGTCGAGTGTCTTTGCATTCCCGACGGTTATTCCGCCGCCGGAAATTCCCTGGAATACGTAAGATCTCTCATCTGTTTTTAAGGCTATTACTTACGATTATGAACTGTGATAAGGAGAATTGTTATGATCGCTTTAGGTTGTGATTTTGTCGGTTTGCTTCTCAAGAAGCCCATTATGGAATGGCTCGATGCCAATAATATCCCTTATAAGGATTTCGGCACCTATACCACAGATAACTGCGACTATCCCGTTTTTGCGTATAGAGCTGCCAAAGCTGTCCGGTCCGGCGAGTGTGACCTGGGTCTTCTGTTCTGCGGGACCGGTGTCGGTATTTCTCTGGCCGCCAACAAGGTGGATGGCATCCGCTGCGTTGTTTGCTCCGATCCCTATTCTGCGGCGATGGCACGCCAGCACAACAATGCCAATATGCTGGCTTTAGGGCAGCGAGTCGTCGGCGTTGAACTGGCCAAGGTGATTATCAAAGAATTCCTGAACAATGAATTTTTGGGTGGTGTACACGCAGCGCGCGTTGACATGATTTCCGAAATTGAGCAGACGCAAAGCCTGAAAGCTGCTGAATGATTTTCGCTCCTCCTCCCGGCAGCGGCCCGTTCCTCCTCCGCGCCGCCGTCATATTCCTCCGCGAGCAGGTTTTCCGGAGGAAGCTCTCCCCTTCGTTGCAGGAAAAAAGCATATCTGACACAAACAGACCGGGTCGCCCGACCCGGTCTGTTTTATATTTACTTCTTCGCCTCCATGGCAAGACTTTCCGCCTCCGGAACATCTGCCTCCGTAGGAACTTCCGCTTCGTCCTGCGGAGCAAGCCTGTCAAGCGGTGCTTTGGCATCAACTGCAAAGATCGGAAATCCCGCCGTTTCAGATAAGCGGAGCATATCTCTGGGCATAGTGTTCAATATCGACCCATGTCAGCAACCCTTTTTCGATGGCGACATTGAGCCACGCTCCGTTAAAGGCATCATAGGCAACTTCCGGAATCATGCCGTCATAATCTTCTAATGTCAATTCGCCGTATCTTTCAAGGTCTGCTTCTTTCTTCGCCGAATCATACATCATAAGCTCGACATCAACATCAAAGATATTGAATATTCCGCTGACGCCGCCGGGTATGGAGAGCATGCCGTTCGTGAAATAACACAGGTGGCTGAATGTGACGGGGCTGTAAACCTCCGTGCGAACGTTCTCCGTCCAGATATCGGTCAGCGTGACGATATCCCATGTGTTGTTCTCGACATCGGCCTCTTTCACGAATCTGTCACCGATATAATCCTCTATCGTGTCTTCGTTAATGTAGACATATTCCCCGAGATCCAAATCGAAGAAGCCATGCTCGGATACCACTTCGACATCCGTGCCGTCGGAGAAAACAACGTGCATCACGGTGTAGACCGCTGCAGAGTCGGAATCGATGAAGACAATAGGTGCTCTATCGTAGGTTCCGGTCTCAAGATTCCAGACGAGAAGCTCCTCGTCACCGCGCAGATCCGCAACGCGCTTTTGTGTGCCATCCGCCATGGTGATCATAGTGCCTTCGACAAGGCAACTGCTTTGCTGCTTACTGAACGATATGCTGACCGAGGTATCGGCTGTGATCGCAGCGGTCGGAACACCGCTCCAACTGCCGACATTGTACCCGCTGCTTGCCGTTGCCTTAGCAATTTCCACTCCGTCATACAACAAACTGGCTCCGCTGCTTGTCAGCTTTTTGCCCGGCGCGACCTTGACGCTTGTCGGACTCACCGAACCGTTTTCTCCGGCGCTGATCGTGATCGTCACGGGAGTCACGAATGTCAGATCAATCGTCATATCGTCCGATACCGTTGTGTTCGGGATACTCCAATTGGCGATACCGCCGCTTGCGGGTGTTGCCGTTGCGACGACTGCGCCGTTAACCATCAGCTTGTTTCCGTCAACCGTCAGCTTTGCACCCTCTGCAATGCCGGTAATCGTCTGCGTGTTGACTGTTCCGCCTTCTCCGCAGTTGATCGTAAGCGTGCATTCTTTCTTGAAGGACAGAGTGACCGTGGTATCCTTTGTCACAGAGTTCGTAAGACCACTCCACACAGCCGCGTACTTTTCGTTCGGTGTGGCGGTGGCGATCACCGTGCTGCCGTTCTTCAGCTTGTTGCCGTCTGCAGTCAGAGCTGTGCCGTACTTCACGCCCTTGATCGTTGTGTTGTCGACCGTGCCGTTTGCGCCGCAGCTGACCGTGACGGTAAAGGTCGCATTCTTCTGATAGTAATCGTTCGTGCCGTTGCCCTTTGCCGGGAAGACATACTTTACAAAGTAGTGATACTCATTACCGGCATCGTCTCTGTAAATGTACTCAATATCATAGCCGGTCTGCGTACGGTTAACACCCTGAACACTTGCGCTCTTATAGCACTGCTTGCCGTCTACAACATCCGGCACAGTGTCATATGAATTCGCCGATGCCCATACCAGTGCTGACTTTAAGCCGCTTTCTACCGCGGAAAGCTTGCCGTCCGCCATGTTCGTGTTGGAAGAACCATAGGTTTTGCCGTTATCGGTGATGGTAACGATTCCGTCAAAGACCATCACCAGAGCCGTGTTCGTAGCAGATTTACTAAGTGCGCTGCCGTTGATCGATGTGGTTGTCGAAGTCTTACCGTTTCTGACGCAGACGACCGGATAATAGACCGTCTTGCCGCCGACCGTTTTCTTGACATAGGTAAGTCCGTCAACGGCGGAATCGTCGATATTCGGCATAACATATGTGACGCTGTTTGTCCCTGTCACCTGCTTATAGCCCTTGCCGTTAAAGTCGAAGGTGGCGGGCTCTATAGTCTTATCTGCAGCAACAGCGATGATGTTGACCGTCTTCGTGTATTCGGCGGACTGATTCTCCTCACCGTTTGCGCCGTAATTATACGGATCGGTATAGGTGTAGTTGATTGTATACTCGCCGCCCTCGGTGAACGAAATGCTGTCGGTGTAGGTCTGCCCGTTCATCGTAATGACCGGAGTAAGGGACTTACCGTACTTCGTCACCGTCAGGATCCGCGGATCAAAGAAGAAGCTGTCGCCCTTTTCAAAGCCGATCAGGACGGCTCCCTGCGTGGAATCGTAATAGCAATAATTCTTGGATTCCTCGGTCTTGGCAAGATAGTTCTTTTTACCGGCTGCGGTGGGATATTCAAAGCTATAGTTCGGTGCAACAGCGTACTGCGCGTCGGACTGATAGCTCGGTGCTGCGGAAGAAAACGTTTCCGGGAAGCTTGCCGCAAGCTGGGTGCAAAGATGCCCACTCTTTCCAAGCATAGAAACATTCTCCCAAGCATATCCATTCGGTTGGGTAATGTTATCCTCACCAACATCCGTATAGAGCGACAAAATTCCGGTGTTGACCCAAGTTCTTGAGCCATCGTTCTTTTTAAACTTGGAACCAATATTGAAGATTTCACTGTATACAGTTTGGGCAACACTTATTGCGTGATCAGCTTGATCGCTTGCCACATAGTTATATTGTGTAAGCCCGTCGCCCTTGACAGTGATCGTTTCGCTTCCGTTTGCTCCTTCGTACCAAAAAACAACGCCGAGCCCCACGATAACCGTTCCGTTATCGGCGGCATCATTTCCATTTACCTGATTGATGGTGGTCAGTCCGTCAACGGTCAAATCTACGCCGCCGCGGATATCAAGGTTGCAGAAGCTTCCGCCCTTGAGCGTCGTGTTTTTCAAAAGCAGGTTCGCGCCGTTGCGTGCACGGATTGGAGAAGCGCAGTTGGAAATATAGGAGTTGGCGATCACGCAATCGCCGCCGTTGACGAGCACGCAGGGGAAGTTCCAATCGTCTTTTGTTTCCGTTGCGCCAAAATTGGTATAAACTTTACCGATGATTTTCGTGTTATCTATTTCAGCGTTGTTAATACTTATGACATAGTTGTTTGACACATTAGCGAGATTTTCGCGCTTATGGAGACCTTCACGCACGTCAAATGTAAAGCCGTTGCCGTAGAGCGTAGCGTTCGACAACGAATACACGCCGCCGGAGGACATGGTGATGTCATTCAGCAGGACACTATTCCCGTTTTTCAGCTCGGAATAGGTTGTTACGTTCGTCGCGTTCACGACCTCCAGATTCAGCGTGTATGCTTCCCCGGCCAGCGTGTACAGATCGCCTTCTTCACGGATCGTGACCTTCACCGGACCCTCGCCGGTGAATTTCAATGTGGATTCCGTCCAATCGGTTGCATCTTTCGTATAGACGCACTTGGCGGTGCTGCCCTCGGCGAGATTACTGTTGCCAACAGTGCCGTTAACGGTGCTGTTTTCCTCGACCGCCTCTGCCTTGATCGAGACATTGTTGCTCACAACACCCCTGGTCCCCGTCTGATCCACCTGGAAAAGCTGCCCTAGTGTTACGGCATTGCCGTTGCCCACCCGGTAGAGATACTTGTCCGTATTTGCAAATCGGGTCGTAAACGTATTCGGACGGATCACCGCCGTAACATGGACCGTTACCTCTTTTGTATATTCCTTATCAGGCAGCTTCCCGTTCGCGCCATAACGATCCGTATCCGTATAGGAATAGGTTACCGTGTATTTGCCCTCTGCAAGGCTGATCGTCTGACCGGCCTCACACGGTGTATCATTCACCTTAACTGTATAAGGCAATTCTTTGCCGTACTTTTTAACAGTTAAAATGAACGGATCCCACTCGGCCTTGGTCTCATCGGTCTTCTTCTCAAAAGAGAGCTCCACCGCGCCGTTATTCACACCCGCAGCAAACGTCACCGTCGGTTCAATGTCAGAGACCTGCGGTTTAAAATCCGTTTCAGTGGCAGTCACTTCTTCTACATCAACCAGCTCGATATTGCTGTTTTCTTCCTGCCCGGTGACCCAGCTCTCCCCGCCGCCGATTTGGGAACTCTTGATTTCTACCTTGCTTTTTTCGTCGCAAGTAACGGGAACATCGCCGACGATCACGGAATCCTTGATCCGCACGTCAGCATCGGCGTCAACGTGAATGGCGCTGCTTGTTCCGCCGGAGAAATAGCTTCGGCTGATCGTGGTGTTGCCCGTTACCGTCACCGTATGCTTTGCGTCGACATTGCCGACAAACCTCACGTTTTCAACGGTGCCGCCGTTGATCGTCACAAAGCCCGCGTCCTCATCTGTGACAGTCTCTCTGGCATCCTTCACCGTAAAGCCGTTGCCGTAAAGGACTTGATCGGTACCGATGGCCATGCTCTCCGTCGCAATGTCACCCAGCAGAACGATATTCTTCTTGCTCGTAACCTCATTCAGGTTTTCCTTTGTCACGTTCAGGCCTTCCACGACCTTAAGGGTCAGGCTGCACACCTCATCCTCTCCGTTTTTCAGCGTGACCTTCTTCACCTGTCCCGGCGTGTTGAATTGCAGCGTCGACTGCTTCCAATCCTCGTATGGATCATATGTATAATCAGTACTGCCGCTCTTTGCGGGTGCCTTCAGGGGCGCCTTCAGGGGCGCCTTTGCGGGTGCATTCACAGGGCTGCTTTCCGGCACATCCGTCACCTCAATGCCGATAGCATCGGGATACTGACCATCCATCTTTATAAATAGCTGATCCAGCGTCACCGCATTACCGTTGCCGATGCTGTAAAGGAAATTGTACTTTTGCGGAAGGACGGTACCATACGTATTCGGCAGCAAATCTTTGCAAGGGATGTCGACTGACTTTCCTGCAAGTCTAACACCCTTCATCGGCTCAACATAGGGCGTGACGGTGATCTTCTCCGCGCCTTTTATTTCCTCACCAAATCGATATTCCTGCAAAACGAAGTAGCCGCCGCATTCGCCGTTGTAGTCGGAAATATCGATGACCTCGTCCGCTCCGTTCTGAAAGGACGTATAAGCCACTTCATCCTTCAGCTCAAAAGAGTCCTCATTGTCGATCTGTACCGTAAAGCCGGCACACTTGTATTTGTTCAGCTCGCTGCCCACCATGGTGATAAACCGCACCTGGCAATGGTCATTCGTCCGGAACTGCACCATCGTCCGCAGATACCACTTCTCAAAGCTCACATCATATTCTGTATCGCCTACTTGATACTTGCCCGATGTTCCGTCAATTTTCGGCTCTACTATCAGCTTAGGCACGTTGCCCTCGGCGGCATAGGCGTGGTGAACGCTCATACCCACCACAACAAGCGCCAGCAAAAGCGCGGCGGCAAAGACCGAACGATGTCGGCGGCAGGTCCTCCGCCGGGAACGCCCATCCCGTCCGGTAATAAATTTTTCAAATAAAGCGTTCATAAAAACGTTTTCCTTCCTGTCCGCCGCCTTGCATTGGCAGTTTTTTTCTGCATGGGAAAGCAGGGGTTGCCTTTCGGCAGCCCCGCTTTTTTTAGGTTTGTTCTTTACTGTAGCGCCTCGAAACCGTTGTAATACATCGCCCAATAGGCGCTATCGCCAGGAGTATACCCCTCGTCACCGGGATACGTCATAAGGCCCGTCATGCCGGAGGTCACGATCACGTCTGCGCTCTGAAAGCGAATAAACTCCATTTCGGGTGCTTGCATTGTCTTTTTCATGATTCATCCCTCCTTGCTCAACCTGCATTCTTTGCATTCTCGACCTGATTGATGCTGAATGTGACCCATTCGCCATACAGTTTCCCACCGCTCAGCAGTTCAACATAAGGCTTTACCTTGATATTCAGATTCGCATCATCAGAAAACGTGTTCGTTTCCAGGAAGAAATGATCTCCTTCCTTGCTGTAATCCGCAGCATTGACCGTAATATTATTATTAGAGCCATATGTAAACGATTCGTAGCCGACAGTTTGCTTCAGTGTGAATTGCTCACCATTGTACGTGACCTCAAACCCGGCCTCCTTGTACTGACCCAGATTTCCGTCCAGCATGGAGACGAACCGGATCTTCTGGCAGTCGCTCGTCCAGTATTGCACCATTGTCCGCAGATACCACTTTGCAAAAGTAACAGGCTTGGGAAGTCCGTCAACTTTCGTGTCTTCCCGCTTATTTCCTTCGTCATCCACCTGATACGTTACCTCACGATAGGTACCTTCCTCATCGATCGTGGGTGCTTTAACCAGCTTATATTCCGTCGTTACGCTCGTGTTCTCCCCGGCATAGAAGTAGACACCGTAGAAGCTGAACGCATCGGCGGACAGCTCCACATAGGGCTTGTTGTTGTCATCCGTCTTCACCTCGTAAACGCCCAGATTTGTAGGATCGTCATCCGTTTCCCCGCGGTGATTGACGACAACGTATTTCACCCCGTCGAACCGGCTGTCCAGCGGCAGGCGGAACGTAATGGGGTGATCCTTGATCAGCTCGTTGGGGATGATCATCTCGAAGCTCTTGCCGTCACTCGTGGTAACGGTGGCGATAGGCTTCACGTCAAAGGTCATGCCCTCCTCGCTCGTGGTGGCAGTAGCGACGGTGCTGCCTGTGGATTTCGTAACCGTCTCCAACGTCGTGCTCACGGCATCCAGCCGGATCTCAATGCGCTCGGCAATTCCCCAAAGCGCTTGGCTCTCGTCAGACTCTTTAATTACCTTTTCCGCCACGTCCTTCAGGGTATCATTCTTAGCCACATCCACATCCACTTCGATGGGCGTCGTCCCTGCTTCGTCGATCTTCTGCACGGAAAGATTCGCGCCTGTCGTCATCTTAGCCTCACGCACGGCCTTTTCGATGTCGGTGCTGCCCGGTGCAGTAGCGGCGGTATTGCTGTTGACATCTTGAATGAGCCGATCCACCAGATTCTGCTTTTTGTCTCCATCAACATCTCCACCACTGACTTCGATCTTATCATCGTCAATAGTTTCAACCGGCTCCACCACCACAGTCGGCATCAGCTTGTAATACGCCGTATCGCAGTCAACGCGCGCATTTTCGTCAGTGACCTTCACCATCCCGTTATAGACCCGGTAGAAACCGCCGTCCACAGGAATATCCTCTTCTGCTTCCGCCGTATCCACATAAGCATACACGCTGCCGTCGTCACACACGATGTTTCTTGCCGTTTCGATTGTGTAAGTTTCTGTGTGGATCACAACCGTGTTATTCAACGTGTTGTTGCTATCTTGGCATGCGTTGAAGATATCCTCAGGACTCTTATATACCTCATCATCGAACAGCCGCAGCTCAACGGTGAATTTCGTCCCGATATTCTCCGTGCTGGTGTTGAACACACCGCAGGCAAAGTCCTTAACCGTATCGCGGATATCCACATATCTCCAGTCAGAATCCTGCATCACCGTGTTCAGCAGCGGGAACTTTTGACCGTCATCGATCGCCAGGGGCGCAAAGAACCCCACCGGGTAGTCCCAAGCTGCGTAATAGCCCACAAGCCCCAGGGAGTCCTTGGCAACAGGTTCGTTAAAAGACACCACGAAGTCCGCGTACCAGCCATCATAATCGGTCTTTTCTTCATCCTGTGCCTGGAACAGATACTCCGCATCCGGGAGCATAGAGCAAACCTTATTATCTAATAGGCTGCTTAGACTAATTTTTTGACCCTCTTTGGCACCGGCGACGGCATCGGCAAAGTCTAAAATCGGATATGTATCCGGCAGATCAACACCCTCCACGGCTGCACGATCGGTAATTTTGGTCACGGTCGCCTCGGGCCACCCTTCCGCAAACACAGTTGTCGGCATCAGGGAAAGCGCCATCAGTGCCGTCAGAAGCAGGGCTAACATACGTTTTTTCATAAGATCATTCCTTTCCTGTTATGATATGCGGTCAGGCTCGCGCCTGTAATAAAGGGGGAAAACGCGGATCGGATTCGCCGGATGCGGCGCTCCGTAAAATATCGGCACGGTATTCTTCTCTTTTCCTGCGGAAAAGAGAAAGCAGGTACCTGCTTTGCCATGATATCGGGCATACTGCGCCTACTATTCTTATACATAGTGTACTATATCACATCTTTTTCAAAAACGCAAGGGGGATTTCCCAATTTTTTCTCTTTCTTTTTGTGAAAGGATAGCCGGAAAACGCCCTTCATTCTGCGTCGGCAGCAGAAATAGGTTGACTGCGGCAGGAAATGCGATTATTGTAGAATAAGGTAGGATAGCTACGTCATATCTCATTTTTTCCAATGTAGAGGGAGGAATTTTTATGTCAGTCACATCTGCTGTTTTCGGCAAAACCGCAGCGGATCAGGTCGTTACCGCCTGGCGCGTGGAAAGCGGCGCTATGTCCGTCACCCTGTTGGATTACGGCGCCACCATACAGAGCCTGACCGTGCCGGACAGAAGCGGCCGTTCCGTGGACGTGGTGCTGGGCTATGATACCGTTTCGGCATACGAGCAAAACGCCGGCTATCTGGGAGCCACCATCGGGCGGGTGGGCAACCGCATCGGCGGCGCCTGCTTCTCCCTGAACGGAAAAACCTATTCGTTGGCAAAAAACAACGGAGAAAACCACCTCCACGGCGGTATCCGGAATTTTTCCAAGGTGATCTGGCAGGCGGAAGCCGTCGGGGAAAATGCCGTCCGCTTCTCCCGCCTCTCCCCGGATGGTGAGGAGAACTATCCCGGCAACCTCCGGGTATCCGTCACCTTCACCCTGACAGACGGCGGCTTACATATCTGCTACGATGCCGACACGGACGCCGATACCCTCGTCAACCTCACCAACCACGCCTACTTCAACCTCAACGGCGGCGGCTCTGTTCTGGAGCACCTGCTGCAGATCAACGCCGAGAAGTTCACTGAAAATGACGCCGCCTGCCTGCCCACCGGCAAATTCATCGCCGTAGAGGGCACCCCCTTCGATTTCCGTACCGCCAAACCCATCGGCCTCCGCATCGACGCCGATGATGTGCAGCTCCGCAACGGTGAGGGGTATGATCATAACTTCGTCCTGACCGGCAGCCGGGATGCCGCCGTGCTCTACAGTCCGGAAAGCGGCATCTGCATGACCACCCGCACCACCGCCCCCGGCGTGCAGGTCTACTCCGCCAACCACCTGACGCACCGGCAGGGCAAAAACGGCGCCGTATACGATGTTCGCCATGCCATCTGTCTGGAGACCCAGCTCTTCCCCAACGCCATGCGCTGCTACGGATTTCCCTCCCCCGTTCTCCATGCCGGGGAACACCTCCGCAGCGAAACGGCATATCTGTTCGGTGTAAAGTAACGTGCAAGGAGACAACTATGGCAAATTCCTATCAGGCACATATCAAATATGAAGAGGCCACCATCCGGGAGATGGACAAGACCCTGCAAAACACCTTCCACTTTGGCAGAAAGATCCTGCTGTGCGCCGCTGCCCTGCTGTGCCTCGGCATCGGTGTGCGGCTGACCATCAACAATACCTGGGGTCTGATCCTCATCATCGTTGGCTGCTTCATTGCCCCCTACGGTACGTTCTATACCCTGCCCGGTGCCAAAGCCCGCACCAGTATGGATCTGCTCAAGGGCAAGAGCTTCTATATGGCGTATGACTTTCAACCTCACGAGGTGCTCTGCCGCGTAAAAAGCAGCAGCGAGCCCACCCGCTACACCTACCGCAGCTTTTACCGCCTTATCGACACCGGCGACTATGTGTATCTCTGCATCAATAAGGAGCAGGCGTGCATGGTGGATACCCGCACCTTACAGCCCAACGACCGGGAGGCGTTTCTGGCGTTCGTGGCCAAAAAGGTGGGCTTGGAGTGGACAAAACCCAATGGCTGGCTGACTCTGAGCTTCCGCTCCATCCGCCGCAACCGGGCCAACACCCGCAAAGAGCTGAAGCTCCCCCGTTGATAAAAAACGAAAAAACGGTGTTCGCGGAACAAGTTTCCCGGACACCGCCATTTTTCTTCTTTTTTCTGGTCCGTTTGGACTTGGTCTCCCACTTGTGTCCCCGGTATCGGGGCAGGAAGAACGCCATGCGGAAGAACCAGTCGATGATCCAGGCATACCAGATGCCCCACACACCCGTGTGACAGACAAGGACAAAGAAATGTCCCAGTCCCACGCGGCACAGCCACATGGATACCACCGCAACGATCATGGTAAAGCGGGCATCTCCGGCGGCACGCATCCCCGTGTTCACGCTGAACGCCAGCGGCCAGATGAACATCATGGAAATGCCGTGGATCAGCATAATGCCGGTGGCCAGCCGTGCCGTCTCCCCCACCGCGCCATAGGCTTTCAAAATCAGCGGGATCCCCGCCAGGATCAGTCCGTTCACAATGGCGTTGCCGATATAGATGATCTTCACCATATAGCGGATATACCACCGCGCCTGACCGTAATCATCGGCGCCCACACATTGACTCACCACCGCAACGATGCCCAGATTCACCGATACGCCCACCACGCCCTGTAAGCTGGCCATGGTGTTGCCGATGGCGTTTGCGGTGATGGACGCGGTAGGCAGGGTGGAAACCAGACTGAACAGCACGATCTTGCCCAGCTGGAACATCCCGTTCTCCACGCCGTTGGGAATGCCCATGGACAGGATCTGACCCATGGTCCGCTTTTCAAACCGATACCGCCCCGCCGCCATGACGGACAGGGAGAACCCGGGACGAAACACCAAAATCAGCATGATGACCATGGCAACGCCGCGGCTCACCAGCGTGGGAATGGCAACACCGGCGACCCCCATGCGAAAGCCGTAGATCAGTACCGCGTTGCCGATGATGTTGATCCCGTTCATCAGCATGGAGATCCGCATCGGCACCCGGCTGTTGCCCACGGCGCGGTACAGCGCCGCCGCCCCGTTATACAGGGCAATAAACGGCACGGACAGCATAACGATGTGGTAGTAGATGCGGCAGTTCTCCTGTACCTCCCACTCGCTCTTGCCGAACAGCAGATGCAGAATGCCGCCCTCCAAAACGATCAGCAGCGCTGTCATGGCAAGGGACAGCAGCAAAAGTGCCATCAGAAGCTGCTGTCCGGCCTTTCGCGCCTGTTCCTCTGACCGCAGACCCAGATATTGCCCCACCACGATGGCGCCGCCGGCAGCCAATGCGGCAAAGATGTTCACCATCAATACCGACACCGAGTCCACCAGCGACACGGCGGATACCGCCGCATTACCGGCAGAGGCCACCATCACCGAGTCGGCAAGTCCCACCAGATAGGACAAAAACTGCTCGATGATCAGCGGAATCAGCAGACGCCTGATCTCCTGACGGGTGAACAGCGTCCCTGCCGCCGCAATATTCGGTTTTTCACTCCGCAAAAGACCCATTTTCTTTTTCCTGAAGCTTTCCTCTTATTCCGTAGGGGCGGACGACTCTGTCCGCCCGCCATGTAGGGGCCGATGCCCACATCGCCCCGCCTTTTCCCTGCCGAAAACAGATAAACCCGCACTTTGTCCGCTTTCGGCAGGGCACAGATACCGCAGCCCAGATGAGCTGCGGTATCTGTGCTTTGAGAGGAGGTAATGATCTCAGTTAATTTTTGCTGTGGGCGGCTTTATACTGCCGGCCCAGGCTATCCGCCTCCATCAGCGCATCGGCCACCATCTCCGCGGTCACGGGGAAGGGCAGATGGTGGATGGTAGAGGTGGGGACGCAGGCCTTTTCCGCCGCCTTTTTCACCATAATGGGGTCGGCTTTGGGATAGCCCAGATCGGCGAAGCTGATGGGCAGACCCACGGCAAGGCAGAAGTCCAAAACGCTCTCCAGCTCCTCCCGGGGCGCCTTCTCCATCACCAGCTGGGTCACGGTACAGAACGCCACGTTGAACCCGTGGTAGGACTCGTGAAGCTCCGGGATCACCGTAAAGCCCTTCTGAATGCCGTGTGCTGCGGCCAGACCGCCGCTTTCAAACCCCACAGAGGAGAGATAGGTGTTGATCTCGATGATGTTCTCCAGCTCCTCGGTGACCTCCTGCCGCTCCACCGCCTCCTTGGCGGCAACGCCGTCGCGCTGCAGATACTTCCAACACAGCGCCGCCATCTCGGTAGCGGCAGTGGTAGGCTTGGCGTGTACCTGATTGTCGCTTGAGCTTTGTCGGCAGGCACGGGCCTCAAACCACGTGGCCATGGCGTCGCCCATTCCGGCCACCAGCAGCTTGGCAGGCGCATGGGCGATGACATCCGTATCCACCAGCACGATATTGGGACAGGCGTTGAGGAAGAAATACTTGTCGAACACGCCCTCATCGGTGTACATGATGCTCAAAGACGAGCAGGGCGCGTCGGTGGAGCACACGGTGGGAATGATCACATCGGGAATGTGGGCCAGATGGGAGATCCCCTTGGCGGTATCCAATACCTTACCGCCGCCGATACCCACCACAGCGGTCACGCCGTTTTGGCGGCACTGCTCCGCCCATGCCTCGCACTTGGCGGTGGTGGCCTCGCCGCTGAACACCTCGTAGTCGATGGTGTAGCCCTTCCCGGCAAAGCAGGCATTCAGGGTAGCCATGTTGCGCCTGGTGCCGCCCTCAGTCTGCAGGATCATCAGGTGATTGCCCATCCCCTGCAAGTACTGATCCAGCTCCGCCATGATGCCCTTGCCCTGCACATACTTGGCAGGGCTCTTCAACACCTTGCTCATGCTTATTTCTCCGCCTTGGCGGCACGGATCGCGGCGATCATCTCCGGCACGACCTTGAACAGATCGCCGGCGATGCCGTAATCCGCCACCTCGAAGATGGGGGCGGTCTCGTTCTTGTTCACGGCGATGATGCACTCGGACTCCTGCATACCGGCCTTGTGCTGGATAGCGCCGGAGATGCCCAGTGCGATGTAGACCTTGGGATGCACGGTCTTACCGGTCTGACCCACCTGATGGTCGGCGCTCAGCCAACCGGCATCCACCACAGCGCGGGAGGAACCCACGACGCCGCCCAGCTCCTCGGCCAGCTCGGTGGCAAGGGCAATGCCCTTCTCCACGTCGGCAGCGATACCGCGGCCCACGGAAACGATGATGTCAGCGCCGATCAGATCCACCAGCTTCCTGGCGGCCTTCACAGTCTCCAAAACCTGGCTCTTGATGTCCTCTGCCGCCAGAGACACGGCCAGCTTCTCGATCTGCACCTTCTCGAAGCACTTTTCGCAGAAGGGGCGCTTCTTCATCACGCCGGGACGCACCGTCGCCATGGCGGGACGGAAGCGGGGACACACGATGGTTGCCATCAGATGGCCGCCGAAAGCGGGACGGGTCATCTTCAGGTTCTTGGCGGCGTCAAAGGTCTTGCTCTCAAAGCTGGTGTTGTCCACGTCCAGAGAAGAGGCGGTACGCAGGAAGTCGATGTAGCCGTTGAGATCCACGTCCAGGTGGGTGCAGTCGGCGCACAGGCCGGTGTGCAGACGGGCAGCACAGCGGGGCGCCAGATCGCGGCCGATGTTGGAAGCGCCGAACAGCAAAATCTCGGGCTTCAGGCTCTCCACGGCCTCCACGATGACCTTGGTATAGCCGTCCGTGGTATAGTCCTTCAGCAGGGGGCTTTCGCAGACATAGACCTTGTCCGCGCCGTAGCCGCCCAGCTCCTTGGCGATCCCCTCCACGTTGTCGCCCAGCAGCAGACCGCACAGCTCCACGCCCAGCTCATCCGCCAGCTTACGACCCTCGGAGATCAGTTCAAATGTAGTGGGCATCATCTTGCCCTGACGCTGTTCACAGAACACCCATACGTTCTTGAACTCGTCAATGTTCATGCTATTGTATGCCATATTCGTCGCTCCTCCCTATCAAATGATGTGCTTCCCGGCCAGTACGTCGGCGACCTGCGCGGCAACGGCCTTGTTGTCGCCCTTGAGCATGGTGCCCACACCCTTCTGGGGCGGCGTAAAGGACTTGAAGATGTTGGTGGGAGAGCCAGCAAGGCCGATGGTGGTCTCGTCGATCAGGGGATGATCCTTCAGCGTCTCGTAGTTCATCACGGTCAGGGGTTTGCTGTAAGCGGCCAGAATGTCCTTGATGTACATGTAACGAGGCTGGTTCAGCTCCTTCACGCAGGTCAGCAGGCAGGGGGTCTTGACCTTTATGGTCATGTAGCCGTCCTCCAGCATACGGCGCACCTTCAGGGTGTCACCGTCCTTCTCGATAGCGCCCACGTAGGACACCTGCTCCAGACCCAGCTTTTCCGCGATCTGGGGACCAACCTGTGCGGTATCGCCGTCGATGGCCTGACGGCCGGAGAACACGATATCGTCCTTGTCCACGCCGTAGGTGCCGATGGCGGCGGGGATGGTCTGGGAGGTGGCGTAGGTATCGGAGCCGCCGAACTCCCGGGCGGTGATGAGAACACCCTCGTCCACGCCCATGGCCATCAGCTCGCGCAGCATTCCCTCTGCGGGAGGAGGCCCCATGGTGAAGGCGATGACCTTGCAGCCGTAAGCATCCTTCAGCTTCAGAGCGGCCTCCACGGCGTTCAGATCGTCGGGGTTGATAATGGTCTGCATGGATGCACGGTCCAAAGTACCATCCGCATTGACAGCAACCTTGCCGGAGGTATCAGGTACCTGCTTGACAGTCACTAAAATCTTCATCTTTCCTTTACCTCCTTACAGACCCATATTGCCGGAGATCACGATGCGCTGGACTTCGGAAGTGCCCTCGTAGATCTCGGTGATCTTGGCGTCGCGCATCATGCGCTCCATGGGATAATCCTTGGTGTAGCCGTAGCCGCCGAACATCTGCAGCGCCTTGGTGGTGGTCTTCATGGCGTGCTCGGAGCAGAACAGCTTGGCCATGGCGGCGTACTTGGTGTAGCGCTTGCCCTCGGCTTTCATCATAGCGGCCTGATACATCAGCAGACGGCCGGCCTCGCAGCCCAGCTCCATGTCCGCAAAGGTGAACTGGGTGTTCTGGAACTTGGAGATGGGCTTGCCGAACTGGGTACGACCCTTGGTGTAGGCGATAGCTTCCGCCATAGCGCCCTCAGCGATGCCCAGGGACTGGGCAGCGATGCCGATACGGCCGCCGTCCAGAGTCGCCATGGCGATGGAGAAGCCCTTGCCCTCCTTACCCAGCAGGTTCTCCTTGGGTACGATCATGTCGGTGAATACCAGCTCAGCGGTGGGGCTGCCGTGCAGACCCATCTTCTCCTCGTGCTTACCCACGGAGAAGCCGGGGAAGCTGCTCTCAATGATGAACGCGGAGATGCCCTTGGTGCCCTTGCTCTTGTCGGTCATGGCAAACACCACGAAGATGTCCGCGGCATAGCCGTTGGTGATGAAGATCTTGGAGCCGTTCATCACATAGTGGTCGCCGTCCAAAATGGCCTCGGTCTGACCCTTGGAGGCGTCGGAACCGGCGTTGGGCTCGGTCAGGGCGAAGCCGCCCAGCACGTGACCCTTACTCAGCATGGGCAGATACTTTTTCTTCTGCTCCTCGGTGCCGTAGTTCAGAATGGGATCGCAGCACAGGCCGTTGTGGGTAGCCACGATGTCACCGGTGGAGGCGCACTGCTTGCTCAGCTCCTCTACGCAGATGGCGCTGGCCAGAGGATCGGAGCCGGAGCCGCCGTATTCCTGGGGCACGCAGATACCCATCACGCCCAGGTCGAACAGCTTCTCGATAGTCTCCCGGGGATACTCGCAGGTGCGGTCGGTCTCTGCCGCAATGGGCTTGACCTCTTTTTCGGTGAACTCAGCCATCATCTTCTTAATGAGCTGATGTTCCTTGCTCAGATTAAATTCCATAGTTTTCTTTCTCCTTTAGTCCTGAATGCCGGCGATGTTCTTGGCCAGCTTCTTCTTGCCCTGAATATTGCCCTGACGTGCGATCATGATGCGCTGCGCCTGGGGAGAGCCTGCGCCGTGCATGGACTCGGTACGGTAACCCACAGCCGCAGCACCCAGGCACATATTCTCCAGGAAGCGCATGACCTTCTCGCGGTCCTCGGTGCTGACACCCTCGTGGGTGGCAAAGTACTTATTGCAGATGTCGCCGATGGTCTCACCCTCGCGGCCCACCACGGTGGCGGACTTGAAGTCCTTCTCGCTGGGCATGGTCACCATCAATCCGCCCGCGATGTCCTCCGCCAGACGCACGATCTCGTAGGGGAAGCGGGTCACGTTCTGCTTGCACACGTTGGCCAGCAGCAGGTCGATCTGGTAGTTGCCCGCCTTGGTGGGGCAGCCCTCGCAGGAGCAGGCGATACCGCAGGAATACAGGGTCTCGTTCAGATGGGTCATCTCGATCAGCTTATCCTTCACGGCGGAAGCCTTCTCCACGCCGTTGTACTCGGCGGCCAAAGCGGCAGCACCGATCACCACATCGCCCACGCCGACCTTGCAGCCGCCGTAGCTCTGGCGGTGATACCCGGCAAAACGCTCCACCATCATGCCGGCGAACTCATACTCGCCGTTGAGGAAGATGTACTCGTTGGGGATGAACACGTGATCCAGCACCACCAGCGCTTCCTGGCCGCCGAACTTGCTGTTGCCCACGTCAATGCAGCCCTCTTCCATCTTGCGGGTGTCGCAGGACTGACGGCCGTAGATCATATAGAGGCCCTCGGCGTCGGTGGGGCAGGCAAAGGACACGGCCCAATCCTTGTCCGCCTCGCCCATGGCGATGGTGGGCATGAAGATGTGCCAGTGGGAGTTGATGGAGCCGGTCTGGTGGCACTTGGCGCCGCACACCACGATACCGTCGGGGCGGCGTTCCACCACGTGGACGTACATATCGGGATCGTTCTGCTCGTGGGGAGCCTTGGAGCGGTCGCCCTTGGGGTCGGTCATAGCGCCATCCACCGTCAGATCCTCGTCCTGCACCATCACCAGGAACTTCTTGAAGTTCTCGTGGTACTTGGTGCCGTACTTCTCGTCGATCTCAAAGGTGGTGGAATACACGGCGTTGAACGCGTCCATACCCACGCAGCGCTGGAAGCAGGAGGCGGTCTTCTGCCCCAGCAGACGCTGCATCTTCACCTTCTTCACCAGATCCTCACTGGACTGGTGCAGATGGGTAAAGCGGTTGATCTTGTGGCCGGTCAGACTGGAGGTGGCGGTCATCAGGTCCTCATACTGGGGATCCTGTGCCAATGCGTAGGTCATGGCCACGCAGTTGATGGAGGGACGGATCATGGGGTGATCCACCCAGTTGTCGATCTTCTCGCCGAACATATACACGCGGGTGTTCAGCTTACGCAGGCTGTCGATATACTCTTTTGCGGTCATCATGGAAATTTTTCCTCCTTATATGTCGTCAGTCGTGTGTGGATGATTAGTCGTTCTTCAGACCCATCAGCTCTTCCCGGAAGATGCGCTCATCCATCAGCTTCAGGTCGTCGGCGATCTTGGGCATGAACTCCATCTGATCCAATACCTGGGTCTGCAGGTCGATGCCGGGCGCGGTCTCGATCAGGGTCACGCCCTCGGGGCGCAGCTCAAATACGGCGCGCTCGGTGATGTACAGAACGGGCTGATGTACCTTGTTGGCGTAGGTACCGGAGAAGGTGATGTGCTCCACCTCGTTAACAAATTTCTTCTTGCTGCCCTCCTTCACGATCACCAGCTTGCCGTTTTCGCACCTGGTCTCCAGACCCTTGGCGGTGAAGGTGCCGCAGTAGACCACCTTCTTGGCGTTCTGGGTGATGTCGATGAAGCCGCCGGCGCCGGCCAGACGGGTCCCGAACTTGGATACGTTCAGATCGCCGTTGGGCGCCGTCTCGGCAAGACCCAAAAATGCCACGTCCAGACCGCCGCCCTGATAGAAGTCGAACTGCACGTTGTGGTCCAGAATGGCCATGGAGTTGGCAGCGCCGCCGAACTGGGTACCGCCATAGGGTACACCGGCGATAGATCCGGCCTCCACGGTCAGGGTCAGCTTGTCGGAGATACCCTCTTCCGCCGCCACATTGGCGATCTTCTCGGGCGCGCCGGTGCCCAGATTGACGATGGCGTCCTGGGGCAGCTCCATAGCGGCACGACGGGCCAGGATCTTCTTGGCGTCCATGGGAATGGGGGGAATATCGTCCACAGGAATGCGGAATTCGCCGCTGAGGGCGCCGTCGTAGGGCATCCCCAGGCACTGCAAATTATCCTCGATGGAGCCCACCACGATGGCATCCACATAGATGCCGGGGATCTTTACCAGCCGGGGATCCAGCGTACCGCCCTGCACGATCTTCTCCACCTGTACGATGACCTTACCGCCGGAATTCTTGGTAGCCTGACACTGGGCAGTCACGTCCAGGGGACCGATCTCACGGTGGACGGTGCAGTTGCCGTATTCATCGGCATAGGAGCCGCGGATAAAGCAGACATCAATGGGAATGGGTTTGTACAGCAGCCGTTCCTCGCCCTCGATGTTCACCAGC